>NZ_JBYNTS010000003.1:0-383275 GCF_057784975.1 Novosphingobium sp. DS6-6 | reverse complement strand
CGGACTGTCCCCGAACTCTGGGATGCCATTCGCGATGCGCTGCCACGCTTCACACCCCACGAATGCACAAATTACTTTATCGCAGCAGGTTATGAGCCAGAGTGATCGGAATCTGCTCTAGTTCTTGCGGGTCTCCAGCTGACGTTCTCCCAGAACCATACCGGAATGACCGGGTCTGGTCGCGTCCTGCCGGAAACGGAACGCCGCTTCGTGGGACGAAGCGGCCGTTATTCTGTGCAGCGCGAACCGGCGGCTCCCACCCACTTGCGGACATAGCCGAACCCGTTTGGCTGATCGAGCGAAAGCAGGCGCATGACCGATGACGTAATTGCTCGGCGAGTTTTCATGATCGATGGGCAGCAGGCGGAGTGTCGTTTTCACAGACCCGAAGAAGATGCTGGCAGCTTCTTCTGCAAAGTTCAGATTGACTGGCCGGACGGTACGAAAAGCAAGAGAGCCGGAGGCGTTGATGAAGTTCAGGCTCTCCTGCTCGGTATGGTGTTGGCCCATACAGATCTACTCGCCGCCCGGAACGTCGATGGTCGCGTCGTCGAGTGGCTTGATGATCAGAGCCTTGGACTTCCAGCAACACCTGGCCTGAGAGATTGGGATTCAGACAACCGATTTTGAGGTAGGCGGAAGGTCCGCTTCCCACCATCTCGAGCTAGTCAGCACTCGCCCACTTGCGGACCATCGCCATATCGATGAAATAGTCCCGATGGATCGTTCCCCCTTGATACGCTGGGAGGGATGGTGCGGAGCGGCAATTGGCACTTTGGTAGCGCTTGCGGCAATCGTGGCTGCGGTTTTGTCAGGGGGAGCAGGTCATGGCTCTTATGTCGCTGCACGCGCACTTTTCCCGTTTTCTATGCTTCTGACGTTGCTCGAACGGAGCATTGGGCCAATTGGGATCGGCGTGGGCCTGGCTCAGTTTCCGCTGTACGGCACACTGATTGGCAGCGCGATAGCCACAAAAAATTACCGCGCCGTTGCTGTTGCGGCGGCTGCCCACCTCGTTGCCGGTCTCGCCTGTTTTTCGGGAATCCTGAGCGCTTTCGCTTAGCGAACGAATGACCGCTTCGCGCCACCAGGTGCGGCCGCAAATTGGATCGAGCAGCTGCCTGAAAGCGGACCTGCGGATTTTGCCGTGCGCTGGCTAGGAAGCCGCCCTTCAGCAACCGACGCCATTCCGAAAATTGTCGCAATGTGCTAAACCCTTTCAATGCTGCGAAAATCTGTCGCGATATTCTGCCTGCTGATTGGCGGCCTTTCTGCCGTCTATGGGTTAGTCTTCACCGTTGTGGCTTGGGGCGAGTGGCAATGCGGCCTCAACGGCTTCAACCTTGTTATCCTCGGCTTACTCGCGGCTATATTTCTCTCAACCTCAGCGGCCGTTTGGCGCACGAGGGTTCGATCAGGCGACCGCATTTCCGTTCGGTGGGTTTTGGGACCCTGGCTGATCTTGGGGGCGGCTTCGATTGTCATTTCCACCCAAGCATGTCCGTTCATTTCAAGGTGACGATGTCCATTTCCCACCCCGTTGCAGTCTTCAGCGGGGTCGAGGCTGAATCCTGAAAACCGCCTGGCAGCTTTCGGCGGATGCAGACGTTATTGTCGATGATCACGAACGGCCTAATCTGGGTCGCGTGCTGCCGGAAGCGGAACGCTGTATCGTGAGACAAAGCGGCCGATCGGCACCCCGTTACAGAGCGTCTCATTTGGCCAAATCCGGTCATTCGTGAAGCCGCGCAAGCTATTGCTAAGATTTCCGAACCAGCGGAGGGCGCGCTTCGCCGCCGCCAACGCCTTGAAGCGCAGTCATCTCCCGGCGGCCGACTGGTCAGGGCGCGCTGTACGATAGGTATCCGGACGATCATATCCACCCAGCCTGCCTGAGCGACGTTACGGCAGATCTGGCGACGGGGGCCTCCAGCCCGTTGTGCAATCTCAGCTTCATCGCGCGCGGTGTGCCTTGCACTTCCGCCACTGCCGCGCGGGCAACCCACCATGATCTGTGCGTGCGTAACCCTTCCGTTCTGCCGAGGGCCGCAATGCCCTGGCTCAACGGCATCAACACCAATTGGGACCCGTCCGACCGGTGCACTCGGATATAGTGATCCTCCATTTGCAGGGCGAGAACATCGCCGGAAAACGGCGACAAGTCCTCACCTGGTTGCTCGGTTGACGCGCTAGCGGTGCTGCCGGATATGAGGTCGCTCTTCCGGTCGCGGGTGAGCAGCAGGGCCACCCCGATCGTCCACGCGCCGCCCACCAGCACGGTCTGCCCATACCATGGCCAGAACGAAAGCGCTTGTTGGGGCAGCATCGGCCATAGCGCAAAGGCCAGCCTACGCGAAAACCAGGCTTCCGGGAGACTGGCGAACAACGAGCCGGCAATGATCATGCCCCACCGCCACCATGGCGCACTCTTCACCCACGACTGAACGCCCAGCAGCACGGCACCATACATCGCCAATCCCAGCCAGGCAGTTGCCAGCCAATAGGCGAGGCGGGAGGGCAACGGGCCATTGAGATAGGTTCCAAACGGCCCCAGAGCTGCCAGCAGGACGCCCAGCAGCGTGGTTCCGGCCAGGGCATGCAGAACATCGGGCGGACGGATGATCATGCCAAGACTTATACGGTGGCACGATGCGCTTGCGAAGACCATTCGCCCGCCCGCGAACCCATTCGCCCATTCACGAAGCAGCCCTGTTCTTTCTCTTTAAGGCCCGAAAGAGCGGCGAGATGGAACAGGAGATCGTGTCTTATGCGTTTGCATCTCGTCCTTGCCACCGTTTGCGCCGCCAGCATCCCGTCCGCGGCAACGAGCGCGTCGCTGCCGCTCGTCAGCGCGCCCGAGGCCGGTTTTGGGCATCTGATCATGCCTGACGGCGTCGAAGTCGGCATATGGTATCCCGCACAAGGGCAACCGGTGGCCATGCCGCTGGGCATTAGCGCACAACAAGTCATTCCCGGTGCTGCCCTGCCGGCGGGGAAGCATGCCTTGGTCGTCATCTCGCATGGCACGGGCGGTGTCTATTCCGGCCATGCGGATACGGCGATTGCCCTGGCCAAGGCCGGGTTCATCGTGGCCGCCCTTACGCATCCCGGGGACAACTGGCGTGACCAGAGCCGTGCCACCATGATTGAAGACCGGCCCCGCGCACTCTCTGCGCTGATCGACATGATGCTCACGACCTGGGATGGCGCTGCGGCGGTTGATGCGAAGCGCATTGGCGCTTTCGGCTTCTCCGCCGGGGGCTTCACCGTGCTGGCAGCGGCAGGCGGTAAGCCGGATCTTTCGACAATCCCACGCCACTGCGCCGATCATCCGGCATGGTTTGATTGCCGCTTGCTGGCTGGCCAGCCGCGTTCTGACCAGCCGGCTTGGTCGTGGCAGGGCGACCAGCGCATCAAGGCGCTGGTGGTCGCCGCGCCCGCGCTAGGATTTGCTTTTGATCGCGCGGGACTGGCCAACCTGACCATGCCCATCCAATTATGGCGAGCCGACGAGGACGCGATCCTCCCCTCGCCCGACTATGCCGATGCCGTCCGCCGCGCCTTGCCCAAAGCGCCCGAATTTCATGCCGTTCGCAAAGCGGGCCATTTCGATTTCCTCATGCCCTGCACATCCCCGTCCGCCCTGCCGGAAATATGCAGCAGCAAGCCCGGCTTCGATAGGACGGCCTTCCACCGCAGATTCAACGCCGAGGTTGTCCGCTTTCTGACAAAGGCGCTAGGAGGACATTGGACGGGCAAAGCCGACGGCCGAACCGCCGGTGTTGCCAGGCGGTTGCGGTCCAGCAGCGATCGGCTACGTGGTATGGGATTGCCCTATCCCCGTTTCTGACGGGCCGACCTTCGACCAAGACGCGCTCGTCCGTGGCGCTCTCGTCCCACCATGCGCCCAGCAATCCACCTCTGCCGCTCACGAAATCCCCGGCCCACTCCGCCCGCGGCCGATCGACCAGCTGATACCGCCCCCGCGGATCAATCCCGAGACCGATTTGCCCACCTGCTTCTCCAGCACCGGACGCCACGGCACGAGCGTAAAATCCCTGCTCCGCTCGATGAGAGCGAAGCGCCCGCTGACGAGCTCGACGGGCCGGCGGTAGAGGCCCTCGATCCGGGCGCCCTCGCCGGCTTCCCGGAACGGCAGCCCGAGCTCCTCGGAGAGCTGCCCGGCCACGCGCAGCAGTTCACGCCGCTGGAGCGCGGCGATCATGCCGCTCGAGAACCGCGTGCCGCTTGCCGTCTCCTCGGCAAAGCCCTGGGCCACCAGCCATTGCCGGCGGCGCGCCTGGGCTTCGCGCAGATCGTGGCCGAACCCCGCATCGCGGAGGGGCTCGGGCGCGCCCGACACCAGCTCGCGGTCAATCCAGGTCGCGGCTTCGGCCGCGACCAGCCGATCGAGCGGCTGCGCCGACAGCAGGACGAGCGCCACGGGGCGGTCGCGCAACCGCGCCGCTTCGTAGGCCGCGACGCGTTCGAGATGGTCGGGCGTCACGATCCAGCGCCCCGAGGGTTCGCGCGCGACAAGCCCGCCGGTCCGGCGCATGGCTTCGAGCCGCCGGACATGCGTCTCGGCAAAGGCCTCGGTGGCGGCCGGATCGTGGCGCAAGTGCGCGTCGATATCGTAGCGCCCGCCATTGGCGGCAGCGATCCTGGCGATCGTACGATCGACTTCGCGAATGGCGGGCCGGACGGGCTCGATCCGCACGATCGCGCCGCGAGGCATGGCATCGGCTTCGGCGGCCTTGCCGATCGCGACATAGTGGCTGCGCCCGTCGGTGCCATCGACGACGAGGTAATGGCGGTCGGCATGCTCGTCGGCGAGCCCGCGCGCAAGCACGCGCCCGACGAGGGGACGCGCGTTCGCAGCGGTCGGATCATAGATCGCCTGCTCGGCCGGCGCGCGCGCGACCGAGGCGCTGGACAGCGCACGCTGCATGGTGCGGATGATATCGTCGCGCTCGCCGATGCGGGTAAGCGTCTCGGCAAGCCCGGGCGCCAGCCGGAAGCGACCGGCACCGAGCGGTTCGGCAAGGCCAAGCCGGGCAAGCTTGGCGAGCCGGCCGGCGCGCAGGGCCTGGTCGGACGCATCGGGCGCGCGGCGCGAGACAATCCGTTCCGCGTCCGCGCTCCGCAGCAAGGCCCGGTCGAGCGAAGTCAGCCGCTCCTGCTCGACTTCGGCGCGCAGGCTCCGCGCGATGTCGCGCGCCGTGCGCGGCCCGAGATCGAGATCGACGAGTTCGCCGGCGCGCGCGCGAATGCCGGTCGTCAGATAGTCGCGGGCGATGACCAGGTCGCCGCCACGCTCGTCCTTGCCGCGCACGACGATATGGACATGCGGATGGCCGGTGTTGAAATGGTCGACCGCGACCCAGTCGAGTTTCGTGCCCAGATCCTCTTCCATGCGCGCCATCAGCCGCCGGGTCAGGGGTTTCAGGTCGTCATATTGGTCGCCATCCTCGGGCGAAACGATGAAGCGGAACTGGTGGCGATCGCCCGCCCCGCGCGCGCCGAACGTCTTGCCGTCGACCGCATCGCTGTCGCGGCCGTAGAGCGCACCGCGTGTCCCCTGGCGCGTGGTCCCGTCGCGCTGGAGATAACGCAAATGCGCCGCAGCGGCCGACGCGCCCTTGCCGGCGAGCTTGACCAGGCTTGCCTTGACGATGACGCGGCGGCCCGCACCGGCATGACCGCTCCGGCTGGCGAGCAGGCGTCCGATGCCCGCGCCGCGACCGCTGCGGCTGCCCGAGAAACGTGCCTTGCCGGACCCGCCGCTCGTACTTCCGCTCCGTGCCAGATGGGCGGCGGCAAGCACGCGGCCGAGATAGCGCCGGGACGGCGTGCCACCCTGGCTGCGCTGGCGCCCGAGGCGCGGCTCGAAGCTGTCGTTGTCGGCCATTGTCCTTGCCTTCCGAATGCCTGGCGGGGCGAGCATGACGCGGGCCGGCAGCAAAGGAAACCGGTGCCGCCCGGCGGCGCGGAAGGCCGTGGGTCTTGTGGCCGATGGCACTGCCCGCCACCGCGCAGTGCCATCAGAACCGCAAGAAAACGATGTGCAGGCAAGGGCTTATGGAAACGCAGTGCCATAGCTTTATCTTGCCTTACGCCGCCCTTCCCCGCCCAGCCGCCGTCGCTCCCCGTTTGCCGCCATGTCCGCCAATCCGCCCCTGCCGCCAACGCCAAGGCAGGAGCGGACAACGGAAGCCGGGACGCCGATGCCCGTCCGGCACCGGCGCCCCGGCGTTCCGATGCCGCGATCAGTGCGTGGCCGCGAATGCTGCGCGTGCCTGGCTTCCGCTGGCGAAGTCGCGCCGCCCGATCAATCCATGCGGGTTTCCATCGCCATCGACGATGCTCACCGCGACGAACCAGCGGCCATCGAGGCGGCCGATGATCGCGATCTGATCGAGCTCGACATCCCCTTCGCCCTGCGCATGATAGGTCCCGAGCCAGCGCTCGCAAGCCCGCGCATCCCACACGAAATCGCTCTCCTCGGCCTCCAGGAACCGTGCGGCCAGCGCCTCGCCCGCACCCGGTCCGAATTCGATGTCCAGGCCCGCGACGAGCCTTGCCACCACGCGGTCCGACACCGCATCAATGGGTTGAAACATGGTCATGATCGTCTCCTTCGCTTGACGTCCTCCGCATCGAGGACAGAGCTCCGGGGACGGGTGGCGGAGCGGCTGTCAGGGCCGCTGAAGGCGTAGCCGGAAGCGCCGCGCAGCGGCGGCGGAGGAACCGATTTTGTCGCGCCAAAAAACCAAAGGACGCGGCTGCGCAGCAGCCTCGCTTGCGCGGCAAAATTGGCGGGGCCGCCGGCCTTGCACAGCCGCTTTGCCACCCGTCATGCTGGGCCTTGCCGAGACGCGCCCCTCCCCACCCCCGCGTAGCGCGCCGCCCTTGCCACCAAGGCCCGGCAACGCCGCCGTCCCAGCGGCGTTCAGCGGGGCGCGCGAATGGCGAACAGCGGATCGGGTGGGGCTTCCGGCCCACGCGCGGAGAGCGGGTCGAGGGATGGCGCGCCGGATGGCAGAATGGATGGCGCAGGAGGCTTGCGCACCGCGAACAGCCCAGGCGGCGAACCAGGCGTCGCGGAAGCCGCCGCTGGCCTCTCCGGCCTCGCCGTGCCGAGGACCGTGGCGAGATAGGCGCGCGTTTCCGCCGGCAGCGCGCGGCCGGAGGCGAGATGCGCGGCGTAGCGCCCGGGGCCGGCGTTGTAGGCGGCGAACAGCCCCGGATAGCCGAAGCGGTCGTACATCGCGCGCAAGTAAGCGGTCCCGGCGAGGATATTGTCGCGCGGGTCATGGGGATCGCTGCCCAGGTCGTGCGCCGCGCGCATCGCCTTCCAGGTTGCCGGCATCAGCTGCATCAGCCCCATCGCGCCCACCCGGCTCACGATCGGCCGCCCGCCAAGCATGGTATGACCACCGCTTTCGGCGCGTATCACCCGTTCGATCCAGGCCACCGGCAGGCCGAACCGCGCCGACGCTGCAGCGATCTCGGCCCGCCAGCGATCGACGGGATCGGCGGCGGCGGGGCGCGCGACCAGCAACGCGACGGCGATCGCGAGCGTCCTCAGCGCAGCCACAGCGGGGTCGCCCTGCCGATGATATCTTGCGCCCGTGTCGGCCCGAAATAGCGTCCGTCGAACGAGTCCGGGGTGCTGGTCATGAGCAGGAAGACCATGCCTGGGGCCAGCCGGACGCAGCCCTGCCATGCCGGCAGTGGACGGCCTAGCGCATCGGCCGCGCGGCGCACCGCGACCGGCTTGCCGTCCACGGTCACGCTGCGACCGATCGCGCAGATCGTGTCGCCGCCGAGGCCGGCGACGCGCTTTACCAGCGGCACATTGTCGGGCAGATAGCGGCGGCGCGCGGCCAATTGCCGGGCGGCGCCCGGGGGCCAGGCGACGACCATGTCGCCGCGCCGGAGCGGCGCGCCGGGCGATACGGCATAGAGGCCGATCGGCGCGCTCGCGCTCGCGTTCCAGACCAGCCGGGGCCGCGGTGGCAGCGCGATGGTGAGACCGAGGCAGACGATGCCGCCGCCGAGCCAAGCGGCGCGGCGAAGCCGCCGCAAGCGGCGTGCGCGAAGGCGCAGGCGTTCCGCGCGCCGGACCTCGAACCAGGCGAACAGCGGCAGCGGGCGGTCCCGGGGCGGCGGCTCAGCCATGGTCGCCGCCCTGCGCGCGGGCCGCGGACCACGCCTCGATATCGTCGATATGATAGCGCCAGGTGCGGCCATGCCGGCGGCATTTCGGCCCGCGTCCCGTCTGGCGCAGGCGCTTGAGCGTCGAGTAGGCAAGGCCGAGATGAAAGGCCGCCTGCTTGGCGGTGAGGAACGGGCAGGCTTCGCGCGCGGCCTGCGCCCGGGTCCCGATCGTGATCGCGGTGTCGTCCATGAATCCAGTCCAGCGGCGCCGGTGCGGGGTGCGCCGGCTGATGAGCGCGGATTGGATCGTTCCGGCCGTCTTCGGCAGGGTCGCAGATCGACCCCTGCAATTGCGCCCCTCCCATCGGCACCGGCGTTTCGCGCCGATGGCGGTGCCCCGCGCCCTTGGCGGACGCGGGGCGGCTTGCTCAATCGGCGGGGTTCCAGATGATCACGAAAGCATCGTCGTCGTCCTGCCCGGCGGCGCGGCCGAGATTGGCGTAGAGGCGGCGCGGGCCGAATTCGGGGGCGGCGAGTGACAGCGATACATAGTCGCGGCCGGACATTTCGCCGCGCCGGACCCAGCCGGCCCCGACCTCGACGCCGGCCGCGGACACGCGATAGTCGGGCTGGCTGTCGCCGGACTTGCGGGTGTTGGGAATGATCTCGATGTCGGTGCGGATCGAGAGCGTCTTGAGCTGGCCCTTGAAGCCTTCTCCGTTGCGGGTGACATGACCGATGGCTGGCATTGTTCGTCTCCTTCAAAAGTCGCCCCGAACCGTTTCCGGGCGATGGGCGGACCAAGGGGACGGTCATAGCGGGCCTACGAACCGGCAGGCCGGAGCGGCAGCGGAGGACCGGAGCCCAAGGCTTATTTGCAAGCGCAGCGACCGCGAGGAGCCCGCAAGCTCGGGGTCCCCGCGCGGCCTGCCGCGGGGGGTGAGCGCGGGCGGGGAAATAAGCCGCACGGCGATGGTTTCGCAAGGGTCGCGGCCGTCCCAGGTCATGCGCCCGCGGAGCCGGAAACGGTGCGGGGCACGGCCTTGAGAACGATGACAATGCCAGTCTGGCCCATGCCATGGAGTGTTCCCGGACAGTACGGACGCATCACCGCGCCAGCCGATCGCGCCCGACATGCAGGCACGGCGGCGCTGCCGGCATTGCCGCCGGTCCGGCCGATGACGACGGATCGGGTTCCCGGTCCGCTGCGCAAGGCGGAAGGGCGAGCCCGATGGCGATGATCGCCATCCGCCTGCCGGCGCGCGGCGCCGCACGCCTGCCGGTCGCAGCCGCACCGCCGGATCAAGGGCGTGTCGGCGACGCCAACGAGTGCAAAACCGTCCGGCTGGAGAGCGGCCTGGCGCCCGCATGGCCGGGACCGAAGCCGCCGGAACCCGGGCGGGACGAGCCGGACGCGGCGCCGTGATCGCGTCCGGCCGGGCCGCGACGGCGCACCCAGATCCGACGCGGCGGCCGGACTGTCGCCCAACCGCGCTGTCGCCATCCCGCGGGTTGGGTGCCGCGCGCATCGCAAGGGGGTGCGCGGGTGGCGCCGGCCGGTCGCGACGCCGGGTCCGAACGGGTTGCGGGGTCGCGCGGGTGCCGCGCTGGCAGCGCAAGCCCGACGGGCCCCTGAGCGCACGCCGACGAGGACCAGGCGTGGCCATGCCCCGGCCACGCCCCGGCCGCACTGATGAACCGGCACGCGCGGCGCCCAGTGGCCGGAAGGGGCGCCCGATCAGGGCGCGCGAAGGGCAGGCCATGCGGGGCGCGCCGGCTTTCGACGCGCGCGAACCGACCCAGGGGCCTTGTCCTGCGCGATGCGCGCGCGGCACACGCTCGCGGACTATCGCAAGCGGAAAGATTTGGCCGTCCATGCGGAGACCCGTGCTTCTGCCGGCACAAGAGCAGCGAACGCGCGGCAGGGATCGTGGCAGCGTGCCGCTGGCAGGGATGCGCGCGGATACGCAGTCCGGCCATGGTCATCTCCCTTCCCGCGCGCCCGAGCCCACCAGGGCGAGGGCGCGCGGCGGCATTTTCGCGGATGCAAGGAATGCGGGCGGCGGTCCTGCCGCCGCCCGCAAGGGATCAGGCGGCGCGACGATCGGCCGCGTCATCGGGATCGGGCTGGGCGATCACCGCGCCCGGCGCGGTCTGATCGGGCACGTCCGCGCTGGGGCAGCGCCGCTCGCTCTGACGCGCTGCCTGCGCCTTGGCATGGGCCGCGACCGTGCCGACCCCGCCGCGCGCCGTATAGGCGGCGGGCGGAAACGCCATCCAGCGCGGCACCCAGTCCTCGCACAGCGCGCGCCCGTTGGTGCCGTCGAGATGATCGCGAACGATGCGCTTCAAGGTCGCGGTCTTCTCGCCCGCGTTGGCGCTGGCGACGGTTTCGCCCGCCACATCCGCGACGATGCGGGTCAGCACGTCGCGGTCGCGGAGCGCCGCGAAAAAGGCGTCGTCGGCCTGCCAGTAGCGGGCCATATCGACGCCGATCGCCAGACCCACCGCCTCGACGGCGGCACTGCCCGACGCCAAGGTTTCGCCCATGACGATAGCGACGACCTCCAACACCACGGCATCGGGAAGGTCGAGCAGCCGCTCGAAGATGCCGACGACGCCAAGGTCGTCGCCCGCATTATCGACAGCGCCGCCGGTCACGGTCGGTGCCTCGGGCGAGAAGCCGAGAACCGCCAGGACCGCGCGGCGACGCGTGTCGAACTCCGCCTCGGCCTTGCTGTTGTCGAGGCTGTCGCGGACTTCCTCGTTGCGCGTCGATTGCGGCTCGGGCGTGACGCGCCAGAGGTGCGAGCCGCCGATGGCATGGGCGACCATCAGGCGCAGCGCGATGGCCGGATGGCCGGTCAGCGCGGCGCGGACGGCGGCATGGCGATGCAGGTCGACATAGGTCTGCATCGTCGATGTCACCTCGGGCCGCGCCGCTTTCTGGCCGGTCCCGGTGCCGTTCTCCGATCCCTCGGCCTTGGCGATCCGGCGGGCCTCCTTGCCGGAGACATAGCCTTCGTGAACGATAACCTCGCCGGTGGCGCGCACGTCGATATAGACGCGCCCGCCCTTGCGCTTGCCCGCCTTCTCATATTCCCATGTCGAGAAATGATCGGACGGCGGCACGACGATCGCGTCGGCCCAGCCCTGTTCGACATAGGCCGCGCGGCGCGCCTCGATTTCGGCATTCTGCGCCGTCCAGAAGGCATCGGCATCGGCGACATAACGGTCCTCGCCGAACAGGTCGGCCACGGTCGCCAGCCCGCTCGCCTCCACGTCGAACAGCGCATGTTTCACCGGGATCGACGGCCCGCCGAACAGCCATGATTTCAACTGGTGGCCGGTCGGCAGATAGGCATTCTCGTCGTCGGCGAGCGCCAGCCATGCCTTTTGCTGGCTCTTGGACGCCATCGTCAGATGGCGCACGGTCGCCGCGTCGATCCGTTCCTTGCGATAGAGGTCGCGGATGGCGGGGAGCAGGTTACCGAGCGCCAGCACCCGTTTGACGGTGAGGTCGGGCAGTCCGAAAGTCGCGGCGATGTCCTCCACCTTGCGGCCCTCGCGGACGAGGCGGGTGAAATTTTCCCATTGCGTCACCTCGTCGGGGTCGAGCCGCGCCATGTTCTCGATCATCGACGCCTCGATGGCGGCGGCGTCGTCGCCGTCGTCGAGGATCGCGCAGGGGAGCATGGAATCCTGGTGTTCGGGTGCGATGTCGCCCACCGCGCGCCGTTCCGCGGCAACGATCTGCGCGGCATGGAAGCGGCGGCGGCCGGCGACGATTTCATAGCCGCCCTCATCGACGTCGGGGGCCGCGCCATCGGGACGGACGATGACCGGCTGGATGACGCCGCGGCGGCGCACGGTCGGGAGGAGGTCGGAGACGTCCGGGGCTTTCCTGCCGTGGCGCATGTTGGCCTTGCTCACGACCAGCTTGTCGAGGGGGATGAATGCGAGTTTCATAGGTCTGCTCCTGGTGGGGGTTGGGGAGTCACTTGGCTCCCGCACCGGTCCGTCGCGCTTTCAGGCGGGCGGACCGGCTTTGCGAAAAGCGGCGTACCGCGCCGCGCGTCATCCGCCGCTCCCCGCGTCGGGATCGGCCGGAAGCTTGGGGACCGGCGCGGCTTCGCCGCGGCGGATGATCGCCTGGGCCTCGCGGATCGAACCGGTGCGGCGCGCGGTGTCGGCCCAGACCGACAGGCTGGTGCTGGTCGCAAAGCCGATGTCGCGCTCGATGCCGAGGCCGAACGACAGGCGGATGTTCGCCAGTTCGGACAGGCTGAAACAACCAAGTTCGGGACAGCCCAAGCCGAGGTCGGCCAGCCCGAACAGGGTGTCGCCATCATGGCCCAGCGCGATCGCCAGCCATGTCGCCGCGCCGAGGGGCGAAAACAATTTGACGACCGGCGCGGGATCGTGATCGGGTTCGGCCGCGCGGACGGCGTTCGCACGCAGCGCGGCCCGGAGCGCGGGGGTGAGCAGGATCATGCCGCCCTCCGCTCGCCAGCTTGATCAGCGGGCGTGCCTTCATGGAGCGGTTCATCGCCGAAAGCGTCACCCTGGATGGCCTCGGCCTGCGCGGCGGCGTGCTTAGCCAGCAGCCAGTCGGCGGCCTTGCTCGCGGCGCTGGCGGCGCGGAAGATCGCGCGGTTGTCGGCGCGCAGCACGTCGAGCCAACTGCCAAGGTAATCGGCATGGCGCACGGTCGGGACGATGCCCAGCGCGGCGCAGAGAAAGGCCGAACCCATCTCGGCAATCAACTCCTCGCGGGCATAGTCCTTCGAGCCGAACGTATTGGTGAGCTTGCGCCCCAGCCGCGCGGCGTGGCCGGTGGCGTGGGTCAACTCGTGCAGGCAAGTCCGGTAGTAATTGATCTGCTCGAAGAAGGCCGGTTGCGGCGGCACCTGCACATAATCCTGCGCGGGCACATAGAAGGCGCGGTTACCCCCGATGCGGAAATCGATGCCGGATGCGGCGATGACCTGTTCGGCGACGGGCACGATCTCGCGTTCGGGCAAGGGCGCGGGTTCGGGCGAGAGCCCGGCGCGCAGCCCTTCGCACTGCGCGACGTTGAACACGGTAAAGCGCTTGAGAAACGGGATGGCGCGCGCCTCGCCGCCCGCGTCGTGGGCGCGGGCCTTCTCGGCTTCGGGGGTGAAGCGATCGGCATAGACGACCGTGGTGCCGCGCTCGCCCTTGCGGACGCAGCCACCCGCCTCCAGCGCCTGTTTGAAAGTCAGCCATCCCTGCGAGGGAAAGCCATGCGCGATCACCGCGCCCCACAGGATCAGGACATTGACGCCCGAATAGCGCCGGCCGGTCAGCGCGTTGCGCGGCAGGCCGGGCGCCGGCGCCAGGCCCTGGCTGTCGGGCCGGCCCCATGGCTGGACCCAGGGGAAGCGGCCGGCTTCGAGCTCGCCGATGATCCGCGCCGTCACCGCTTCATAGAGATTCGCGCGGGCCGCCCCGCTGTTTTCGCTCTCCTCGCTCTTCTCGCCTGCCAGCGGGGCCCTGGCCGGGCTGTGCCCGCGGCCGGCGCGGGCCTTGCCACGCTTGCCGGCCGGGCCATGGCCTGTCGAAACACGCATCGCTTACCTCCGCAACCCGCCCGAAAAACCACCATGGCCTCCCCGAAAAGCGGGGGTGGGCGGCAGACGCGACCGGAAAGGCCCGGCTGGAGCGGCGTCGGCACCCCAGCCGGGGTCCCCGTCGCGCCAGCGCGGCGGGGTGGCGCAGGGCCGCAACGGAGGTGGAGGAGCCGGTCCCGAGCGCAGCCGAGGGCCGGCTTGCCGGGGACGCGGACGGGCCTAGCAGGGCGCGCCGCCCACCCGCGCTTGACCGGGAGAGGCCACCTGCAGCGCCGCCGCGCGCCGCGCGGCGACCGCATCGCGGGCGGGCTGGCCCGTCCGCGCGCGCCAGCGATCGTTACCGCCAGGCCGAGACCCGGATGCCGGGGCGCGGCGGCGAGAAGCCAGGGCTTGTCGCCGTAGAGCGCGGCCGCGCCACCGGCGCGGGGCGCACAGGCCGGGTAGGACGGTCGACCCTTCAGGCTCCACTCATGCGGCACCGTGTCCTGGCGCGCGGACCACCGACGATGGATCGGCGCGCTGCAGACGTCCTGCGCCACGCGGCCGGCGCAAGCCGGCCGTAACCATGATCCCGCGCTCCAGGTCGCCATTTCCGGTGCGGGGCTACCGCGCGGCGATCCGGGACGCCGGCATCTGCTGGCAAGGCCGGCTACGGACGCTAGCGAGCGGTAACGTTCCGATCGGCCATGGGATTCTTTGCATCGCGCCGCAGCAGCTCGCGATAGCCGCCTTGCGCCAGGGCCCGCGCCTCGCGCACCAGCCGGCGGATGCGCGAACGCAGCGAATCCGAGCGGTCGTTCCAGTCTTCCGCCACGCGTTGCGCGCCGAACAGGGCGCGCGCGATGTCGCGCTGGCTCGCGCCATCGTCGAGCGCATCGTGGACGCGCAGCAACGCGATGCCGCGTTCGATCCAGGGATCGCGCGGGAACAGCGAGCGCCCGAACCGGCCATGGCGATAGAGATGGAGCAGGCGGCGCAGCGGCAGGATCGCCGCTTCGGCCTTGCCCAGGCCATGGAGGCGATAATGGAAATGGACCATCGTCGCGCCGGCCAGGCGTCCCTGCGCGACGTCGAGCCGGATATGGTGGCATCCATCGGAAAGGACGGCATGGTCACGTCCGTCCGGATCGGTGACCACGGTCAGCCAGGGCGCGACCCGCTGCAGGTCGAAGCATTCCGGGTCGGCGGGATCGCTCGGGATCGCCGCGGCGCTGAGCGTGGCGGGATCGAGATCGGCATGCCAAAGCAGCCGCGCCTCGGGTGCCGACCGGGCCGGATCTTCAGCGAAAGTGCAGCCCCCACGCGCGCGAATCGGCGGGGCCGCGGGTCACCCGGCTCGCCCTCGCGTGCCAGGCAATGTAGTGCGCGTCGCGCCGGAGCCATTCCCACATCAGCCCGGCGCGATCGACACCGCGCAGGCGGGCATAGGCCGTGCCGTCGCGCCACGCCCGGAACGCGGTCATCGGCCCAGGCTCGTCACCGCCGCGACCCTGCGCCGAGCGCGGACAAGCGCGCTTCTGCGCGCCACCGCGAGATGATATGGCAGTGCGATGACAGACCTTGCCAGGCGGTGGCTTGAGGCCCCGCCGCCTGGCCCGCAGGAGGAAGAAAGGGCGATTGCCGGGTTCCGGGCGCCACGAGACCCCGCCGACGGTCGCGACAGGACCAGATGCCGCTTTCGGGCATGGCCGAGCAGCTTGCGCGGCTCGTCGAAACGGTCGAGAGCGCCGACGCCCTGGCGGCGGCCATGGCCGCGATCAGCGTGGAGCTTGGCTTCCAGTATTTCGCGCTCAGCCATCATGGCGATCTGGCCGCGGCGGGAGACGAAGCGATCCGGCTGCACAACTACCCGCAGCGCTGGGCGGACTACTACGACGCCCATGCGCTGGGGGTCAGCGATCCGGTGCACCGTGCCAGCCACGTCACCAGCATCGGCTTTTCCTGGTCGCAGATGGCATCGATGATCGCCCTCACCCCTGGCGATCTGCGGATTCTGGCGCTCGGCCGCGCCCAGGGCATCGGCAACGGCTTTACCGTTCCGGCCCATGTGCCGGGCGAAGCCTGCGGCTCGTGCTCGTTCGCCTGCGCGGCGGGGCAGCCGCTGCCGGGCGCCATGCTGCCGCTGGCGCAACTGGCCGGCAATTTCGCGTTCGAAGCGGCGCGCCGGCTGTGGACAGGCCGCGGGCGGCGTCCGCCCGGGCGTGCCATCGCCCTGACCGACCGCCAGCGCGATTGCGTCCTGTGGGTCGCCCGCGGCAAGGGCGACTGGGAGATCGGCCGTATCCTGGGGATCAGCGAAGAGACGGTCGCCCGGCATATCAAGCAGGCCTGCGAGCGCTACGGCGTGAACAAGCGGACATTGCTGGTGACCCGGACGCTGTTCGACGGAACGATCACCTTCGCCGATCTCTTCCGCCGCCGCTATGACCCTTTTCGGGGATAGCGCGGCAACCGGCATCTCGCCGACCCTGGGCCGACCACGGCCAAGGGAGCAAGAGCCATGCTGCATATCGTGCAATCCGCCCCGCCGTCCGCGTCCGATGCCGCGCTGCGCGCGATGTTCGCGGCGCGCAAGTCGGTTTTCGTCGACCTGCTCAAATGGGACGTTCCGGTCCGCGACGGGCGCTACGAGGTCGACCAGTTCGACGATCTCCACGCGACCTATCTGATCCTTGCCGAAGCCGATGGATCGCACCTGGGTTCGGCGCGCCTGCTGCCGACCATGCGCCCGCACATTCTCGACAGCCTCTATCCGGGACTGTGCGCCGCGCCGCCGCCGCGCGCGGCGGATATCTTCGAGATCACCCGCTTCTGCCTCGATCGCCGGCTGCGCGCCGCCGCGCGCCGCGCGGCGCGCGACACGCTGGTGACCGCACTGGTCGATCATGCCCTGGCCCATGGCATCGTCGCCTATAGCGCGATCGCCGAAATGGGCTGGTACCAGCAGATCCTGGCGTTTGGCTGGCGCTGCCAGCCGCTTGGGCTGCCGCAGGTCGCCAGCGGCGCGACGCTTGCCGCGCTGCGCATCGACATCACCCCCGACACCCCCGCCCTGCTTGCCGCCGCCGGCATCCGCGCGGCCGCGGACAGCGGGATCGGCCGGCCCATCGCGGCCTGAAGCAGCAGGGACTGGCCATGACCGACGATCTCGACATTGCCGGCGCGGTCGCGCGCGGCGCGCGCACTCTGCTCGACCAGGGCTGGTGCATCCTGCCCGAGGCCTTGCCCCGGGCACAGATCGAAGCACTCGATGCGCAACTGGCGGACGATTTCGCGGCGACGCCGTTCGGCGAGGGCGGCTTCTACGGCCGCGAGACCAAGCGGTTCGGCCGCCTGCTCAAGCGGGCCCCGGGCGCGGCGGCCCTGGTCCAGCACCGCGTGGTGCTGGGCATTGCCGAGACCGTGCTGGCACCCTGGTGCGAATGCCTCCAGCTCAACACCACCCAGGCGATCGCCGTCCATCCCGGCGCGCCGGCGCAACTGCCGCACCGCGACCAGGACATGTGGCGTGGCCCGGTGGGCGCGATCGAATATCTCGTCAACGTGATGTGGCCGCTTACCCCGTTCACCGCCGATAACGGCGCCACGCGGGTCTGGCCCGGGAGCCATGGCGCCCATGCCCTGGCCGATCCCGGCAATGGTCCGCTGGCCGCGACAATGCAGCCGGGCGCGGCACTGCTGTTCCTGGGCTCGACCCTGCACGGCGCCGGGGCGAACCGCACGCGCGACGTGCGGCGGGGGATCGTGATCGGCTACGCGCTGGGCTGGCTCAAGCCCTACGAGAACCAGTGGCTCGCCTATCCGCCCGAGATTGCGCGCACGTTCCCCCCGGAGCTGGCGGCGCTGGTCGGCTATCGCCAGCATCGCCCCAATCTCGGCAATTTCGAAGGGCAATGCCCTTCGGTGCTGCTCGACGGACGCGCGGACCAGCCGCTCGGGGCGATCGATGCCCTGCGTGCGGACCAGCAGGCCCTGGTCGAGACTTACGTGCAAGAGCAGCGGAACGCGCCGTGAATGCCGGCGCGACCGCCGAGCGCGTCCACCAGGCCTTGCGCGCGCGGATCATGCGCCGGGCGTTCCGGCCCGGCGACCGGCTCGACCCGGCCATGCTGGCCGCGCCGCTGGCCGCCAGCGTCACGCCGGTGCGCGATGCGCTCCACCGGCTGACCGGCGAGGGACTGGTGGAAACCCGGGCCGCGGGGGGTTTCCATCTCCCACCGCTCGACGAACCGGGCCTTGAGGATCTCTACGACTGGTCGGCGGAACTGCTCGAACTGGCGATCCGCGCCTGGCGGCGTCCCGTTGCGCTATCCGGCTTTGACAATCTACCCGCCGGGGCGACCTTGGCCGAGCATGCCGCCGCCATATTTCTCGCGATCGCCCGCGGTTCGGCCAATCGCGAGCATGCCTTTGCCGTCGACCGGCTCAACGCCCGCCTCCATGCCGTGCGAACCGTCGAATCCCAGGTGCTCGCAGGCATGGCCGGCGAACTGGACGCGCTGCGGGACACGGCGATGGACGGCGCGCGCGACAGCCTCAAGCGCCTCTCCCGCCGCTACCATCGCCGCCGCCGCAAGGCCGCCGCCGATATCGTGCGCGCGGTCTACCGCGCCGATTGAGCCGGGCGCGCCGCCAGACAAAATGCATATAGAATCCGTATAAAGTTCGGATAGCCGGCAACGCTCCCTAGTCTGCCTGGGCTGCATGTTGCAGCAGGACGAAGGAGTGCATCATGGAACGCGAAGAAGACGTGATCGAACTCGGCACCGCCAGCGTCGAGACCAAGGGCGGCGCGGGCCTCGTCATCGATGCCAAGAACGGCCAGCAGCCGTTCGGCATGGTCGAGGACTGACACCGACGGACCGTGTCGGCGCGCGATCCCAAGGGTCGCGCGCCGATGCACGGAGCGGGGATCATGGGCTTCACCTTTCGTGGCGGCATTTCCTTTTGCCGCGTCGGCGACCGGATCGTTTTCCTCGACGTTGTTGCCGATCGGTACTTCTGCCTGTCCCGCGCGGCCGAATGCAGCGTCATGGCGCTGGTCGACGGCGGCGTGCCACCGCCGCGCGACGGCCACATCGCGGGGCTGGTGGCGCGCGGCCTGCTGATCCCCTCGCCCGACGTAGCCAGGCCCCGCCCCTGCCCGGCTCTCGCCGTGCCGCAGGCGAGCGTTCTCGACCGCAGCCTTCCCGCCGCGGGTGTCGCGGCGACGGCGCGCGCCTTGTCCGGCCTTATGACAGTGCGCCTGCGCCTGACCGGCCATGGGCTGGGGCGGACGCTCTCGTGGCTGTCTGCCCGCAAGGCCCGGATGCGGCCTCGCGCGGCGATGGAGCAGGACCAGGTGAAACGGATCATGGCCGGTTTTGCCGCGGCGGCGCGCATTGCCAGCCAGCGCGACAATTGCCTGGGGCAGTCGCTGGCGGTGGCGTCGCGGATGATCGCCGAGGGGATTTCGCCCGACATCGTCCTTGGCGTCCAGCTCGGACCGTTCGCGGCGCATTGCTGGGTCCAGCACCAGGGCAGGCTGGTCAACGACCGCGTCGACATGGTGCGGACGTTCACGCCGATTCTCGTCCTGTGACCGGCCGCCGCTTTGTCGCGATGCTGGCGATCACGGATACGCCACTTCCACCGGAGCGGATTGCCCTCGCGCGCCGGGCGGTCGGCC
Source organism: Novosphingobium sp. DS6-6 (assembly GCF_057784975.1). Lineage (NCBI taxonomy): Bacteria > Pseudomonadati > Pseudomonadota > Alphaproteobacteria > Sphingomonadales > Sphingomonadaceae > Novosphingobium > Novosphingobium sp. DS6-6. Next base: position 363,850 of record NZ_JBYNTS010000003.1, on the reverse strand, counting down.
CCCTCCCGCTGCTGGTCGATAGCGATCGCCTGCTGCTGTGGAGCGACCACCGGCACCGGATCGCGCACCGCGCCGGTCATGCGGTCATCGGCCCGCTGTTCGATCGCGGCAGTACGCGGCCGGAAACCGCCCTTAGCGAGGCGGCGTGGGCAGCGATCGCCGGTTCGCGCGGACAGACGCTGATCGACCGCTACTGGGGCGGCTATGTCGCGTTCGTGACCAGCGAGCGGGGCACGGCGATCGTGCGGGCACCGTTCGGCGATCTGGGATGCTATGTTGCCCGGCACGAAGGCGTCCTCCTGGTCGCTTCCGATCTGGCGCTGCTTGCCGATCTCGGCTGCCGTTTCGCGATCGACCCGGCAGCGCTCGCCCGCCATATCGCCTATCCCGAATGGCGGCGCAGCGAGACCTGCCTTGCCGGCCTTGCCGAACTGCGCGGCGGCGATCGCCTGCTCGTCGCGGCGGAAGGGATAGAGCGCCACACCCTGTGGTCGCCTTGGCCTCTCGTCGCCCGGGACAGGGGGATCGATGACCCCGGGGAAGCGGCGCGCGTGGTGCGCAGTGCGATCGCGCTTGCCGTGCGCGCCCGCGCCACAGAGCATGAGCGCGCGATCCTGCTGCTGTCGGGAGGACTGGATTCGGCGATCGTCGCAGCAAGCCTGCAGGCCACGGATACCGAAGTGATCGGCCTCAACCTCGTTGGCGACGACGCGGCGAGCGATGAACGGCACTACGCGGCTTTGGCGGCCCGCGCGACCGGTATCGGCCTGCTCTGCCGGACGTTCGACGCGGCGCGTGTCGATATCCGCCGCTCGGGCGCGGCGCATATGCCCTATCCCGCACATCGCGGCTTTACCCAGGCCCAGGATGCGATCGCCGCCGAAACCGCTGCGCAAGCCCGCGCCTCGGCGATTTTCGACGGCGGCGGTGGCGACAATGTCTTCTTTGCCGCGCGCACTGTCGCGATCCTCGCCGATTGTCTGGTCACGGGCGGTTTCGACCGGCGGTTCCGGGAGGCATCGCGGACGCTGGGCGACCTGGCACAGGCGGGAACCTGGGCCTTGGCCTGGCGGGCCCTGCACCGCGCCTGGCTGCGCGCGCCCGCGCCGCGCCAGCTCCCAGCGGTCGCCTTTCTGTCCGCCGCGGCACGACCGATCGTCGAGGACGCGCCCCCTCATCCCTGGTTCACGCCACCGCCCGGGATGCTGCCCGGCCGGGCCAGCCACGTTGCCCTGCTGGTCCCCGCCGAGAACCTGGTGGAAGCGGTGAACGCGCAGGCCCCGCACCGCGCGATCTCGCCGCTGGTCTCGCAACCGGTGGTCGAGGCCTGCCTGCAAGTCCCGAGCTGGCACTGGCTCGCACCGGGCCAGGACCGGGCGATCGCACGCCGCGCCTTTGCGGCCGATTTGCCTGATGCGATCGTCGCACGCCGGTCGAAAGGCACCCCGACCGGCTTCGTCGCGACGCTCTTCGACCGGCACCGACAGGCCATCCGCGACATGCTGCTCGGCGGCCGCCTGGCCTCCCTGGGCCTGCTCGATCGCGACGCGCTTTCGTCGGCGTTAAATCAGCCCGGCCCGGTCCGCGACCTGCGCTTCGTGCGGATCATGGAACTGGTCGATGCCGAGGCTTGGGCCGCAACACGAGATTGAAATAGCACTGCCGTTCGGCGATGTCGGGCTTGTTCGGTACTGCCCGCGTTCAAGACGTCAATCCGCTGCCGTGGCTGACCGATCTCCGACCATGCCGAGCGTCAGATGACCGCTACCTTTTCCATATTATGTGAAGGCGAGCGAAGCTGGGGTTTTGCCGGCACACACGCCCCTCCATGAGGTCGCCGGTGTTATGCAGATAAAATTCGGGCTCCGTGGATATTGCGATCTCGCTAGCGAACTGGCGCTCCCGGCCGATACAATGCCCTCTCCTTTGATGCGCGCTGGGCGGAGCGCCAAGTACATCCGCCAAAGCAGGCTAGCAGGCGATTATCCCGTAACGTCGGATTGCCTGTCTTGCGTCGAGTTGAGCGCATGACAGGTCTTTTCCGCCGGCGGTGCAGCGCGCAACGGTCCGGCCATAGGCATCGGTGTCGACCGGCTGGCACCGTACGGCATTCCAGTCGACCAGCCGCTTCAGGCTCTCGGTGCTGGCTATTCCGTCACCGGGCGCACACCGGCGGCCAGGGCGACAATGTCCCGCGAGCTCCGGAGCATCGATCCCCTGCAACCTGATCCTGCTCCCGTCACAATCGAACGTATCGCCATCAATGACCCGGACCGAGGAACAGGCGAACTGACCTGCGCTTCCCTTTCCGGCCGTCAGCCAATGCCAGCCAGAAGCGCCCGCAAAGCCGGTGAAGGCCAGTCCCAATGCCACCAGTCGGGCAGTGCCCCAAGGAAAGCCCGAACGTCTTCGGGGCGGCTGCCGGCGGCGCTTGCGGTGTTGAAGACGGATGGGGCGGTGGCGGCGCATCTGCTTGTCTTTCATGACCGAGAGGCTGGGCGCAAGAAGCTTGGGGAGCAAACGATCCTGCAACGGGCTTGGTACCGCCCGCGATGTAAAGCGGTTTCGCGGCCCGTCTGGATGAGCGCTGGTTGGAGCCTGCACAGCGCACGCCAGTGCCATGCCAGGCATCATCAGCCGCACGGGCCCCATCGGCCGCGACGAACTTGCCTTAGCACCGGACCTGCCCGGCCAAGTCCGCAAGCTGCGCTCCATGCTGATCATGGGACTGGCCGATGCCCACGCCCGGGCCGCAGCGCAAGTGCGACGCAACACTGCCATTCGACGTCTCGGGATGGGCAGACGAAGCCCTTGACCTATGTAGGCACAACACGATTTATAGACGGCAGCCAGCTTTAGCCCCGATCGGCTACTGCTGCTTCGATCGCTTGCCTCAATTTATCGCCTGCATCGGCTGCGACGGTTTGCACCGTGCGCTTCCCGGTCTGAGGATCGGTTTGGTGAAAGTGGAACGCCTTGCCTCTCAGCGGTCCGGAGACCAGATCGGCTATCATGATTTCGCGCTGCCTGTTTTCCGCGTTGGCGAACGGCGCAATCAGATCGACCAGCCAGATGCGGTCGCCGCTGGTCCATTCTTCGAGGGTCAGGCGGTTTTGCGGATCGAGCATCCCAGCGTCGAGTTTGCGGGCAGCCGCCTCGTTGCATTTCGCCCACATGGCAAGGCCGACAGGTTGCTGCCCGTCGCGGAACAAATAGAATTGCTGATGGATAAGGGCCGGCATGATCAGCCATTCCAGATCGCCGATGGCGAGGACCTTGTGCAACGGAGAATGGCTCAAAAGCCAGGTCATTTCACCAAGAAAATGGCTGACCGTCGGTGCTGCGTTGGCGTCTCCTGCTGCGGCAGAGGACGTCTTGCCGTTCACCTTACCGTTCTTGCCGGTCGGGACCGCCCTCTTTTCGTCAACCTTCCTATTCATGGATTTTTTCGAATCTTTCTATCGTCGTTGATCGGGATCGTGACTGCAGCCGATGGTAGCAACGCGGCCTATCTGCAACCAGAGACAAAACACATGGCAGTTTCGGCTGCCTGCCACGTGCTGAAGTACTGGTCGATCTCAGGCAGTGGACGCTGCAAGCAGATTGGATTCACTCCACTGACTTGCCGCAACCGAGGAAAGTGTGCTGCCGTCCGCACCCGCTCCGAAACTGCTCATCGCCTCGCGCAACTGCGATGCCGCTGTTTGGGAAGCCAAAGCTCCGGTCGACAGCGTTTCAGGGGCAGATGCAGAGCTCGGGTCGAATGCCAGGGCGACCGTGCCGATCGTTCCGGTAATCCCGTTATCCCAGGTAAATGTCGCAGTCGAGAGCGCAATGTTGTCTCCCGGCTTCACCTGATCGTTCACGGCATTGGTGGACAGACCGATCTCCTTGATTCCCAGACCGGACAAGCCGCTGAGTTCGCCCTCGTCAGTAACCCCGTCGTGATCGCGGTCGACCCACACTTTGAGATCGGCAAAACGGGCATCGTTCTTATCCAGTTTGCCATCCTTGCTGCTGTCTAGCGACATCAAGGCTTCCCAGGAACTCTTGGCCTCATCCTTTTCCTTGAGGAGCGACAACTCGGCTGCGGTTGTGATCAAACCATCGTTATTGCGGTCGATCACCAGTATCCCGTCCTTGTCCGCAACCCAGCCCGTGTCATCGGTCACGCTGTCCCCGTCCATATCGAACAGGGCATTGGTTTTGTTTTTACGGCGGCCTTCCAGCCCATCGCCGTCAAGGTCGATGAAGATCGTCTGCAGCATCCCGATCGACCCGGTGTCGAACTTGACAATCGACGCTGCCGCAACCTGGCCTGCACGTGGATCGATTGCGCCCTGGGCCTTGCGGGGATTGAGCTGAAGCGTCCCATTGGATGAGGAAAACCGATAGTGCCTGCTTTTCCCGCCTCGGGTGCTGTGCTGGTACTCCACTTCGCGAAGCGGCTTGAAGGCGAAGCCCGCATCCATGAACGTTCCGGTCTGGCCGCTGGAGAGCGTATAACTCCCCATGTTGTACACGATGTTCGAGCCCGGCGTTTCGACTTCATCCGTTGCGGTGCCGGTCAGATTGATTGCTGTAACGCCAGCCTCGGCAAGGCTAAGCAGTTCGCCGGCGTCGGTCTTGCCGTTCGAATTGTTGTCTGCCCAGAGCTTGAATTCGACAAAGCGCGCGTCCTGCCCGTCAAGCAGGCCATCGCCATTGCTATCAAAAGCGGCCAGGCCTTCGAGATCGGTCTTTGCCCCGAGCTTGTCACTGACATAGGAAATCTCGCTGATATCGTCGATTGTGCCGTTGCCGTTGCGATCAAGCGCGAGCAAGGCGTCGCCCTGCTCGATCCAGCCTGTCTTGTCGGCAATGCCATCGCCGTTCATGTCGAAGCGGGTGACACTGTCTGCCAGCGATACCAGGCCTTGGTCGTCGTCGTCCAAATCGAACACGATTGGCGCTGCAAGTTCCGTGTCTTCCGCCGGTGCGTCCGGTGCCGGTACGGTGACCTCGTGAGCAAGAAACACGTCGCCTACGGCTGCGCTCGATCCGTCTGAACGCAGATATTCGGTGGTGCCGTAAAGGAAATTGTCGCTTTCATTGTGCTCAACGTCATTGAGCGTCAACGTCAGGTTGATCGCCTCGATGCCACGCTCGGCAAGCGTTTTGAGTTCGTCGTCCTGGCTTACGCCGTCGCTGTTGGCATCCTGCCATATGCGGAAGTCGGCAAACTGGGCGTCGTCGCTGTCGAAGAACCCGTCGCCGTTGGTATCATAGGCACGCAGCCCTTCAAGGTCGGACAATGCGCCATCAAGATCGGCCGCAAAGGAAATTTCGCCAATGTTGTCGATGGTGCCGTTGCCATCGCGATCAATGGCCAGAAGCCCATCGTCAGGCCCCACCCAACCCGTCTTGTCCCGCAGACCATCACCGTCCATGTCGAACATGGTGCTTGAAGCCAGCAAGCTAGTCAATTCAAGGCCATCGCCATCAAGGTCAAATATCAGCGGAGGCTTCACTGCACCTGATGGCATAAATCGAAAAGTTATGGTCGTCGATGTCGTTCGTCCACCAGCATCCGTTGCGTAAGCCGCAAATGTATATTCAAAGGATCCATAATTAGCTACATAGGTTCCGAATTGCGAATAATTAGATGACATAGGCGTCCATGCCGATGATATCGAAATTTGTCCTGAAGAATCTATAGATATATTCGGCCTATTTGCGACAGGCGTCTCTCCAGAAGCAAGAATATTGTTTCCGAAGGATGCGGTATATTGGGTAATCTGCCGATAGGAGACTGCGGAAAGGGAATAAGTCACGGTTGCCGGCAACACACCGACTGACTCGGGATCACGGCCTGCAGCAGACATCACAACGCCCGATTGACCGGCATAGATCTGGTAGGCATCGCCCACTCTTGCCGTTTTCGCGCCCACGACAGTCTGGGTAACAATCGGCGCTTCATCGACATTCTGCACGGCAAGCGTGATCGTCGCGCTACGAACCAAGCCGGTCGTATCGTCGATTGCCTGAACGCCCAGATTATAGACGGCCTTTGATGCGTCGAAACTGGCGACATAACTGACTGGTATGGTCTCGACGCCTCTGATCGTCACGTTATACGTCGCATTCACGGCCGCGATCTTGTCAAAATCGACACCCTGATACATCTTAAGAGTTCCATCGGGGTCGATATGCCACGGCCCCCAATCGGCAGTGCCGTTGGTAAACTGCCAGCGCATGTTCCGCCCTTCAGGGTCAGACAAGATACTGTTGCGAAGGCTGATCGGCGTACCGCTCGTATTGGCAAGTGGTACGGCGGGTCCCAGTGCAGCATCCGATTCGTTAACGTTGAACGTCGCGTTGCTCAGGTTGTGTGGTTCGTTGATGTCAGAGATGAACACTTGCAATTTCTCATCGGCTGACCAGGCGTTGCCGTCGAAAGCCTTGACCCAGACGTCAGCCACATGGGCATCGAGGCGCCCGTCGCCGTTCCAGTCGTAGATGTTTGAGCCGTTCGCGCGGAACCACTCGAAATCAAAATTGAGATTGGGGTTTATGCGCACCGTGTTGCCGTCGATATAGAACCAGCCTTGGCTGGTGCTGCCGTCCGAGAAACGCAGCACGGGCGCCGTCCCGTCCGGATCGCTCATCGCAAACGAGGCAACGACGCTGTAGGCATTGGCGGGGTTGGAGCCAAGGCCGGTCTCGTCGAGGAACGACCACTTGGTGACCCCGTTATCGGGAGCGTTGGGCGCTTCGTTGACGTCGGAAATGAAGACCTGCAGCAGTTCGTCACTCGACCAGGCGTTGCCATCGAACGCCTTTACCCAGACGTTTGCAATGTGTGCATCCTGCCGTCCATCCCCGTTCCAGTCGTTGATCCCGTAGCCATTGGCCCGGAGCCACTCGAAATCGAGATTTACGCCAGGATTGATCCTCACCGTGTTGCCATCGATATAAAACCATCCCTGGCTGGTGCTGCCATCGGAGAAACGCAGCACGGGCGTCGGACCGTCCGGATCGCTGAGCGTAAAGGAAGCAACTGCGGCAAAGGTATTGGCAGGGTTCGACCCCAAGCCGGTTTCATCAAGGAACGACCACTTGGTGACGCCGTTGTCCGGCGCATTTGGCGCTTCGTTCACGTCGGAAATGAACACCTGCAGCAAGGTCGACGTCGTCGACGCAAGGCTGCCGTCCCAAGCCTCGATCCGGACGTCGGCGATATGGGCTTCGAGCCGGCCGTCGCCATTCCAATCGTTGACTCCATAGCCATTGGCGCGGAACCACTCGAAGTCATAAGCGCCGTTGTTGAATTGGACCTGATTGCCGACGATCGTGAACCAGCCGTTGGGATTGCCACCAGCAGCAAAACGCAGCGCAGGTGTGGGGCCATCGGGGTCGCTGAGACTGAATGCAGCGATGGTCTTTCCTGTCGCAGCGGGATTCGATCCCATGCCGCTCTCGTCGAAGAACGACCATGCGGTCGAGCCACCGCCCGGCGCGCCTGGCGCTTCAGCCACGTTCGTGACCGGTACGACGATGTTCACGTCCTTCCAAAGCCCGGTGCTGTCCGTAACGCGGACCGTTATCGTATTGTCCGCGTCGCGCGTGGCAGACTCAAAGTTGAGGTTCGCTCCACCGTTGTTGACCAACAGGCGGCTCGGGTTGGATGAATCGAGGATGTAGCGGCCACCGGCATTATTGATGAGCTGGAAGCTTACCGGGGCCGGTGCACCCTCGGCCGTATCCGGATCCACGCCCGCCAATGTTCCCACAAACGTACCGTTTGCGGCATTCTCGGCCACGGAGCCAGTCAAGGTGATATTTGTGGGTGCGGCATTGACGACGACAGTGAGCGCCTGCCAGGCAGAGGTCAGGCTCGAGCCGCCGTCGAGAGACTGCGCAGCGACCTGGAGCGCAGCGTTCTCGAAACGCCCCGCCGGGACGCGCAGTTTCAGTCCTGAAAGCTGCGCGGTGGTCAAGCGCCACCAACCATTGGTGGAATCCCAGGTTCCGACCGCGCTACCGCTGGCATTAACCAGGCTATAGCCCGAAGGTACATTCTTGATAAGCACATCGACGCGTTCGGAACCATCAACATCGACGCTGCCCGCGGCGATGTTCAGCGGTATGTCGGTCCCGGCGTTGCCTCCGCTGCTTGCCAGCTGGCTAAAACTCGGCGTGTCCGCTGTCGGGGTAATCGTGAGAGCGATCCCCCCTGCGTCCAGTGCAGTGCGCGTCGTTCCGCGAATCTGCGCCTGCAATTGCAAGGGCAGCGTTCCACCAGACAGCAGATGGGTGCTCGCGTTGGGCTGAAGCGTCAGCGTAACGGTCCGGTTGCCGTTGCTGTCGGGCGTCCCATAGTCTACCGCGCTCACGTAGTTCGAGAGCACATGACCGCCCGTCGCGGTAAGCAGAAGGTCGATCTGGCTGGCAGGGATGACGAGACCCAGGCCCTGATCATCCTGGAACCAGGCCCGAACCGCGAAGCTGACAGTAGCAGTGCCATTGTTCAGTGCTTCGACGCCCGAGATGGCCACCGTGTCGCTGATCTTTGGCGGGCTCAGGCGTCCCCAGTAGTCCTCCAACGCATTGCTGAAGCTCTGGTTGCTGCTGCGCAGCGCGGCCATCTGCGCCTGCGTCGTTGGCCGGCTGGCAGACGGAATCGCCGCCATGGTCGTAACGAGCGCATTGACATTGACGGGGAGTGCAGCGCGAACCACCCCGTCGGAAACCAGATCGATCTTGAAGTAGCTGTCGGGCAGCCCGAAGTCGGGACTGGTGTACCAATTCTCGATTATGACCGAACCTTCCGGTCCTGCCGCCCCGAGTATTGTCATTTTCAGATGCGCGCCGGTTGCGCTGGTCACGCCGGCATCGTCGACACGGTCGAACCAGACGTCGGTATAGAGGATCGTGCCATCGAGCGCGATATGGTCGAAATTGGTACCCGTCGAGTCGAAGTTGCGGATGCGGTCGTTGCCCTGGTTGCGGCCGATGAAATAAACGTCGTTATCGACGCCGCCTTTCAGCAGATCGTTGCCGGCACCGCCGTCGAGGTAGTCGTCCCCCGCCTCCGCGTCGAGATCATCGTCCCCCGCACCACCAAGCAGGAAGTCATTGCCCGCACCGCCCTTGATGATGTCGTTGCCCGCACCGCCGAGAAGCACGTCGGACAAGGCAGACCCGGTGATCGTGTCGGCAAATGCCGAACCCTGCACAAGTTCGATGCCTGAGAAGAAGTCCCCCTGCGCGCTGCCGCCGCTCGCGGTGCTTGCGGTGGACGTATGCAACGCGAGGTTGACCACCACGCCGGCTGCGGATGCGCCATAATCGACGCCATCGAAGCCGACGCCGCCAATCAACTGATCGGCACCGAGACCGCCATCGAGATAATCGTCACCGTCGCCGCCGTTAAGGATATCGTTCCCGTCGCCACCTGCCAGACCGGCCACGGTAAAGCCACGCCAGGCATCGGTTCCCGTAGCCCGCGTTCCGTCGTTCCCGAGACCTCCGTTAAGCGTGTCGTTCCCATCACCGCCGCTGAGCACGTCGGCACCGTCGCCGCCGTCGAGGCTGTCGTTACCGGCGTTTCCATGAAGGATGTCATTGCCGAGCTGGCCGAGCATGGTATCGTCGCCATTGCCGCCATAAAGGGTATCGTTGCCGTCCCCGCCCTCTAGCTGGTCGCTGCCGTCCAGTCCCCACAGCGTGTCGTCTCCGGCAAATCCGCGGAGGATGTCGCGATTCTGCTGTCCGGTCAGCGCCTCCGCCGCGGCCGTGCCATCGACAATATCGTCAGCGTTGTTGATCGCAAACACGAATGTCCGATCGAGAGTAAGCGGATTTGTTGACTTGTCAGTAGCCCGCACCTTGAGCGTAATCGAAGCGCCATCGGTCTCGAAGTCGAGACTTTGATCGGCGAGCAAGATCAGCTGATTGCTCCCGTTGACAGCAAAGCGCGTGCTCACGCTGGTCGATGAGCCCTCATAGACCGCATAGCTGTGTTGGCCGGTAAGCTGGCCAGCCAGATCAGGGTCGGTAACGTTCAGCGTCCCCAGCACCAGCGCCGGACGCACCGAACCTGCGGCGAGGCGATCGCGCTCGCTGATCGAGGCTGCGGGCGACCCCAAGGTGATGGCGGTCTGTTGCTGATTGACATCTTCCACTTTCACCGAGAAGGCTGTCGACGTTCCGGAAAGCAACGCACCGTCGCTGGTGAGCACCTTTCCAGTCAGCGTCACTTCACCAAGTCCGTCACCATCGCTGTCGGCGATCGCGAAACCTGCTCCTACCAGCGCTTCGAAATCGGGCTCGACCGCAAACTGGACCTGATTCCCGACGATCTTGAAGCGGTTGCCGGGATTCCCCGTGGCGTCGGACGCGAAAACGAGCGTGAGGGACTGCGCGCCATCGGGATCGCTGGTCGTAAACTGTGCCACCGAAGTGCTGATGTTTGCGCTGTTGACCCCGGCGACATATTCGGCGGCCACACCCCGCGACGAGGTCAGGGACGGCGCATTGGGGGCCTCGTTGACATTACCGATGCTGACAACGAACGAAGCTACCGCAGAAGCACCAATTGCGTCAGTCGCCCGTACCTGGATCGTGTGACTGGAGGCCGTTTCGCGATTGAGCAAAGCGGCGTTTGCCACCTGAAGCTGGCCGCCTGCTGTGATGGAGAAGCGTCCACCCGCATTGTCGGCCAGCGACCAGCTGAACGGATCGCCTTCTACATCGACCCCCGCAAACTGGCCGACGACCGTTCCATTGGCTGTCGTGCTGCCGGGCGCGCTTTCCAGAACCGTGAGGCTTCCTCCACCGGATACGACAAAGTTGCGGGGCGCATCATTGACTGGAGCGATCGTGACGTTGACCGGCAGCTCGACCGACTGGCCGTCAGCATCGGTCGCGATGACGACAAAACTGTCGGCACCATTAGCATCCGCAAACGGCGTATAGGTTAGCGCACCGGTAGACGCGTTGAAGTTGGTGATTGCACCTTTGGTTGGACCGCTGTCGGCCTTGAGGCGATAGCCTGTAAGGTTCTGGTCGTGATCGATCACGCCGTAATTGCCATCGATAGCCAGGACGGCATCTTCGGCAAGAGAGATCGCGCGCGGCACCGCAGGACCCGTTGGTGCAGCCTTGTCGCCTTCATGCCAATAGGTCGCGAGCTTGGGCATGATCGCATCCGGCATTGCAGCGGGCGTCGCGGAGGGTGTCGCGGTGGCGACCGACATTGCCGTCACAAGATTGAGCGTGTCGGGGTGGTCGAGGAAAATGGTGTGCGTGGTGGTCTGGATCGCGCCGACGCGGCTTTGCCCGGTGCTCAGGAAAAAGCCCGTGACCGTAACAGCTGTGTTACCGCCGATCACGCCGACCCGCAGATCGTTGCCGACACGGGTCAGCCAGAGCTGATCGTAGCGTACCGAGCTATCGAACGTCAGGATGTTCGTACCCACCGTGTCGACCAATGTGTCGGCGCCGGACATCCGCTCAAACTTGTACACGTCGTTGCCGCTGCCGCCCTGGAGGTTGTCATTGCCGGCATCCCCACTCAGCGTGTCGTTGCCCGCCCCTCCCAAAAGGACATCGTTGTCCGCTCCTCCAACGAGGACGTCGTCGCCATCGCCGCCATCCAGGCGATCGGCACCAGCCTGCCCGGTCAAGGTGTCGTTGCCAGCTTCTCCATAGAGTTGGTCGGTGCCATCGCCACCGTCGAGGGTGTCGTTTTCGGTGCCTCCATAGAGGACATCGTTGCCATCGCCGCCCGACAGGCCGTCTTCGCCGGCATCGCCGTAGAGCATGTCATTGCCACCATCGCCACTGACGATGTCAGCACCTGCGCCGCCGCGCAGGATGTCGACGCCGCCAAGGCCGAACAGGCGGTTATCGTTGGCATCGCCCGTCAAGGTATCGTCGAACGCAGAGCCGACGAGGTTCTCGATACCGTTCAGAACGTCACCGAGCGCATCGGACCCAGCGGCGCCCCCTTGGGCGGTAGCGAGGTTGAGATCCACCGTAACGCCCAGCGCCGATCGCACATATCGTGCAGTGTCGCCGGCATCGGAACCCGCGTTCGACGGGCTATTGGCACCGCCGGTAAGCGTATCCGCGCCCAGACCGCCTTCGAACAGGTCATCGCCATTGCCACCACTGAGAACATCGTCACCGGCGTAGCCGACGAGCACGTCGTTTCCGTCGCCCCCCGACAGACTGTCGGCAAGCTCTCCCGCCTGTCCCGCCAGGAGATCATCGCCGCTCGTTCCAAGGAGCTGTGCGCTGCTCGACGCGACCAGGACACTCGACAAAGAAACCGAAAGCCCGTCGTTGAGCTTGAGCGTCTCGACCGCGCTGTTCGCCAGGAACTGGTCCTTGATCGTCACTTGCGACGACGCCAATCCGCCATGGCGGACGACCAGGTCATTGCCGTTCTTGATGAACGTGAGATCGTTGAGGCTGATATTTGCCCCGAACTCGAGCTCGTCATTGCCCGCGTTGCGGCTTGTATCGAGCTTTTGGCGCGTGACCTGGACACCATTGGTCCGGGCAAAGCCGCCGAGCCATTTGCCGAGATTGTAGCTGCTCGGGCTTGGTGCTGCGGGATTGGTTCCGTTGGCATAGGACCAGGTCGCATCATCGTGTACGAGTTCATTGGCGCTATTGCGGATCTGCAGGCGCCAGTATGTTGATCCCGACACCGAAACCGTCCCGGTGTTGGTCCAGCTAACGGTATATCCCGCGTTGAGCACACCCGCGGCAGTCACGGCCTCTTCCATGACAAAGCTGCTGTCATAGATCGTGTCCGCGCCGCTCCCGGCGTTCCAGACGTAGGTATCGTCACCTTCGTTGCCGAACAGGGAGTCGTTGCCTGCGCCACCGGTCAGTTCGTTCTGGCCGCTATCGCCGCCGAGCACGTCGGCACCGCTGCCGCCGACAAGATCTTCGATGCTATGGTACTCGTCGCCGACAGCATCGCCGGCATTCATATTTGGCGCGCTGAGCTGGACACGAACTGCCGCCGTGCTTGACGCGTAAGATGCCGCGTCCTGACCCGCGCCCCCGATGAGAACGTCCTTGCCGGCGCCGCCATCGAGCGTGTCGTTGCCGGTGCCGCCATAGAGAACGTCGTCACCGGCCTCGCCTCTCAGCGTATCGAACCCGCTGTTGCCGGCAAGGATATCGTTGCCCGTTCCTCCCGAAATGACGTCGTTGCCCGCCGCGCCCGTGATCCAATCGGCAATGGCCGTGCCTGAAAGGGGCGTGGACAACGTCCCGTCTGCACCGTCGGTCCCGGCGATCAACGAGGTCTTGGTGGGGATGATGTCGAGTATTCCGGTCTGATAGAACGCAAGCTTTTCAATGCTTCCCGGCGAGTCATACCAGTCTCTGATGGTGATGCTGTCCTTGGCGAGCGAGGTATCGGCGAGTTCTTCGTCCTCGTCGCTGATCGCCAGCACAAGATCGTCGGTGCCGGCGGGCCGGCGAAGGATCACGTCCTGGAGATTGATGCCAGGCGCGAATTCGATCGTATCGACACCGCTGTTGGCCGTAACGGTTGGCGCATCCACGGGCGGGTTGAACCGCTTGAGCGTCTGGCTCGCGCTGTCGTAGTCATAACGACCGAGCCAGCGCAGATCGGGCTCGGCGGTAGTGCCGAAGTTCTTGCGGATCAGCGTGGCGTCGGGGCCGGTCACCTCACCGGTCAAGGCGTTGTAGCTGTAGCCCGTGCCCCAGCGCCCCCCAGGTACGCTGGCATCGGCGCTCCATACCGTATCCCAGTAGGCTGCATATTCATCGAAAACCGTGTCGCGGCCATCGCCGCGAGTATAGCGGAAGGTATCGTCACCCGCCCCCCCGACAACGACGTCGCCATCGCCGCGGCCGCCGGAAACAATGTCCCGGTCGGCTCCGCCATAGATATCGTCGGCGCCGGCATCCCCGGTGATCGCGTCCATGCCGCCGCCACCGATCAGCTCGTCATCGCCGAGCCCGCCGATCAGCAGATCGCGGCCGATATCGCCGGCCACCATGTCATTGCCCGTGCCGCCGTTGCCGACATCGTCACCGCCCAGCAGGAACAACTTGTCGTTACCCGCACCGCCATAGACGAAATCATTGCCGCCGGTTCCAACGAGCACGTCGCTGCCTGACCCTCCAGCGATGAAACTGGTGATATCGCCGATCCGAATCTCGTTGCCATCGGCAAACTTGAGCCATTCGATCCGCTTGAACGGATTGGTGAACCAGTCTTTGACCGTGAGCTGGGTGCCGCTGAACGTCTCGACGTTGTTGACCGTCTGCATGACCATGACCAGCAGGTCGTTGCCCGGTGCAGCGGACGTACCCGAGCGCTGCAGCTTGATGTCGCCAATCGTGATCCCGGCGCCAAAGACGATAGCGTCTTCCCCGCCCGTGATCGTTCCGTTCTGCACCCCTGCCGACGTGCCCGTCCAATCCGGCCGAATGGCGTCAGCCGTGGCGGAATTGAGCTTCCACTTCTCGATGTTGGCAATGCGCTGCGTCATCGCATCGCCTGCACCGGTCGAGACCGGTGCTCCCGTTGCGTCCTCCTCGGCAATATCAAGGCCGTCGCCCAGGCGGACCACATACTGGTCACTATCCTGGCCGCCTTTCAGGTTGTCACCACCGCCGGCTCCACCCGCAAGAATGTCATCGCCCGCACCGCCCGTCAGCGTATCCACGCCATCGCCGCCTTCGAGCCAATCGGAGCCTTCCCGCCCTTTGAGGATGTCGTTACCGGCACCGCCGTTCAGGTAGTTGCCATCGCCGCCAAGCGCCGCCTGATCTAGAGTACCTGCATCGAGCCTGTCATCGCCGTCGCCGCCAAGCAGCCAGTCGTCCAACCGACCGCCATAGAGCGTATCGTTGCCTGCGCCGCCGAAGACATTGTCGCCAAGGTTCGAGGCATAGATCGTATCGTTGCCGTCGCCGCCATCGACGGTGGCCGCGATGTCGATATCGAGCACGCGACGGTCCGAAGTTGCAAAATCGACAGTCGCAGTCGTGGCGAGCGGGCGCGAGCGAGACAGGGTAAACACCGCCTGTCCGCTCGCTTCGTCGAGTACGACATCGTCGATCCAGACGAGCGGCTCGTTACCCGCGCCGTCGACGATCGTTCCGGTCCCGCTGACAACGGAAGTGCCATTGGCAAGCGCCGCCGCGCCTGCGGTGACGGTGGCCGACAGCGTAAAGCGTTCGTTGCCCTCGACGTTGAGGTACTGCGGCTCCGTTCCCTCAGGATCATAGGCCGGATTGGGGGTGTTATCGGCGACAATAGCCGTTCGCACGAAGCGCTCTCGAGATCCCGCGGTGAACGTCAGGCTCGTCGCGTTGACCCAATTGATGCCGTCGTCCGAAACTTGGATATTGGCTACACCCGCGCTACCGAAATCGACACCGGCACCCGACGCACCGTCGCCACCAAGGGCCAAGGACAGCGTAACCGCGGTAGCAGCCGCCTTGGACAGCGAAATGCGGAATACGGCATAGCCGTCGCCTTCCCAGGCATAGCTGTCGCCAACCATCAGCGTCGGCAAGGTCGCTGTGCCGTCTGTCACGGTTGCAACGGCGTCTCCGCCCATGATGCGCATGGTTGGCGCATTGGACAGGCTCGCGAGGAACGTTTCCGTTGCTTCCGCAATGCCGTCGTTGGCAACCGCCACCGACACGCTGGTCCGCCGGCTGTTGGCGGCGAACGACACCGCTACTGTCCTGGCAGAAAAGTCACTGCCGGTAACCGCGATGTCGTTATTCAGATGTCCGTCGACTTCGAAACCGCGCTGGTCAGTAAGCTTGGCGGACCTCAGGTCTATGGTATCGGTACCGGATGTGGCTTCGATAGTGGTTTGGCCGGCAATGTCGATGGTGTCGCCAAACGTATAGCGGCCGATACCGATAAGGCGACTTATCTGACCGCTGCCATAATCATAGTCGAATCTGAAATTGACATTGCCCGCGTTGGTATCGGCTTCCTTCAGCACATAAGTGAAACCACCAAACCAGTCGCTGCGATGCCGGCGCGTGAGCCCGAGTTCATCGGCCCGCGCCAGATTTATAAGAGTCTCTGCTGTGAAGGCACTATCAGGCTCTGCGGAAACGAGCGCATTGATCACCGACGAATTGGAGAGGTAACTTTCGTAGCTCTGTGCAGACGATATGTTGCCGACCAAGACATTGGTGTCGAAGTTCGTGGCATCGACGCCGCCGAGCTCGAAGGTATTGTAGATCGCGCGCTTGACGTAGACATTGCCTCCGGCAATCTGAAAATCAGGGTCCGTCAGGCCTTGATAAACGCCGTAACCAACCACACGGCCAAAGGCATTCTGCTGCTTTGAAGAGACTCGGAACGCTATGTAGCTCTGGTCCATCGATCCGCGTGTTTGATAGACGTAGTCCTTCTTGCGCATGCCATAGTTGCCGGCAAGCACCCCGGTCGGGTTCAGGAGCGTGCCCCCGGCAGCCGCGATAACGGCATTGAAAGTTTCCGCCGCCGAACTGGCCAGACTGCGCGCCGCATCCTGCGAGCCGCCTTTCCGTGACCAGACGTTGGTGACGACGAATTTCTGCTCGGCCCCGTTCCAAGTCGCATCGGCACCGGAGCGGGGGGTGCCACCGAAGATCGAGCCGATCAAACCGCCGACGATAAATCCAACAAAGGCGCCTATGGCTGCACCAACCGGGCCACCCATTAATATGCCCGCCTTGGCAAGCTCTGCAGCTGCCATAACACCGAGTGCCGACCCCACAGATGCCCCGATCTGCCCGCCGATGGTGTCGAAAGTGACTACCTTGGAGGCAAGGTATGACCCCAGGAATCCTCCAACGGCGTTACCAAGCTGCGTGCGACTCAGCCCATCGAAAAGCTCTTTGCCCGATGCAATATTCGTAACGATTCGACCGACTGCATAGCCAGCTGCGCTATTAGTGAGCTCGCCTACAAATCCGTCAAAACCTAACACTGCAACGAGTTCTGCCGTTAGGAACGATGAAATTGCCCCCAAGCCAGCAGATTTGAGGTTCCGCAATAACTCCTGATCAAAGTCTGCAAAAGCAACTTTTACGTTTTCACCTATTGCCTCTGGCGACCCGAATACAATTGCATCAACTGCCTCTCCAAGGTTCTCGCCTAACGTTCGAAGCCCCGCCGAGTACAGAGCGCCAGCAAGTTCATCACCACCAGCAAGGCGATATCCCAAGACGCTGCCTAACGTCGCGGCACCATCAGTAAAACTGATCATTTGTTCGTCGCTGGTCAGTCTCAACGCAGTATTTTTAATTTTACCATCCGGTTTACGTTCAATATAAACAGTAATATTACCGCTTTTATACTCACGTAAAGTCTCGACGAATTTAGGTGCTCCACCATCATTAACGACAAAGCCGTGAAACAGCATGCCGCTCTCTTCGTTCTGCAATACAAATCCGCTCTTACCATCACTCCACTTTGCTTTGGCCTTGAACCCTCCGACAGTCACAATGCCGTTCTTGTCCACCATTGCGACCGGTAATGTGCCCCCCCGCGCTGCGCCAGCGCTCTTCGCTCCCGAAAGAGTGGATGGAGCAGCAATAGCATTCGCGCTACTACCGCCATCGCTAGCACCAATATCTTGTCCGCTTTGGACGAACGCCAAAAGCGCCGAAGCCAAGCCTTCAGAAAGTTCTGGCGACGCTTGAAGAGCCGTCATCGCTCCAGTGTATGTGACGGTCGGCTTGCCACCCGTCCGGCTTGCCGTGACGACAATTTGCCCTTCTTCCGCGGTATCGCTTGCTGGTGTAAATAACGTGACGATATCGACCTTACCGCCGATCAATTCTTTTGAGATCTTTGCAAGATAGCGGGTGCCATCACCAAGTGACTGGGTAACATAAGTGTATGCGGAAGTGGCCGAGCTTGCGAAATAAGCTATAGGATCGGTCGATGCCTTACTCCATTCCTCTTGGATTGCAGCAGCATAGGGGCTAACGAACTGCTTAACAGTCTGATAAGTTTCAGTCCCACCTTGAATAACACGGTCCCTAAGATCCTTGATATAGCTAACCGCATCACTGGTTTTCTGAGCAACTGCTGTAACAGTTCCATTGAAATATTCTTGATGCTCTCTCCACATCGTATTGCTAAAAAGTGTATTTGGGTTTTTTTCAGCAATTACTGAAGCAACACCAAGACTAATTGTGACAACTCCTAAAACTGCCAATACAGCTGGCGTGCTGACAGTGATTGCAGCTAGACCAATTACTGCTGCAGCAGATCCAAATAACCAAGCTTCATATTTGTTTTCCTTTTCCTGATCTGTTTTATCGTTTCGACTCAGGTAATTTTTTAACTCAACGGTATCTGCCACAAAGCCCGTAAAAGCAGCTACGCTACCAGCTCTTTTTAGTGCTTTACCACCCACCTCCGCCGCGACGCCGGTTGCGGTACTGCCTAGATTCGCCAACTCGATTACTGGGCGAACGAGACTATCGACTGTCTGCACAACAGTGGAAGCGAACGAGACACGGGCTGCCTGCGAAGTAGGCTCATTCGCATTTGCAATATCGCCCACTTTCGCCGAAAGGGACACTCCGTTCGGCGCAGTTTGCCAGAAATCAACGGCTGTACTGAGGGACTCATCCAAAAGTTTGTTATTTGACACGGGGCACTCTCCGTTTCGCAGCCATACGCTCTTTGCGCCGCACCATAAGTTCTAGTACAATCCCGAAGGGGATTAGAAATGTACCAATCCACAGTCCGGTATTTAAACGGCTTCGTGGCGTATCATTAGCGTAGTGCAATGATACCATTTTTAATATTTCCATACGCTTATTACGATCTAAAATCGTATTTTTAGAATTTATTTCAATTACAGTTAATATTATGAGTGATTTTCTATATTGAAATAATTCTACTTTTGCTTTTAAAGGGAAATTTCTTGCAAATAAACAATCTGATCCACTTAAACGATCCATGAAACAACGAATTTCATGTGATGAGCCGTTTGCATCTGTCAGCTGCAACCTTCTTCCCCGTGGATCAGGCCGAGTTATCGTACCCTCAAGCCAGAACGTGGGGGCTTTCGTCGCAACGTCGTAAATGTCGGCATATTGCGAGTTTGCTCCACCCCAAGCAGCAAAACCACCAAGAAGAGGCAAACCAAAAATGACATGAAGGAACCATTTGCGGCAGAACTTCCAAACGCGTTCCAGCCAAGCAAAAAGTTTGACCGTTGCAGACCACAAGGCCTCTACCTTAGATCGACTACCACTGATCATTTAATGCCCTTGCTCATTGAGCTTTGCCAAACGGTCCTTGGCTTTTATCAAGCCTGCTACCCTGGGGATATCGCCAGCTTGAATAACACGTCCTATGGTTCGATTTCCTACAGAGGGCAGGTAGACCCATACTGGCCCTCCGCTGTCGGTTGATGCTAGCCGGTATAAACGGCGAGCCATTTTTACGTCTTTCTCCAGCCCTCGCCCTTCTTCAAATGCAGTGCCGAGTTCAAACTGCGCCTGTTTGTCGCCAGCCCGCGCACGCTGTGCCAACTGCTGCAACATCGGGTTAGTGGCACCTGGTGCGAGGCTGATTCCCATGTAGTTGGGCGATATGCATCCGCCCGCTATGAGGCATGGTAAAATGCAGAAGGTTATCAAAATCGGGCGACGCTGCACTTATTGGCTCTCCCGTACCCCTACTGATTCTTTGAAATTTATTGAAAAGATTGGGGTTGCACAAGCCAATTCCGATATAATTCAGTCGGTTCTGGCAGAAATCCCTGCATGCCTGACGCTATTTCTCATGCCCCGCCTGAGCGAGGCTGGTCTGCAACGGGCTGACCAGGTAGCTGATGATACGTCGTGTCCCGGTCTTCACATCGACAGTCGCTGCAAGGCCCGGTGCCAATGCATAGCGCCGCCCATCCGCGTTCACAAAGCTGCGGTCCAGAGCGATTGTTGCCATGTAAACCAGCCCCAATTCCTTGTCCTGCACGGCATCGCGACTGATCGAGCGAACACGGCCTGGCACCGTACCATAACGCGTGAACGGAAATGCCTCGAGCTTGACCGCCGCCTCCTGTCCTACCCGCACAAAACCCACATCCTTGTTAAGAACGCGGGCCTGAACTTCCAGTCCGCCCTTTGCTGGTACGACTGTCATCAGCGATTTGGCGGCTTCGACGACCCCGCCGACAGTATGCACCTCAAGGTTCTGCACGACACCGTCGACCGGGGCAGTCAGCTGTTGAAAGCGATTGAGCTGTTTGGCTTTCGTCACCTCTTCACGACGAAGGATCGCTTCCGCTTCCGATTTCGCAAGGTCGGCCAGCGCTGTCCGCCGCGCCTGTTCCCGCGTCTGCGCAATCTGCTGGGTCAACTTTCTTGCTTCGGAATTCCCCCGGTCGATCTGTGCAAGCGCAACCGATCGGTCGCCCACTTCGGAGCGGCGTTGACGCTCAAGCTCGAGCAGACGCTGCCCGGGGGCATAGCCTTTTGCATCAAGCCGGTTCATTCGCTCAATCTGACGATCAAGGATCGGCACCGTGTCTGCCAGCCTTGCCGCAGTTGCCCGCGCCGCATTTGCGTCAGCCAGGGCCGACTGCCGGGCATTCTCCAGGCTTGCCGCGGTCGCTTCGATCTCGGCGAGCTGCGCAGCGATCAGACGATGCTGCGTCTCGGCCACATCGGAAGGAGTGCCTGCGGGTGCTGCAAAATGCAATCCTCGGCCCGACAAGGCGTCGGCAATTGCCCGGTTGCGGGCGATTTCCAGTTCCGCCGCCGCCAGCGCCTTTTGCGCCGCCGCAAGATCCGCCCCCGCGATGGTCGGATCGAGATCGAGCAGAGGCTGCCCTTTCTTGACGACATCACCATTCTGAACGTGGATGGCGCGCACTACTCCTGTTCCGGGCGACTGCACGAGTTTGACATTCCCGGTGGGGATGATGCTGCCCGGCGCCGTTGCGACCACATCCACCCGTCCAAAAACAGTCCAGGCGATCGCCAGGGCGAGACCGACCAGCAGCACCCATGCGGTAACGCGTGCCGTGGGAGAAACCGGCCTTTCAGCCACTTCCAGCGCCGCCGGCAAAAAATCCGCTTCACTGCTTGGCACGAGCAGCCGTCTGCGCTCCCGGTCCGCGCGGATGGCCTCCCGCAATACGGCCCAGTGATGACCCCAGTTGCTCACAGTGTGCGCTCCACGGCATAGCCGCTTTGCCGGCGATGCAGATCGGCATAACGCCCCTCATTCTGCAGCAGGTCGTCATGCGTTCCGCGTTCGACAATGCAGCCGCTTTCCAGAGTAATGAGCCTGTCGCACTGCCTCACCGCCGACAGCCGGTGTGCGATGATGATGACAGTCCTTCCCGCCGAAATGGCCTTAAGATTGTTTTGAATGATCTCTTCGCTTTCAGCATCCAAAGCGCTGGTCGCCTCGTCGAGAATGAGAATACGCGGCTCTGTCACCAAGGCGCGGGCAATGGCTAGACGCTGCCGCTGCCCCCCCGAAAGATTGGTGCCCCTCTCCTCCACTGGCGTATCGTAGCCTTGGGGCAAACGGACAATAAACTCGTGCGCGCCTGCAAGTTCCGCCGCGCGCAAGACCTGCTCCAGAGGCATGGCGGGGTTGGCGAGGGCAATATTCTCGCGGATCGAGCGGTTGAACAAAAGATTTTCCTGAAGAACGACGCCGATCTGCCGCCGCAGCCAAGCAGGATCGATCTGTGCGATATCGACCCCATCGATCAGTATCCGCCCCGCAGCAGGCACGTATAAGCGCTGTAGCAATTTCGTAAGAGTCGATTTGCCCGAGCCTGAGGAGCCGACAATCCCGAGAGACGAACCAGCGGGTATATCGAGATCGATATCCTCGATCGTCCAAGGACCCTCGAGCGCATAACGAAAACGGACACGCTCGAAACGGACTTGACCCTTGATCGAGGGCAGAGCGACTGTGCTTCCGCTGCCCGGCTCAACTGGCTGATTGAGCACGTCGCCAAGGCGCTCGACGGCAATTCTGACTTGTTGGAAATCCTGCCAGAGTTGTGCCATGCGAATGACCGGCCCGGAGACCCGCTGGGCAAACATGTTGAAGGCGACGAGGCCACCGACGGTCAGGTCCTTGTCTATCACGGCCCTGGCGCCGAAATAGAGAATCAGCACCATGTTGATCTTTGAGATCAATTGGATCAGTTGCGTGCCGGTGTTGCCGAGATTGATAACTTTCTGCGACGCAAAACTATAACCTGCCAGTTGTCGCTCCCAGCGGTCCTGCCATTGCGGCTCGACCGCACCGGCCTTTACGGTCTGAATACCGCCGATGCTTTCGACGAGAAGCGCGTTGTTCGCGGCAGAGCGCTCGAATTTTTCCTCGATCCGACTGCGAAGGGGGGCGGTTATGAATATTGCCACTGCGATATAGCAGGGAATGGCAAGCACCGAGATCAGGAACAGCTGCGTCGAATAGATCCACATCACAATGAGGAATACGATCGTGAACAGCGGATCGATAAGCACTGTCAGCGAGGTGTTGGTCAGGAATTCCCGGATCGTTTCAAGTTGCCGGACGCGCATGGCGATGTCACCGACCCTGCGCGCTTCAAAGTACGACAAGTTCAAACCAAGGAGGTGACGGAAGAGTTTGGCGCCAAGCTCTACGTCGATTTTCTGGCTGGTTTCAGAATAGAGCCGGGTTCTGAGCCAACCAAAAAGGGTCTCCCAGATCGAAACAATCGCATATCCCACAACAAGAATGGTCAATGTATCCAGGGTATTGTGAACCAGAACCTTGTCTATAACATTCTGGAAAAAAAGGGGGGAGGCAAGACCAAGAAGATTTATTCCGAGCGTGACGAGAAGCACTTCACCGATGAGGCGGCGATATTTGACTATCTGGGGAATGAACCAAGATACGTCAAACGCCCGAGATATCCCGCCTATGCCTTCGCGGGTCGTCACTAATACCAGTTCGCCTGACCACATGGCTTCGAGGGCTGCCCGGGCGATTTTCATGATTTGGGGCTGCACTCCCTCCATTGTCGGACAGGGTGGCTGGATAAGCGCTTCATCCTCGCTGACCTTGGCAAGAATGAACCAGCCAGCTGGTCCATTTGCCAATGCCGGAAGCGGCGTCTGCCTCAGTTTCTCGAATGTCGTCCTGATGTTTTTAACGCGCACATCAGGGTTACGCTTGGCCAGTCTCTGCAGGTCCCCCGCGTCGATCGCCCGTTCGTGACCGAGACCATGGCGCAGCTGGGCAGGATCGACGGCGATCCTATGCAAAGCTAGCAACGTCGCATAGGCCGTAAGGCCGGAGTCGTCCCTGAAATTCGCAGCGCTCTCGACGCCAGCGCCTGGCATAGCTTCGCTCATGGGTTGGCAGATCCTTTGCGCTCGCTGCGAGCCGGAATGGGATTTGGCTGGCTTCCACCCTGCAACAAGGTGGTCGGCACTTGGGGCGTCTCTCCTGGGCGAATTCCCCCAGTGATAGTCTGTTGCAGCCGCTGACGCTTTTGAGGCTTGCCGCCCGGGGCGCCGAGTTTGTCCAGAGCGCGAGCCAACCCACCCCACGGAACTGAGTCGCGCGATTTGACCTGGGCAAGATATCGGTCGGGATCATAGGCAGGTACACTCGCCAGCAGGCGACGGGCTTCCAATTGACCCATTTGTCGCAAAAGGACCGCCTGCGCGACATACCGATCACGCTTGTTCTGCAGCAGCGCGACTTCCGTTTCGTTCAGTGAATTCTGCGCGTAGAGGACATCGAATGTCGAACGAAGACCCTCGCGATATTCCTCGAGCGTGCCTTCATAGAACAGCCGAGCTGCCCGGACCTGCAACTCTTGCGCTGTCACATTGCGATCTGAAGTAACCCACTGATTCCACCCGTTGATAATGGCTTCCACCACCCGGCGTCTTGTCGCTTCGATGCGAAGCGTGTCGGCACTTTCCCTGTTTCGCGCCTGGGCCACAAGCGATCTTACCCGGCCGCCCGTGAAAAGGGGAACCGTCAAGGTCGCGCGTCCGGTGAATGTTACATCGTGCTCGGTCCTGTCGAACGGGACCGCGGGGCCTGTCGTACCCGCCGTGCCCCGGAGCGAAAGCTCTGGGCGCCCCTCGGCCTGCGCCACGGCGATATTTTCTCGCGAAGCCCGAGCCTGGGCGATGGCTGCGGCAAGATCGGGATTCAGGGCCTCCGCCTGAACGAAAGCTTCGTCTGCAGAGCCTGGCAGATTGGGCAACGCCGGCTCATTTGCGAGCCTACCTGGTTTCCGGCCGACGATGGCCGTAAACGATGCCGTGCTTGCCTCTAGCTGAGCTTCGACCGCGTTGAGTTGCACGCGCGCTGCAAGCAGTTGCGTTTCGGCCTGGGCAATGTCTGTGCGCGTCAATTCGCCTGCGTCGCGACGAGCAACCACTTCGGCCAGCGTCGCTTCTAGCATCTGCAGATTATGCTTGCGGATCGCAACAGATTGGCGATCCCGGCGGACATCGGAATAGGCGGCTATCAAGTCGACCAGAAGATCGCCCTCAGCCCCCCTCAAGCTGGCCCTACCCACTGTGCTATTGGCATAGGCAGCGCGTAAAGCGCTTGCGGCTCGTCCACCAGTAGAAAGGGGTTGGTCTAGGACAAGTTGGGATGTGATTTCATTCCGCTCAACATTTGCATTGTTTAACCTGTCCGACAGGGGGCGAGTTGCCTGCGTAATTACGCCAGGGATGGTATAATCATATCCCCCGGCAATCTGACCTTGGATGCGTGGACGGGTTTGCGCCATGACGACCCCCACTTCATCGTCGGTCGCACGTAGATCATAGCGTCTGGCCTCCAATTCCGGGTTGGACTCAAGGGCGTCGGAAACTGCATTGGCGAGCGTATCGTCAAATGCCTCGCGTTCCGCATCATCGAGACGAGCAACATCAAGCGAACCGGACTCCGCGTACCCACCAGATGCCCTGACGCCGGCATTTCCGAAGGATTGTGCGAGGCAGTTCTGATACATTGTGACGACGACAAACGCAGACACCCACGCAAGGCACCCACATTTCCAGCGAGACAAATTGGCGCGCACTTGCACAACAGCAGCCTCGCGGCATATCACTATCGAAATTAAGAGCGATAGAAAATTACTCATGTCACTTCTTCAGATATAATCGCGTCTATTCATAGACCAGAACCGCTCTTCAGAGCTTATATTATATTATTTCAAATCATCGTCGATGCAGCAATTGCCTGGTAAGATCGCTTTGCGGCAGAAGTAACTACTGATTAGGTGTAGCTACGACTGCAGCCATGTAGTATCTGCCACCGACAGTGAGCCCCTCTTTTCCGGTTTATTGAACCAGGATCCGGCGGCAGGCCAGGCCGTGAGCCGACACCACGACGGGCTCTAAAGTGCTCCACGAAGCGCTGACAACCATGGTGATAACTCGCTCATCCCCCCTCCCTTTCGCATCCAAATTCCCTTTTGCCATATTTTGTTGCAATCAGAAAGTGTCTGAAATCAATTGTCTCGAATTTTTGATCGAGGTTCGGTGTTCGAAGCACCACGCCCGCCCGGACAAGCAGATTTGAAAGGTTGCTGTGCTGAAATTGGCTTGTCCGGCGATGGGGATGCTGGTCTTTCTGTTCATGGTGAAGGCAGCGAACGGATCTCAGCGATGACCAGCTTGCGGTCACCAACAGTTGAAGCATTGTGCGATGCGGTAAAGCTCAAGTTGCAGCAGTTGGCCGGCATCGACAGCTGTCGTCGTGCAATCAGCCAATACCTCGCCAATAAGACGCTGCGCAGTATCTGCACCTGCCGCAAGAACTGGTGTTTGCTGGCATCGAACGTGGTCGTGAGCGTGCTGCCGCCGCACGTCCGCAGGTCGAGGCCGCAAGGCTAAACAACGTTAGCCCGAGAGCATACCCAGCTAACGTGGCTAGGCCACATCGCAAGCGGCACCCGATCCGCCGGATCAACGATCTGCTGGCCTGGAATTGGTTGAAGGCAGATCGAGCTTCCAACGAGTTGGTGATGCTGGCTGCTCGGGGCTAGTCTCATGATCTCAAAGCCGATCAAATCCAGACGTCCATATATTCCAGGCGATTGAGCATGCATCACGATCGCAGTTGCCCTACATCGACCTTCTCATTTCGACGCATGCCGGACATTTACTGGAGTTCAGCGCACCGGAACAGCCACGGGCACCGGCGGAGTTCCCGCACGCATGGCACGCCAGCGGCCATACTGCGCGACCTTAGCGGGGCTCTCGTCCTCCCGAGCCTGCAGCCAGAACGCGAACCAATCCAGATTGCGCACGTAAACCGCACGCCGGTGGATGGGCTGCCACTTCACGTGATACTCGTCTGGATAGACATGCATTTCCACAGGCTTGTTCTGCTCGTGCAGTGCGCCAAACGCTTCCAGCGCCAGCCGGAACTCGTTGTCGGCGAGTTGCATGAGCAGCGGGGTATCGATCCTGGCGGCATTGCGAGCCAGCGACATGTCGCGCCAAAAGTCCGGATTGTCTTTGGTTGCTGGCGGATAACCCATCCCGCGCAGCCATTCCGCCCAAGCGATTCCGCCGTAAGTGGCGGTCGTATTGGGCTCCATGCAGCAAGTGCTGAGTGCCGCGGCCGCAAAAGCTTTCGAGTTGATCAAGGCAAAGGCAACGGTCGAGGCGCCGTCGCTCAAGCCGGTGATGCCGACGCGAGCAGGGTCGATGTCGCCGCGATCGACGGCCATATGCACACCGGCAAGAACCGAGGACAGCAGGCTGCGGCGTTCGCCCCAGTCCTTCTGGTTGGCCGCATTGATCTCGTACCACGTCTTCAGGTCCGGAAAGGCGGCCGCGAAGAAACTTGGCCGTTCGGTGCTCAGCACGGCGATCCCACGCTGGGCAAGAAGGAAGATGGGATATTCGTCCCCCGTACCGCCGCGCAAGAAACCGTCGCTATGGTATTGCACGACGACCATCGGCAACTTGGTGCCGGGCCTATGCCCCGGGGGCAAGACCAGGTCGCCCCATGCCTCGAGACCAAGATCGTTGCGCCATCTAAGGCGGGTAACCGATCCCAAGTGGATGCCGGCAAACGCGGGGTTGGGGTTGAAAATCTCCCGCATTCGGCCATTGGCCGTGTCGAGGGCAATCACCGTGCGTGGCGTCCTGCTGTCCTCGCGGGTACAGACCAGTTCGCTGCCCGCCTTGACGCAGCCATGCAGTACGTCGTTCGTGCGCAAGATCGTTGCGACGCGCGCTGCGCCCGGGCGCCAGCGGTAAAGTGTCGTCGTTTCCTTGGCCCAGCCCTCGCGGCGAAGAATGAGAACCGAGGAACCCTGCCACCAGAGCGCGATAATCCCACCGGCGCAAGCATCGGCATAGCAACGACGCCGAATGCCACCAATGGTGACGACCAGTCTGGCCGGGGCGAGCGGCGAACTGTCCTGGTGTTCGAGATGGGCTTTACGGCCATCGACGCCGACTGCTTCCGGATCGACCGGCATGTCGGCAGGCGCCGCGCGTTCGACCGTCACTCGGTCGGCCGCGTCTGCCGCACTGATCGCGCCCGTGCGCACGTCGACCGCGCGCACATCGAGCGCGTCGGTCGCCGGGGTCAGCGGCCGCGCCGAAATCTCGGGCGATATGCTGCGGTCGTACAGCCACCCGGACTGGCCCTGACGATCGATTTGTGCCTGTATGGCCGCCATGTCCTTTCGCGTGCCATAGAGCAGCCGCAATCCGTCGCCGCTCCAGGCTGCGACCTCGACATCGACACTCGATTGCGTCACGGCGCGCGCACCGCTTCCGTCGGCCCGGGCCACCCACGCTTGGGTGACGCCATTGTCGCGCCGCAGATACGCTATCGAACGTCCATCAGGCGACCATGATGGGACGATCACGCGCGTGGCACCGCTCGGCAGGTAGAACCCGCGCTGCACGTCCATGATCTTGATCAGTTCCCCGCCCCGATCGACGACGCTTGGTGGACCCGCGCTCGCAAGCCTGCTGACGACCAACGCCCGGCAATAGCCGTTTGCCGCAAGATCAGCGCGGTTGACGATATAGGCAATGCGCGTGCCGTCCGGCGAGACTGCAAACGGGCTTGGCCCGTTGAAGACCGCTGAATCAGGATCGCCGATCTCGCGCAGCTGGATAAGGTCGGCGGCCGTCAGGTCGCGGGTCGCCGTTCCACCGTGGCCTTCTGCCCGAGGCAGCACATCTTCGCAGCTTCCCCATGCCGGGTGGGGAAGGAGGAGGCAGAAAGCGGCGCACCAGGGGCGGAGCCAAGCGCTTACCATTGGCGGGTGATCCCGAAGGCAATCATCCGGCCGACCGGCGAATAGTTCGTCGAGTCGTACGGCGTGTCGTAGGGTATCGACGTCGCGATCGGGTCCGGCTTGGCATTGAACAGGTTCTGGACCGATACATTGAACTCAAGACCGCCGAGCGGGGCATCGGCATTGATGCGATAGCGCGCCGTGAGATCGAGCGTCGTCATCCCGCCTATACGCACCGCTGGCGTTGACCGCGTATCGTCGACACCGCCAGTGTAGTTGGCATTGGCGGACAGCGTCAGGTCTCCGCCGGTCCAGGCGATGCTCCCCTGCCCCCGCCAGTGCGGCGGGTTGAAAATGGTACCGGCCAGAGCATAGGTCGGTTGGCCGGCACTGAGTTGCTGGTCGCTTTCGAGATAGGCAATGTCGAGCGAAAGGCGCAATTGCTGGCCTGGCGCAACCGTCGAAGCGTAGCTGGCAAGGATATCCACGCCCCGCGCCCGCTGCCGGCCGGCATTGACATTGGCGTTGTTGACGATCGCGACCACATTGGCGGCGTCGTAAGGCGCCCCCGTGATGTTAAGGAACGTACTTGCGCTCGCAATCGCCGCGTCCTGGGCGCTGTCGCTCGGGTTGTAAGTGACCTGGTTTCGGTAGATCGGATTGCTGAGCGATTGGGTCAGCAAGGTAATCGGCGATACGATGCGGTCGCGATAACGCACGTTGAAATAACTGATTTCAAGGCTCGCGCCAGGCAGCGCGCGGGGATGGAGCGCAAGCGTGGTCGACCAAGTCGTTGCCTTTTCCGGCTTGAGATCAGGATTGCCACCGAGAACCAGGATAGCCCCGGCAGTGGAAGGCGTGCCCGTCGCCCCCAGCGTGGAGGCGGGAAACAGATAGACGGCCCGTGGCTGGTACTGCTGGTAAAGCGTCGGCGCGCGGAAGGATTTTCCCCAGCTCGCCTTCATGCTCAGGTCGGGGGTGACGGCCCAGGCCAAGCCGAGCTTGGGCGTGGCGACGTCCCCGATGCCGGGATAGCGCTCGTAGCGTAGGGCAGCGCTGGCATCGAGCTTCGAGACCAGCGGCAGGTTCTGGCCTGGGCCGACAAGAGGAAGGCTGAGCTCCCCGAAGGCGAACAGGTTGTCCTGAGACGCGACCGTGTTGACCGCGCTACCGGTCCCTGCAAAACGCTGGAAGCCAATGCCTCGATAGCCGCCGCCAATGGCGATCTTGGCAATCCCGCCAGGCAAGCGAAAGAGATTGCCATTGGCATTGATCTCAGCCGATCTGGCGGTGTTGCGATAGAAACTGGGACCGGAATCGCTACAGACGCCAAGAGTGCATTCGACCTGGTGATAATCGACCCGTTGCTTGCCATAGGTTCCGCCAAGCGCGATCTGCCAGCCGTTCGACAAACCCAGCGTAAACGTCGGCGCGACACCGAAGGACTTATCGGCGGACAGGAAGGTGGCCCTGCCTTCTTCGAGATCGCCGCCAGCCACCGTCGGAAACGTCAAGTCGCTCCAGCGGATATTGTAGAGCCCGTCGACAGAAAACGTCAGGCCGCCGCCAAGGTCCTGATGTCCGCTGGCAACGAGACTGTGATGCCGCAGCGCGGGAAACAGGTCGAGGCCCGGGGACCGCGTCGCCGCATACGACCGCTGGCTCGCGCGGATTGCGGTATTGCTGCCATATTCGTAGGCGGCAAACAGACCTCCTGATCGCCATTTGCGTCCAGCCAGAGCGCCATACTGCTGCTGGAAGTTGCCGCCGTCAGTCGTGCCGGCCAAGCGTGCGCTGGTTTCCAGCCCCTCATAATCCCGGCGCAGTATGATATTGGCGACCCCGGCGACCGCGTCCGACCCATAGACCGCCGAAGCGCCATCCGGCACGACCTCGATACGGTCGAGCGCAGACAGGGGAATGCCCGAGACGTCCACGCTTTGCCGGACAGCAGTGTAGGCAAGGCGATGCCCGTTGAGCAGCGTCAGGGTCGCGTCGCTGCCCAGGCCACGGAGATTGATCGACGATCCGCCGCCAACATCGACGCCGCTGGCTTCGGGGACATTCATGCCGATACCGGGATTTTGCCCACCGCCGAAGCTTTGTGGGATACGGCGAACAACATCACCCAGGCTGGCCTGACCTGAATCGCGAATGTCGTTCCGGCCGATGCGGACAACCGGCGAGGCAATCGCGGCACCGCGCAACCGGCTGCCGGTTACGACGATATCCGGCGCGTCGCTGGGGGAACGGTTATCGCTGCCGATTTGGCCCTGCCGTACCGTAAAACCGCCGTCGATAGAGGTATAGGAAAGCCCCGACCTGTCGAGCAGGAGGCGCAACGCGTCTTCAACCGTATAGGATCCCTGCAGTGCCGGGGCCTGCTTGCCCGCCACGACCGTGCTATCGGCCAGCACCGTTCTACCGGACTTGAGGGCCAGTGCCTTGAGCGATTCTCCCAGTGGCTGTGCTGGCAGATCGAAGGAAAGGCGCTCAACGCTCCGTGCTTGCAAGACCGATGGGCTCGCTACCAGCGTTACGGCCGCGATGCTGTCGAACAAATGTCTTTGGTGAATTCGAACCATGTTACGTGTCTCCCCCCTGGCCACGACGTGGCTGGTTGAGGGGAAGACGCCGAGGACGGGAAAGCCCCGACAGTTTTTTCAGCGGAGAGGCAGAGTGCGCGATGAGACCGGGCGCAGGCCGATCACGTCCGGTTCGGACCGGTCGATATCGAGCCCGAACGATGCTGCCACGGCCTGCGCGAAGGCATCCGGGTTGCGAACCTGGAAAGCCCCGGTCACCGACAGACGGGTCAGGTCAGCTTGAGCGAGGTGTATCTGGATGCGGTTGTAGCGATTGATGGCGGAGACGGCTTCCCCCAGTGGCGTGTTGTCGAGCGTCAGCATGCCGGACACCCATTGGCTCGCGCCTGACGGTGTCGGACGTGGCTGGTCAGCACCGGTCAGGTTCGCCGTCTGCCCGGCCTCAAGCACGCGGGCAGGACCAGAGGCTGCGCTAGGCGCGCTGGTCAGATCGACACGCCCCTGGAGCACGGCGACAACAGGACCTCCGCTTTCAACGCTGACATCGAACAGGGTGCTTCGCGCAACGATCGTGCCGCCGTGGACAGTAACGATGAATGGGCGTTGGCTATCTGGCGAGACGCGAAAACGCGCCCTGCCTCGTTCCAGCTGGACATGACGCTCCCCGGCTGAAAGCCTGACATGCACGCGCGTTGCAGTATCCAGCGTGAGTTGCGACCCATCCGCGAGCGACACGGTTCGGATTTCGCCAAGTGCGGTTTCATAAGTCGCGGCTTGCGCCGAGGCGATAATTGCGAAAGGCGGCCCGTATTGCAGCAGGCCTGCCGTTCCGATCCCAAGAACGGCGGCCAAGCTCAGGACGGTCGCAGCGACGCGGGTGTTGTGTCGCATCAGGAAAGGCGCGCGATCAAGTTTTCGCGCACGCCCAACCGCACGAGCGGCAAGCCAGTGACTTTCCGTCCAATACTGCTCGACCTGCTCATAGGCGATCCGGTGGCGAGGATCGGCCGCAATCCAGGCCGTAAAGGCCCTATCATCCTCCACGCCAGTATCCTGCTGGCGACGCGCCAGCCAATCGGCGGCGGCATCGTGGATGCGACCCGGAATTGGACCCGGCGCTTCAGTCATGATCGCGAAGATGCTGTCCAAGCTGCTTGATGGCCCGGCTCATCTGCTTTTCCACCCCCCGCACGCTCAGCCCCGTCTGTTCGGCAATTTCTGCATAAGTATAGCCGTCCAGGCGGCAAGCGAGAAATATCTGTCGGGTCAGTGGCTTTAGGCGAAGGACGGCTTGTTCGATCCGCGCCAGACGGTCACGCGCTTCCAAAGCAGCGACAGGATCTCCGCCGCCAATGTCGACATCCTCGATCGCCACATGCTGGGCTTGACAACGGCGGGCGGCGGTACGGGCATGATCGCGCAGAAGATTGCGCGCCGCTTCCCGCAGATAAGCGCCAGCTGACCCGACCCCTTCGGCATGGGATCCCGTCCGCGCAACGAGACGGGTAAATACCTGCTGGACGATCTCTTCGGCATGATCGCCGGAAACGCGCCGATCAAGGAACCGCAAGAGCCGCGGCCGTTCGGCGCGATACATCTCCTCGATCGCGGTTGTGCACGACAGCACACGATCGTGGACCGACGGCAATGGCTCGCCTTCTTCGAGAGGCAAGTGGGCCGCCCCTAGCGCAAACCGCATGATGTGCGGCGCCTGGCGCCGACCCCTTTTCCGGATCGCATCGATCGCATCTCCTCGCAACGGGCGAGGCGATGCCGGCGAAAGCCGGGTGTTGAGAACATGCACGAGCACATGCGCCGACGCCTTTGGCCGCGAACGGCTTGGACATGCGCGTCGGCCACCCGGCCAGATAACGGCGGATCGGTTTCATCTCGCACGAGGTTCTCACGCCTCGGCGCCATGACAGCATGGCGCAACACCAACTTACCGTAGGCAGGCCAAGACGCAAGCATTGCGCGAACGCTTGCAATTCAAGCATATAGGACGCCGTCCCGACGCGACCGGTCATGTCGGGAAAAACCGGTGGCAGGAGCGAAGCGTCATGTCGGATGATGAGGCAGTCTATTGCGCCGGTCTCGGAACTCTGGCCGATGGATATCCTCGTCATGGCGGGCTGGCGCAACATGCGCGAGCAGGTCCAATGGCGGCTCTATATTGTCACACAGCGCTGTTAGCGGGTAAATGCATGCGCACGTTATTCGGCCTCTCAGCCCTTGTTGCCGTTTCTGGCGCCTCTGCGGCCTGGGCCTGGGGCGCGGAAGGACACCGCATCACCGGCGCCATTGCCGATCAGCACCTGAGCGGCGTTGCCCGTGCCAACGTCCAACTCTTGCTGGGCGACGAGGATCTTGCGGAAGCCTCGACCTGGGCCGACGACATGCGGTCCGATCCTTCGCCGTTCTGGCAGAAGGAAGCGGGTCCCTGGCACTATGTGACGGTCAGGCAAGGCGATGTTTATCAACCCTCTGACGCGCCCCCAGAGGGTGATGCCATGACCGCACTTGCCCGGTTTACCGCGACGCTCAAGGACACTCGTGCTCCGCTTGAGGACCGCCGCCTCGCACTGCGTTTCATTGTCCACATCATCGGCGATCTCCACCAGCCTCTTCACGCTGGCGGCGGCACGGATCGGGGTGGCAATGATTTCAAAGTCACTTGGTTCGGCAAGCCCACAAATCTGCACGCAGTGTGGGACTCGGCCATGATCGAGCAGCGGTCGCTGTCCTATTCGGAATATGCGCGGTGGTTGTCCCGCTCCATCACCCCTGACCAGGTCATAACATGGAATGTTCGCGAGCCGCAGCAATGGGTGCGCGAGAGCATTGCGTTGCGCAAGATGATCTATCCGCAAGATACCGATCTCAGCTGGAGCTACGCGTATCAGCATCGCGCCGAAGTCGATTTGCGCTTGAAGCAGGCGGGGGTGCGGATTGCAGCGTATCTAAATGCGCTGTTCGACTATAAATAATTGAATAAAGCACTCTCAAGCAGGCGGCGCAGTCTTGTCTGTGCCAGCTGCCAACCCCAGGCAATATCGTCCCCAGGCAGCCATCAACTTCACCCGTGCGCCAGGCTGGTCCGACGTGCCAAGATAGGTCGTGCGGCGATAGGCTGCCTGCACTGCGTCGGGCGTCTTGTGCGCCAGCGCGGCTTCAACCACGGCATCGGGGAAGCCTTCGTTTGCGGCCCAATCGGTGAAGGCTGAGCGGAAGCCGTGGACGTGGTACGGTTCACTCATGTCGCGAAGCACCTTGAGCAGCGTCATGTCGGACATGGCCTTGCCAGCTACGCCGGGAAACACGACTTCGCTCTCGGGCATCCGCAGGGCACCAGCCTTTGCCAGCACCGCCATCGCCTCGTCAGACAGCGGCACGATGTGCGCCTTGCTCCGCTTCATGTGCTCGGCGGGGATCATCCACAGGCGGTTCTCCAGATCGAATTCGGCCCATGTCGCAAGCCGGACCTCCTGGCTGCGCACGCCGGTGAGGATGAGCAGTTCCAGTGCCAGCCGCCCGAAGGATGGTTTGCGCCGCAAGGCGGTGATGAAACCTGGCAGCGCCACATAGGGCATGGCTTTGCGGTTGCCCCTTTCCTTCACCTGTCGCGGCAACCCCCTACCCGCTTTCAGGCTGCCATTTCCCGAAGGTGCCTCGCGCGAGCGCCACCCCTTGGCATGGGAATAATCGAGCACGGCACAAATCCGGTTGCGCACCTGCCGCGCGGTTTCGGGGATTTCCTGCCAGATCGGCGTCAGCACCGTGATGATATCGGCGCTGGTGATGCTGCCCGTCGGCATGTCGCCCAGCTTCGAGAAGGCGTAGTTTTCGAGACTGGCGAGCCACTGGCGCGCATAGACCGCGCTTTTCCAGCCCGCCTCGTTCTCGCTGTGGTACTGGATCGCCGCAACGCGGAACGTCACCTTGGCGGCTGCCTCATCATTTTTCTCTGCCAAAACATCGCGCTGATCGACCTTGACCGCCTTGCGGAGCCCAGCGGCCCTATGACGCGCCTCCGCCAGCGTAAGCAGCTTGGCACCGCCTAGTCCGATATCCTGTCGCTTGCCATCCCGCTGGAGTCGCAAGAGCCAGTAGGCACCGCCGCGCTTGTCAACTTTCAGGAACAGCCCTTCCCCATCCTGATAAATTCCTGGATTCGCCAAGGCTGCCTTGACCGCAACTGCTGTGAGTTTGCCCATCGATTTACCCCCACATTCCTTGCCCCTACACCGGGGAGTCGAAGTGTGGGGGTAACCTATTTTACCCCCACATTACCCCCACACTAGGCTCCGGCTGCAGGCGAACGGGAGCGGTTGTCGGCGGCCTGATGAGGGCAAAATACCCTAGAAAATCGGGGATTTCCATGGGCCTTGGCGAATATCGATGAATAAGGGGGTGGTGGACAGGGCTAGATTCGAACTAGCGTACGCTTGCGCGGGCAGATTTACAGTCTGCTGCCTTTAACCACTCGGCCACCTGTCCACACCAGATTCGCCGGTGCCGGAATTGCCGTTTTCAGGCTTTTCCTGCTTTTGAAAAACCACGCCGCCCGATGCGGAATGGCCTGTCCGGCCGAGTGAGAGGCCCTTTGAAGAACCATCGCTTGCCTGTCAATGGGGGGGCTGGCTAAGGGCGTGGCAGTTTTCGTTCTTTTATGCACAGGTGTTCGCCATGCCCCGCCACGACGATGATGAAGACCACCGCCCCGAGAGTGGGCGCAAGACGCGCGCGCTGCGTGGCCGGGCCGGGCGCAACCAGGGCGGGCGCGGGTCCGGCCGTGGCAGTACCGGGACGGTTCGGCTATGGGGCCGCCATGCGGTGGAGGCCGCGCTGACCAATCCCGATCGCACGGCCAGGAAACTGTGGGGCACGCGAGAGGCGATCCAGGCGATGCTCGACGACCACGATGCCGAACTGCCGCGCGATCTGCCGGTGGAATATGCCCAGGCGGTGGACCTGGCCCGCCTGGTGGCGCGCGATGCCCCGCATCAGGGCCTGGTGCTGGAATGCCTGCCACTGGAAGACGTAGCGCTGGACGACGTGCTGGACGAGGCCGACGGCCGCACGCTCGTGCTGCTGGATCAGGTGACAGATCCGCACAACGTGGGCGCGATCCTGCGCAGCTGCGCCGCATTCGACGTGGCGGCGCTGATCACCCAGGATCGCCATGCGCCGCTCGAATCGGGCACGCTGGCCAAATCCGCCTCGGGCGCTCTGGAAGTGGTGCCATGGGTACGGGTGGTCAATCTGGCGCGCGCGCTCGAATCGATTTCCGAAGCCGGCTACTGGCGGATCGGACTTGATGGCGATGGGCCGGCCGCCTTTCCGGAGGCACTGCCCACCGGGCCGGTCGCGCTGGTGCTGGGGGCTGAAGGCGAAGGCCTGCGGCATAACGTGATGCAGCATTGCGATGCCATCGCCCGGCTGCCGATCGGCGGCGCGGTCGAAAGCCTCAACGTGTCGAATGCGGCAGCCATCGCTCTCTATGCCGCGGCGACGCGCGCGG
The DNA here is from genome assembly GCF_057784975.1 of Novosphingobium sp. DS6-6. Classification (NCBI taxonomy): domain Bacteria; kingdom Pseudomonadati; phylum Pseudomonadota; class Alphaproteobacteria; order Sphingomonadales; family Sphingomonadaceae; genus Novosphingobium; species Novosphingobium sp. DS6-6. The sequence goes on along the minus strand of NZ_JBYNTS010000003.1, from coordinate 327,521 downwards.
CCGACGCGGACTGATGCCGGCAAGACGTTGCACCGACGAAAAAGGCCGCGTCGCCATGCAACGCGGCCCTGCTTGAAGCTTGCAACCGGTCGGGATCAGTTCACTGCGTCCTTGAGGCCCTTGCCCGCCTTGAATTTGGGCTGGGCCGAGGCCTTGATCGACATCGGCTCGCCCGTACGCGGGTTGCGGCCGGTAGACGCCTTGCGCTTGGCCACCGAAAAGGTGCCGAAACCGACAAGCCGGACTTCTTCACCCTTGGAGAGTGCCCCGGTGATCGATTCGAACACGGCTTCCACGGCCTTGATCGCATCGCCCTTGGACAGGCCGCTGACATCGGCAACAGCGCTGATCAGATCGTTCTTGTTCATCTGCGGGAACCCCCTACTTCTTATAGAATAGTCAGATTGGAAAAAGCGCGATTTCGGATGAGCGAAACAAGCCGAGAAAAAAAGCGCTGTCAAAGGCAAATATCCGGATCGGCGCTGATTGTCACGGCGGCGGGCAGCGCGGACGGCAAGAGACAAGCCGCGCGCAACACCGTTACGCGCGGCCTGGCCTGACGCACGGGAAAGCCGCCAAAGTCAATATGCGGACCCGGTCAATGTGCAGACCCGGTCAATGTGCAGTGGGTGCGGCCGGCACACCGGGGCCAAGCGCATTGGCGGCCGGCTGCGTAGCAAGGTCATCCGCCTCGGTCCATTCGATCGCTTCCACCGGCGCGGAAAGCGCGCGGGCCAGAACTTCGTCGACATGGCTTACCGGCACGATTTCCAGCCCTTCGCGGATGTTGGCGGGAATCTCGGCCAAGTCCTTGCGGTTTTCCTCGGGGATCAGCACCGTTTTGATGCCGCCGCGCAGGGCGGCCAGCAGTTTTTCCTTGAGGCCGCCGATCGCCAGTACGCGCCCTCGCAGCGTAACCTCGCCGGTCATCGCGACATCGGCACGCACGGCAATGCCCGTAAGGGTCGAAACCATCGCCGTGACCATACCGATGCCCGCGCTCGGCCCGTCTTTGGGCACCGCGCCTTCCGGCAGGTGGATGTGCAGGTCCTTCCGCTGAAAGATCGAGGGCTTGATGCCATAGGCCGGGCTGCGCGCCTTGACGAAGCTGAACGCCATCTGGACGCTCTCGCTCATCACCTCGCCCAGCTTGCCCGTGGTGCGCACCGCGCCCTTGCCCGGCACGGTCACACTTTCGATCGTCAACAATTCGCCGCCCACTTCGGTCCAGGCAAGGCCGGTCACCGCGCCCACCTGGTTCTCTTCGTCGGAAACGCCGTGGCGGAATTTGCGCACCCCGGCAAATTCGGCAAGGTTCTCGGGCGTGATGGTCACGCTCTTTTCCTTGCCTTCCAGAATCTTGCGCAAGGATTTGCGCGCCAGGCGGGCAATTTCCCGCTCCAATGTGCGGACACCGGCTTCGCGGGTGTAAAAGCGGATGAGATCGCGCAGCGCCGCTTGCGTCAGTGTGAACTCGTCGTGGCGGAGGCCATGCGCTTCCACCTGCTTGCTCACCAGATGACGCTCGGCGATTTCCACCTTCTCATCCTCGGTGTAGCCTTCGAGGCGAATGATTTCCATGCGATCGAGCAGCGGCTGCGGCAGGTTGAGGCTGTTGGCGGTGCAGACGAACATCACGTCGGACAGATCGACATCGAGTTCCAGATAGTGATCCTGAAACTTGGCGTTCTGTTCGGGATCGAGCACTTCGAGCAGAGCCGACGCCGGGTCACCACGGAAATCCTGGCCCAGCTTGTCGATCTCGTCGAGCAGGAACAGCGGGTTCGCCGTTCCGGCCTTGCGCAGGTTGGTCACGATCTTGCCCGGCAGCGAACCGATGTAAGTGCGACGGTGGCCACGGATTTCGGCCTCGTCGCGCACGCCGCCCAAAGACTGGCGGACGAACTGCCGCCCCGTTGCCTTGGCAATCGACTTGCCCAGCGACGTCTTGCCCACCCCCGGCGGGCCGACGAGGCACAGGATCGGCCCTTTCAGCTTGTTGGTGCGCGCCTGCACGGCAAGATATTCGACGATGCGATCCTTGACCTTGTCGAGCGCATAGTGATCGGCATCGAGAATCGCCTGGGCGCCGGCGATGTCCTTCTTCAGCTTGGACCGCTTGCCCCAGGGCAGGCCCAGCAGCACATCGAGATAATTGCGGATGACCGTGGCCTCCGCGCTCATCGGCTGCATGGTCTTGAGCTTCTTCAGCTCGGCATTGGCCTTGGCGCGGGCTTCCTTCGACAGCTTGAGGCTGTCGATCTTGTCCTGCAGCTCCTGGATTTCGTTGGCTTCTTCGCCATCGCCGCCGCCCAGTTCGGACTGGATCGCCTTCAGCTGCTCGTTGAGGTAATACTCGCGCTGGGTCTTTTCCATCTGGCGCTTCACGCGGCCGCGGATCTTGCGCTCCACCTGCAGCACGCCCAGTTCGCCTTCCATGAAGGAAAGCACCATTTCCAGGCGCTTGAGCGCATCGCTTTCCGAAAGCACGGCCTGCTTGTCGGCCACTTTGGCGGCAAGATTGGCGGCCACGGCGTCGGCGAGCTTGCCGGCATCCTCGATATCCCCCAGCTGCTGCCCGGCATCCTGGGGCAGTTTCTTGGAAAGCTTGGCATATTCGCCGAACTGATCGACTACCGAGCGCATCATGGCCGCGACTTCGGTGCCCGTGACGGCGTTGGGGTCGATCGCGTCGACTTCGGCCATGAGCATGTCGCCGTGGCTTGTCGCCTCGGCATTGAGCGTCTTGAGCTGAGCGCGCTGATTGCCTTCCACCAGCACGCGCACCGTGCCGTCGGGCAGCTTGAGCAGTTGCAGCACGGTGGCGATCACGCCGGTTTCGTAAAGATCGTCGCGATCGGGATCGTCGCAGCCCGGATCGAGCTGGGCCAGAAGGAAAATGTCCTTTGATCCGGCCATCGCGGTTTCCAGCGCCGCCACCGATTTCTCGCGGCCGACGAAAAGCGGCACGACCATGCCGGGAAACACGACGATGTCACGCAAGGGTAGCAGGGGATAAGAAGTCATAAGCACAAATGTCCGTCCCACCTGCCGTGAAGGGCCGAAACCGGCAGGCCTTGTCGCAAATATGGGGTGGAAGCCCCGGCCCCGCAATGCCCCTGCGACAAGACGGTGGGGGATTGCCCGATTTCAACCCGCGCGGGTTATTTTTGCAGCACCTGCCGTCAGGGCGTGGTGAGCGCAGGGGCCGGGGCCGGAGCCGCCGGGGCCAGTGCGGGAGCCGCCGGCGTGGGGGACGGCAGCATGATGGGCGGCAGGACCTGCCCGTCGGGCGCCCGTGCCGGGCCGGGCGCCACGGAAACGGGGGGCACTGCCGGCGCGGGAACCACCTGAGAGCCCGCCTGCGGCACGGCCGGCGTGGATTTCTTGCCTTTGAGGGCATCGATCTGGGCCTGGCGGGCGGCTAGATAGGCCTGTTTGGTGGCCAGATAAGGATCGCCGGCCTTGCGGATAGCCTGGATCTGGCGATCATCGTCAAGTCGATCGTTGAGCGAGCGCACGACAAAACCGCCTACCACCAGGTACGGGCTGCGCAAAGGACCACCGACAGCGAGCGGCAGCAACGAGCGATCGATACCAAGGCCGATTACATCACGCAGCGTCGTCGGGCCGACCAGCGGCAGGAACAGGAACGGCCCCGGCCCGACGCCATAATAGGCCATCGTGTTGGCAAAGCCGTTGCGGCGGTAAGGCAGCTTGAATGGCTTGGCCACAGCCACATCGATCAGGCCGGCGACGCCGACCGTCGAATTGAGCGCGAACCGGCCAAGGGTTTCGGCGGCCTTGCCCGGCTTCAACTGCAGCAGGAAATTGAGCGCGACGACCGGTTCGGTGAGATTGGTGAAGAAATGGCGCAAGCCGGCGCGGATCGGCGAGGGCACGACCGAGCCATAGGCCTTGGCCGCCGGGGCGATCAGAGCCCGGTCGACCGCCTGGGTCGCGGCAAAGGTAACCTTGTTGACAGCGATTGCCGGATCGCCCGGCGGCGGACCGCGCCGGGCATTGACGATGATGCCCGCCTCATCGCCGGGCTGTTCTGCAACCGCGGCCGGTAGCGATGCCGCCGGCGTCGAAGCGGATGTCGGCAGGGCGGGCAGGACGATCGGCGGCAGGATCTGGCCATCGGGCGCGCGGGCGGGCTCTGCCGGGGGCACCGCAGGCAAAGCCGCTGGTGCCGCGCCGGATGCCACGACCGGCGCAGGGGCGCTGGCAGCCGCCTGCTGCGGCGCGGTACCTTCGTCAAGCGGCGTGGTTCCGGCCAACGCGGCGGCAAGCAATACGATCATCTCGTCTCCGTTGTCCGTTACGCCATGACTGAAGGCTGAACGGTTGCAAAGCTCCGTCCATGGCGAAACAGCGAGCGGTAATGCAGCAAGAAAGCGCAAGTCAGAAGGGCAGCTTGAACCCCGGCGGGATGCCCGCTGCCATCTGCACCTTCTGCATCTCTTCGCCGGCAGCGGCGTCGGCCTTGGCGCGCGCATCGTTGAAAGCGGCCGCCACGAGGTCTTCGAGAATGCCCTTGTCGGCCACGACAAGAAGGCTGTCGTCGATAGAAACGCCGATCACGCGGCCCTTGGCCGATGCCTTGATCCTGACCAGGCCGCCCCCGGCCGCGCCTTCCACCTCGATCGCGTCGAGACGGCCCTGGGCGTCCTCCATCTGGCGTTGAATGGTTTCGGCGGCTTTCTGCGCCGCCTGGATCATTTCTTCCATGGACTTCATGCTTGTCTGCTCCGCGCGGGCGACCACGGCCGGCGCTCGGCCGTGGCAGGGTTGGATTCATCGAGGATTTCCGCATCGGGAAAGGCTTCGAGCGTTGCGCGGACGAGAGGATCGGCGCGCATCGCGGCTTCGGCCTGTGCTTCCCGGGCAGCCCTGGCTTCTTCCAGGCTGGGCTGCGCACCTTCCGCTGCAGCACCTTCCAGGCGCTCGACCTGCCAGTCCCGACCAGTCGTTTTGGTCAGCGCCTTGCGTATGTCGGCGGTGGGATCACCGGGCAAGCCGGGGGCGAGTTGATAGCGCAGCAGACCCAGGCGCAGTTCGATCACGCGGACGGACAGACGCATGGTCGCGCCGACGAGCGGTGAGGCTTCCTCCACCCGTTCGACCAGCGCCTGCCAATCCATGTCCACGGTACCGGCAGGCGCGGTGCCGAGGGCCGCAACCGGGGCTCCGGCGCCGGCCGGCGCCGGCCCGGGCTGCGCGGCACCTTGTGCCAGCATCGCCTCGAGCTTGCGCACCAGGCCGCCGGGATCGGGCATTTCCGCCGCGTGCAGCACGCGCAGCAGGGCCATCTGCGCCGCCACCAGCGGATCGGGCGCGGTTTTCACTTCGTCATGGCCTTTGAGCAGCAATTGCCACAGGCGGTGCAACTGCCCGGCGGAAAGCGTGCCGGCCCAGCCTTGCAACGCGGCTGCTTCCTCGGGAGAGCGCGCTTCGCCGCCCGGGCCGCTGATCTGCGCAACGGTGATCCTGTGCACCAGATCGAGTTGCGCTCGCAGCATGGCGACAGGCTCTATCCCCAGCGCATACTGATGGGCCACTTCGGCCAGCAGCGCCGGGCCGTCGCCGTCCAGCATGGCCGAGAACAGGCGGCGTTGCAGAGTCTTGTCGGCAAGGCCGAGCATGTCCTGCACCTGCGCGGCGGTGATCGCGATTGCCGCCCCATTGCCCCCCTCGGCAATATCGGCGCCGGCCATATCGGCATGGCTGATCGCCTGATCGAGAATGGAAAGCCCGTCGCGCGCCGATCCTTCGGCCGCGGCGGCGACCATGGCCAGCGCCTCGGCCTCGGCCTCGACGCCTTCGGCCTTGCATACCTGGGCGAAATGATCGGCAAGCAGCGCGGCCGGAATGCGGCGCAGATCGAAGCGCTGGCAGCGCGAAAGCACCGTCACCGGCAGCTTGTCCACCTCGGTGGTGGCGAACAGGAATTTGACGTGCGCCGGCGGTTCCTCCAGCGTCTTGAGCAAGGCATTGAACGCATTGCGCGACAGCATGTGAACTTCGTCGATGATATAGATCTTGTAGCGCGCCGAAACCGCGGCATAACGTACCGCCTCGATGATCTCCCGCACGTCGTCAACGCCGGTATGGCTGGCCGCATCCATCTCGATCACGTCGATATGGCGCCCCTCGGCAATGGCGCGGCACGGCTCGCACTGGCCGCACGGATCGATCGTCGGCCCGCCCTGCCCGTCGGCCCCCACGCAGTTGAGCGCCTTGGCAATGAGGCGCGCGGTGCTGGTCTTGCCCACCCCGCGCACCCCGGTCATCAGGAAAGCATGGGCCAGGCGATCGCGGCGGATCGCGTTCGCCAGGGTCTGCACCATGGCTTCCTGTCCGATCAGCGCCGAAAAGGTTTGCGGGCGATATTTGCGGGCCAGCACGCGATAGGGCTGTGCCGGCGTGGCGGCGGGCGCAGGGGGGGGAATTGGGGGTGCCGGCGCCGTGTCGCCGAACATTGCGCCCTGCCCGGCCGCTTCGAGTTCGGCCGCGGTGGCCAGGTCCGGAGCGGGCTCCGCATCCTGCGCTTCGGGTTCGTGCCCAAACATGTCGGTTGAATCGGCCATCGCTGCCCTAGGTAGGCGCAAAGGGCGCGAATGTCGAACCGCCGCGCATCCTTTCTTCGCCGATTGCGTCGCACCGCAGCCCGGCGTATTCCAGCGTAATGCCTGCAATCGTTCCCGGCCGCCAGACCGCCCCCGCCGCCGGCCCGTTGGTGATCTTCCTGATCGGCATGCGCATCAACCGCTTTCGCGCGGTCGGCGCCTGGCTGCCGGTGGCGCGTGCCATGGGGCCGATGCTGGCCGAACTTTCGGCCGCGCCCGATAGCGGGTTTCTGGGATATGAGCCGGTGCTGCGCGGATTGCGCACGATCATGCTGGTGCAATACTGGCGCGATTTCGACAGCCTCGAGGCCTATGCCCGCGCGGCCGACAAGGCGCACTGGCCCGCCTGGGTAGCGTTCAACAAGGCCGCGAAAGCGCGCGTCGGGGCCGTTGGCATTTTCCATGAAACCTATGCCGTGCCGGCGGGAAGCAGCGAAACTCTCTATGTCGACATGCCGGCATTCGGACTGGGAAAAATAACCGGCCTTGTTCCGGCAACCGGATCGCGCCAGGCTGCGCGTGCGCGGATGACAGCAGAAGGCTGACCCGCGCGAGGCCGCTCCGCAAAAGGAGCCGGGCGACCCGCCGCAATCCGTTGTGGCTGCTTCCTTCCGGACCTGACCAGGTTGGCGAACGCAAACGCCCGCCCGACTCCCGGGCCGGCATATGGCGCCCGCGCTGCCCGATTGCAAGCGCCGGGGCGATAGTCAGCGGAAATTGTCGGCGTAGCTTTGCAACTTGAGCCGGCGCGGCGGCGTGGGCGTGACATGCACGGCAATGCCGTACTTTTCGGCATAGGCGCGTGCTTCGGCCTCGCTGGCGAAATTCAGGACCACTTGCGACTGGGTATCGCCGGAGCCGGCCCAGCCCATCAGCGGATCGGGGCGCCGGGCCTCTGCCGGGGCGAATTCCAGGACCCAGTCGGCAGTCCGGGCCTTGCCGGACTGCATGGCGTTCTTCGGGCGTTGATAGATGCGTGCTGGCATGACGGTGCTTTCGTGGGTTTCGGCGCGCAAATCAAGGGGGATATGGTGCCTTGGCCGGCCGGTCAGCGCTGCATTCGGGCCACCAGATGGCGTGCCGCCTGGCTCACATCCTCCCACGCGTCGACAAAATCCTGCTCGTCGCCATAATAAGGGTCGATCACTGCCTGCCCTTCGCGGCCGGGCACCAGATCCATCAGCAGGCCAATGCGGGCCAGGATACGGCGCGGCGCCATGTTCCTGAGGTCTTGCAGGTTCTGCGGATCGAGCGCGAAAATCTGGCCGAAGCGGGTGAAATCGGTTTCCACCACCTGGCGGGCGCGGTGAGTGGAAATGTCCAGCCCGTGGCGCTGGGCCACGGCCACGGCACGCGGATCGGCCGGGTTGCCGGCATGCCATCCGCCCGTGCCGGCCGAATCGATCGTGACGGCAAGCCCCGCTTTCACCGCCTCGGCCCGAAACGCGGCTTCGGCCAGTGGCGAGCGACAGATGTTGCCCAGGCAAACGAACAGCACGGCCGGCTGGCTCACCGCATTTCTCCCGCCCGTTCTGCGGCCACGCGGGTTTCGCGCCGCTATCCGGCATCAAGCGCGGCGCCATCCGCCGCAGCGCAATAAAATACGCTGCGGTGCAAAATGTCCAGCGTTAAGCAGGCCGACAGGCCGGCGGCTCAGCCCCCGTCCACGGCGCGGCGGCCCAAGGCGGGATCGTCGGTAAAGAAGCCATCGATGCCGGCGGCAAGATAGGCCCGGATTTCCGCGATGCTGCCGCTTTCGCAGCGCAGCGCATCGCCGCACTGGCGCAGGCTTTCGGGCAGGAACTTCGCCTCGGGCCGGAAAGTATAGCAGCCGACCTTGAGACCGGCGCGGTGCGCATCGGCAATGACCGGTCCCGGTGGCTGCAGGGCCCCGTCGGCGCCGACGCCGATCAGGTTGCGATTCCAGGGGGCGATCCAGTCGGCATAGGCGGCGACACCGGCAAGGCCCGGCGCCGACAGCATCTCGCCATAAGTGAGGCTGCCCCCGGCGGCCAGCACGTCGCCCGGGTGACGGGCCGGATCATCGGCAAGTTGCATCAGCGCGATGTTGCGCCACGGGGCCAGCGCGCGGCGCAGGCGCTTGAGATTGGCAATCTCGAACGATTGCACGATCACCGGCGCCTGCTGCAGCCAGGCATGGGCGCGGACGCGATCGATCAGCCTGGCTTCCATGTCAAAGCCAAGGGTGGCGAAATAGGTGGAATGCTTGATTTCGGGAATGATGCCCAGCGGGCGCCTGCGGCCTTTGGCAGCCGCGGCGGCAAAGGCCACGATTTCATCGAACGTCAGGATCTGGAATTGTCCGTCGAATGCCATGCTTTCGGGGCGCAGTGGACCCAGCCGCTCTTTCGCGCGCAACGTTTTCAGCTCGGCAAGGGTGAAATCGGTCGTGAACCACCCTTCCTGCTGCTCTCCGTCGATCACCGCCACTTTTCTGCGGGCCGCGAATTCGGGGCGGGAAGCGACGTCGGTGGTTTCGGCAATATTGGGTTCGTGGCGCGAAACCAGCACGCCGTCGCGGGTCGGCACCAGATCGGGCTCGATGAAATCGGCGCCGTCGGCCACGGCGCGCTGATAGGAGCCCAGGGTATGTTCGGGCCGGTGCGCGCAGGCCCCGCGATGACCCAGCACCAGGGGATGGGCCGGCTGCCCCTGCGCCTTCCCGCCACCGCCCCGGCGCGCCAGCGCGGGCACCCCGGCCGTGGCGGCAAGCCCCGCCCCGGCGGCAAGAAGACGGCGACGCGAAACCGGCCCGTTCATGATCAAAGCCCCAGCGAAAGTGTGGCGAACCACTGGCGCGGCGCCAGCGGATAGACGGCGTACGAATTGGTATTCGAAGTGACCGACAGCGTCGAGACACCCTTTTCGTCGAACAGGTTGGTGACGTTCACCGAAATCTCCGCCCGGCGCAGGCCGAACCGTTCGGCCGGCAACCTGTAAGCCAGACGCGCAGCGACGGTGAAAATGGGATCGACCCAGGCATCGTTGGTATAAGTGGCATAGCGGCGCCCGATGTAATCGCCCACCAGTTGTCCCTCGAACCCGCCCGTCGTCAGGGTGGCGACCGTCTTGTTGAGCACCGACGGGCTGCCTGGAATGCGCTTGCCGCCGGTGGGAACCACTCCATTCACCGTTGCCGTACCGCCGATGCGGGTGCCGGTGGCAGCATTGATGCTGGCGCTCTGCGTCGAATAGTCGCTGTCATAGATCGAGCGGTTGTAGCTGAACGCGTTGTAGAGCGAGAACGCCTGGCCCAGGCGCAGGGTCAGCGCCACGTCGATGCCGTCGGTCTTGACGCTTCCCACGTTGTAGATGGCCGGCGTCCCCCCGGCGATCGATCCGCCGGCAAGGCCACCCACCGCCGCGGTGATGCCCAGCAGGCGATCGCGGAAATCGACGTGATAGACGTTGACCTGCGCGTTGACGCCCACGCCGCCGCCCAGTTCGCGGTTGGTGCGCACGCCCAGCTCATAGGTCCACGAGGTTTCGGGTTTGCCGTTCCGCTTGAATTCGTCGAACGCGGCCTGGCTGCCCGTGCTCCAGGGTGAAACGCCGCCGGCGCCATAGGTCATGAACTGGCGCAGGTTTTTCTGCACGTTGAGATAGACCTGTTCGGTGGCGGTGACGTCCCACTTGGCGCCGAACGTGGGCAGGAACCAGCGCTTGGTATTGATCTCGCCGCTGGGCAGGGCCGACGAGGACCCGGGCAGCGAGCCGATGATCGGCTGCACCACCATGTCGCCGCGTGCGAACTGCAGGCTGGATTTCACCCCGGCCTGAAGCAGCAGATTGGGCATGAGGTGCCAATCGTCTTGCGCGTGAAGCTGCACCACGGTGTTGCGGATCTCGCTGCCATATTGCGTGAACAGCGGGTTGCTGGGGCGGATATAGGGGCTGTAGTTCTGCGGCTGGTTCACATCCAGCGCATACCAGCGGCGATAGGCGGCCGAACTGTTGTATTCGATCCAGGCCCCCGCCTCGATATGGTGATCGCCGGCATCGGCGGTGATGTTGGAAATCGCCCCGCCGCGATCGACCCGGTATTCGGTGGTGCGGATGGCGTAGCCGGAATTACCGGTGGCCTCCTTCAGATTCTCCCCCGGAAAATAAAGCGCGAACAGCGAGGGCAGCGATGCCACAGTAATCGGCCCGGCCACCATGCCCACGCCATCGTTGTGATGGTAATAGACCTGAGTGGCCCAATCCATCGTGCTGGTCAGGTGTGCCTGATACTTGAGATATCCGACATAGTCGGTGCGCTGGGCGGCGGAATAATAGTTGCGATAGTTGTTGGCTTCGCGGGCAGGCACGTTGCCATTGGCATCGAGATACGCCACCGCCGACGAAAAATCGGGATATGTGAAAGGCCGCGTGTAAGGCTGATAGGCCTGGGCCGGCGTGGCTGCCACCTTGTAGACCGTGGTGGCATCCTCGTTCGGCTCGGTCTTGTCGGAATAGGCGAAGTATGCCGTCAGCCTGCCCACGCTGTCATCATGCACGAACTTGGCGTTGGCCTGCCAGCCGCCCTGGCGTCCGTTGAAATCCCAGGCGCGGGCGCGCTGCCGCACGCCCGAAACGTAAAAGCTGTTGCCATTGCCGAACGTGCCGGAATCGAGCCGCACGAACGTGCGCGACGTGCCGTAGCTGCCGATCGTCTGGTTGAGCGTGGCACCGCGCTGGGCCGCCGGGTCCTGGGTGAAGGTTTCGATGCCACCGCCAAGATTGCTGGTCGAGGCAAGGCCCAGATCGGCCGCACCGGTCGACACGATGACGCGGGCGACGTTTTCGGAAATCACTGCCCGCTGCGGCGAAAGACCGTTGTAGTTGCCGTAGGATTGATCGCCAAGCGGCACGCCATCGAGCGTGTAACCCAGCTGATTGCTGGCAAAGCCGTGAATGAACAGCGAGGAGTTCTGTTCGTTGTTGCCCCAGGGATCGGCATTGACGAACGCGACGCCGGGCAGGGTCTGGATCGCCTTGAGCGGGTTGATGCCCGGCAGCAGCTTCTGCATTTCGGCGCCGGGGATCGCCGTGGCAGAGCGGGTCGCCTTGACCGCGGTAACGACGATCGTGCTTTGCCCAGATGCCGCGGCCGCATCGTCCGCCGCCGGCGCTGGGGTATCGGCTGCATCGGCAGACCCGGCCGCATGGGCCGGCGTGGCCAGCGTTATGGCCATGGCAAGTACGGCGCCGGCACCATGGAAACGGCCGGGAAAGCGGCAGTAAGCGATCGACATTGCAGGTAACCCTCATGGTGCATCGCAACAGGCGATGCCGGGGCCGCCTAGGATCTGCTCAAGACGTTCATATTACACGATTTCAATCCGTTGAAATATTGTCGCCCAAGACCACCCGCTCGATGCGCGGCAAAGGCGCGGCGCCGGGTTGTTCATCCCAATGCGCGACGGTGAGCACCCCGCCGTCGCGGCGCAGCGCATCGACCCTGGCCGTGTCGATCGTGGCATAGACCCACTGCGCCTGCCCCTCCCGCCCCAGCGCCAGAACGCCGTCGGCCGGCATCGCGCTCTCGGCAAGCGCGGCATCGGGCGGGCCATAGATCCCCGCCGCGCCGCGGTTGACATCAACCGCCGGGGACCACGCCGCTTCGCCGACAGTGGGTGCCTGCACGACATAGCATTGCCCCTCCAGCGCCCGCGCCTGGCTGCCGATGCGTACGCGCCAATAGCCGTGCAGCGTATCGGTGCAACTGGGCACCAGCAGCACTTGCGCGCCGGATTCCACCGCCGCACGGGCAATCAACGGAAACTCGCTGTCATAGCAGATCGCGATGGCAAGGCGCCCCAGCGCGGTTTCGAACAGCCGCAGCCTGTCGCCACCGCTGATGAACCAGGCCTCGCGCTCGAAGCGGGTCATGATCAGCTTTTCCTGCGTGGCCATGGCGCCATCGGGCGCGAACAGGCGCGCGGCATTGCGCACTTTGCCGTCGGGATCGCGACGGGGGGCGCTCGCCGCCAGGATATGCACGCCGTGGCGCCGCGCCAGATCGGCGTGCAAGGCATCGACCCGGGGCAGCAGCCGCGAAACCGTATCGATCGACACGGCCAGATCGCCCATGGTCGCCGGATCGAGGCTGGCCAGTTCCATTGCGCCATATTCGGGAAAGACCAGCAGGGCTGCCCCGGCGGCGGCCGCTTCGCCCACCCATGCGGCCAGCTTGGCTTCATAGGCGGCCCAATCGGCCAGGCGATCGACCGGGTATTGTGCGGCGGCGACAAGAAAGCGCGGCATCGGCAGCCCCGTTACAGATGCTTGAACCAGTACTGCATGGCCTTGGGCGTTTCCCGCACCTCACCCAGGTCTTTCCAGGCCAGGTGAGTGACGAGGCCGGGAATCAGGCCATAGCCGCGTCTTTGCCAGAACGCATCGAGCGGGCGATAGCCAGCGGGCCGCGCAGGATGGCTCTCGGGCCGGATCACCGCGGCAAAGCAGGCTGCATCGGCCCCGGCCCGGCGCGCGGCGATTTCGCGATGATCGAAAAAGGCATGGCCGATGCCCTGGCCGCGGTAGGCGGGCAACAGCACGCTTTCGCCAAAGTAAAACAGGCGTGCGGTATCGATGCCGCGCTGTTCGAACGGCGTACGAAATTCGGCTTTCTGGTGGTGCATCGGCGCGGCGGTGGCGGCACCGACGATCCTTGGGCCATCGAACGCGGCCACCAGCACGGCGCCGGGCGCGGCGGCATATTCGGCCAGATAGCGTGCCTCATAGTCCCGGTCTCCGTCATAGAGATAGGGCCAGGCCGCGAAAACCGCGATGCGCAGGGTGGCCAGATCATCCAGCGCTGCATCCAGTTCGGCTTCGCGCAGCGGGCGAACGTCAATCATCCTGCGACAGGATCTGGGCGGTCCAGCCGGCAAGGTTGTAGTGCGTCGAAATGCGCGCGATTCTGCCGTCTTCCACCGCCAGAAAAGCACCGGCAGGCAGGAGGTAGCTCTGGCCCCGCGCTTCGGGCAGGCCCTCATCGGTGGCGATGTAGCGGCCAAGGACGACGAATTCAGCGGCGGCGCGGGCACCGTCATCGTCGGCCATCAACACCAGGTGCCCTACCTGCTCGTCATAGCAGCGTTCCATGTGCGCCAGAAACGCGCGAAAGGCGTGCTTGCCGTATTGACGGCTGCCCTGGTTTATATCGTGCGCCACATCGTCGGCAAGGCAAGCCAGCATACCGTCCCAGTCCTTCGCGTTGAACGCGGCATAATAGGTTTGGAGCAGGGCAAGCGTTGCTGCGCGCGACATCGGCAGGGGCTCCGGCAAGAGGGAATACGCCACCCGCGCTAGCCGATTGTCGGCCGGCCTGCCAATACCGCTTTTGGCCAATATCGCTTTTGGCCAATACCGTTTTCGCGGCCGTGCGGCGGCGCGGGCAACCCCGCACCGCCGGGCCTCGGGCCGGAACGAACCGTTTCAGCCGAACAGCTTGTTGGCCGTGTCGGCCACGCGGCGGCCCAGATAGCGCGCGCCGTCGAGTTCGATGTCGCTGGGCTGGCGGCTGCCGTCCGCGCCGGCGATCGTCGTGGCGCCGTAAGGCGCGCCGCCGTGTACCGCATCGAGCGTCATCTGGCCCTGGAACCCGTAATCCAGGCCCACGATGGTCATGCCGAAGTGCAGCAGATTGGTGATGATCGAAAACAGCGTGGTTTCCTGGCCGCCATGCTGGCTGCCGGTGGAGGTGAACGCGGCGCCCACCTTGCCGTTGAGCGCGCCCCTGGCCCAAAGCCCGCCGGCCTGATCGAGAAACGCAGCCATCTGCGAGCTGATGCGGCCAAAGCGGGTGCCGGTGCCCACGATGATGGCGTCGTAATCGGCCAGTTCCGCCACGGTGGCGATGGGGGCGGCCTGGTCCAGCTTGAAATGGGCGGACTGCGCCACTTCGAGCGGGGCGGTTTCGGGAACGCGCTTCACATCGACAGTCGCGCCGGCTTCGCGCGCGCCTTCGGCAATGGCATTGGCCATGGTTTCGATATGGCCATAGCTGGAATAGTAAAGAACCAGAACCTTGCTCATCGCATGTCATCCTCTGACAGAATTGAAAGGGTGCCGCGTGCCGGTGGCCGTCACGCCGCATTGCCCGCCTTGTGCCGCCGTCGCGCACTTCCAGATAGAGCGATAAGATTGCACCAAACGTTCGAAATCGTAGAACGCGCGCCCGGCGTTTGCGTTTCTGCCCGTTTTCGCATATGGGCGGTGGTGAAATGCCCCGGCCCACGCGATGCAGTCGCCCTGCGACTCCTTCGTTTTGCCGGGGTTTCTTGTTTTTTCATGGGGGCATGCCGATCGCCCCCGCCGTTCGGGAAGAAGTCGCATGTCGCGTCGCCGCCAGATCTATGAAGGCAAGGCCAAGATCCTTTACGAAGGCCCCGAGCCGGGCACGCTCATCCAGTATTTCAAGGACGATGCCACCGCGTTCAACGCGCAGAAGCGGGGGACGATCAACGGCAAGGGCGTGATCAACAACCGCATCAGCGAATATGTGTTCACGCGCCTTGCCCATATCGGCATCCCCACGCACTTCATCCGCCGCCTCAACATGCGCGAACAACTGGTGCGCCAGGTGGAAATCGTGCCGATCGAAGTGGTGGTGCGCAATGTGGCCGCCGGTTCGATTTCCAAGCGGCTGGGCATTCCCGAAGGCGAGCCCCTGCCCCACACGCTGATCGAATATTACTACAAGGACGATGCGCTGGGCGATCCGATGGTGGCCGAAGAGCATATCGCCTGCTTCGGCTGGGCCAGCCAGGAGGAAATGCAGGACATTTCCGCGATGGCGATCCGGGTCAACGATTTCCTTGTGGGCATGTTCGCGGCGATCAATATCCGCCTGGTCGATTTCAAGCTGGAATTCGGCCGCATCTGGGACGGGGATTACAGCCGGGTGATCCTGGCCGACGAGATCAGCCCCGACGGTTGTCGCCTGTGGGACATGACAACCGGCGAAAAGCTGGACAAGGATCGGTTCCGCCGCGACCTGGGCGGCGAGGAGGAAGCCTATCAGGAAGTGGCGCGCCGCCTGGGCCTGCTTGACAACGACGGGCCCAGCGAAGTGCTGGACCTGGGCGCGCACCGCAAGCTGCGCACGAAGAAGTAAACGCCCGACAGGGGCGGCTTGCTTTGAGCGATAAGCCCTTGCGGCGCGCGGAAAAGGCCGCCACACCGGCCGCGATGATCCGCTATCGTCCGGCCGTGCCACGCCCGCTTCGCACCCTGCCCCTGGCCGTCCTGCTGCTGGTGGCGGCCTGCGCCGGCTTGGACCGTGGGCCACCGCCGCGGGCCGCGGCACCGGCATCTGCCTGGGTGTTCCAGCGATCGGACCTGGCACCCGATCCCAACTTCCGCTTCGGGCGCCTGGCCAACGGCATGCGCTTTATCATCGTGCCCAACGCGCGGCCCAAAGGCACGGTGCAGGTGCGGCTGGACGTTGCCACGGGATCGCTCGACGAAGGGCCGGACCAGCGCGGGTTTGCCCATTTCGTCGAACACATGGCGTTCAACGGAAGCACTCATGTGCCCGAAGGGGAGATGGTGCGCCTGCTGGAGCGCAAGGGGCTGGCCTTTGGCGCCGATACCAATGCACAGACGAACTTCGAAAACACCACCTACATGCTCGATCTGCCGCGCAACGACGCCGATCTGATCGACACCGCGCTGATGCTGATGCGCGAAACGGCCAGCGAACTGATCTTTTCGGAAGAGGCGGTAAACCGCGAACGCGGCGTGGTGCTGTCGGAATTGCGCGATCGGCAAGGCTATGCGCTGGACAACTTCCAGGATCAGTTGGCATTTCTCTATCCCGCTGCCACGTATCCCGCGCGATTGCCGATCGGAACCGTGGCCACGATCGAAAATGCCACCGGGCAAAGCCTGAAAGACTTCTGGCGGCGGCACTATGTGCCTGAAAAAACCACTCTGGTGGTGGTGGGAGACATCGACCCCGCGCGCGTCGAACAGGGGATCGCGGCGCGTTTCGGCGATTGGCAGGCGGCCGGCGCCCCGCCCCGCCCGGACCAGGGCAACGTTCTGCCCGGCCAGCGCGGGCAGACCGACATCTGGATCAATCCCGCCCTTGCCGAGCGGGTCTCCGTGTCTCGCCACGGCCCATGGCAGAACGAACCCGACAGCGTCGCGACCCGGCGCGAGGGCCTGCTGCGCCAGATCGGCTATGCCATTGTCAACCGCCGTTTCCAAAGCCTGTCGCGCCGGGCAGACGCACCGTTTCGCGGCGCCGGCTTCGGCACCAGCGACGTGTTCAAGATCGGCCGCACGACCAATCTCGTCATCGACACGGTGGACGGCGGCTGGGCACGCGGATTGACCGCGGCGGCCGGCGTCTGGCGGGAAGCGCTGACCAAGGGCTTTACGCGGGCCGAAGTGGCCGAGCAGGTGGCCAACCTGCGCGCGGGCATCGAAAACGCCGCCGCCGGCGAAGCGACCCGCAGCAATGCCGCGCTGACAGGGCTGGCCCTCGCCCTGTTGCACGATGACAAGGTGCCCACCACGCCCAGCAGCGGCCTTGCCCGGTTCAACGCCCTGGCCCCCGCGATCACCCCCGAAACCGTCATGGCCGCCCTGAAACGCGAGGCCGTGCCGCTGGAGCGGCCGCTGATCCGCTTTCAGGGCCGCAAAGCACCGGTCGGCGGCGCGAAGGCCTTGCGCCGGGCTTGGCAAGCGGCCATGGCCCTGCCGCTCGAAACAGCCAGTGCCGCCGCGCCGGCAAGCTTTGCCTATACCGATTTCGGGACACCCGGCACCGTTGCGGCCGACAGTACCGATCCCGCGCTCGGCATCCGCACTGTCCGCTTTGCCAACGGGGTGATGCTCAATATCAAGCGCACGGTCCTCGAAGCCGACCGCATCCGTTTCAGCATGACGCTGGACGGTGGCGAAATGCTGGAAACGCGCGACAATCCCCTGGCGGTCGACATGGCCCCCAGCCTGCCGGCCGGTGGCCTTGGCCGTTATAGTCAGGATCAGTTGCAGACCATGCTGGCCGGGCATTTCGTCGGCATGAATTTTGCCGCCAACGGTGACAGATTCAGCTCCGGTGGCATCACCACGCGGCAGGACCTGCTGCTGCAACTGCAGTTCATGGCGGCCTATCTCACCGATCCCGGCTATCGCCCCGAAGCCGAACAGCTTTTTCGCCAGGGCATGGCCAACTATTTCGCACGGGTGAAAGCCACGCCGGGGTCGGCGCTCGAGGCCGCGCTGGGCGGCATCCTGTCGGGCAACGACCCACGGTTCACGCTGCAACCGCCACAGGCGTATCAACAGCTTGGTTTTGCCCAGCTCAAATCCGCGCTGGCCGACAGGCTGGCCCGCGGGGCGCTTGAGATTGCGCTGGTGGGCGATGTGGATGAAGCAGCGGCCATCGACGCGGTTGCCCGCACTTTCGGCGCGCTGCCTCCGCGCGAGCCGGCATTCGGCGCCTGGACGCAGGCGCGCCAGCGCGGCTTTGCCGCCGCCCCCGGCGTGCACGTGGTGCGCCACCAGGGACCGGCCAACCAGGCGATCGTGCGCATGGAATGGCCCACGACCGACGATCGCGACCCGGTGCTCACCCTGACTATGGAACTGGTGGAACAAGTCGCGGGGATCGAAGTGATCGAAACGGTGCGGGAAAAGCTGGGCAAGGCCTATTCCCCCAGCGTGTCGAGCGCGATGTCGTCGGTGTGGACCGGCTGGGGCACGTTCGCGCTTCAGGCCTCGGTCAACGTGGCCGACGTGGCTGCCACGCGCGCGGCGCTCAACCAGACTTTGGCCGATCTGGCCGCGCGGCCGGTGGAGGCCGACGTGCTCGAGCGGGCCCGCGCGCCCATGCTGGAACGGCTGGACAACGCATTGAAAAGCAACGATGGCTGGCTGAGTTTGACAGCCTCCGCGCAATCGCGGCCAGACCGCATTGCCCGTTTTCAGGCGGCCCGCGCGCGGTTGGCCGCACTGACCGCGGCAGACGTGCAGGCGGCCGCCGGGGCCTGGCTCAAGCCGGACAAGGCCGTGACGATCCTGGTTATGCCGGAAGGCGCGGCAGCGCCCTAGAAGCGCTGGACGCGTCTGTCAGGGGCAAGGGTTGCCCTTCGCGCCGTACGGGGGCATAGGCGCACGAGTCCCGTATCCGACGAGCAGTCCAATCTTGCGAAAGGCCCACCGGCGATGAAGGTCCGCGTCCATGTCAGCCTGAAAAACGGCGTGCTCGATCCGCAGGGCCGCGCCATTCACCACGCGCTGGAAGGGCTGGGCTTTGCCGGCGTCAGCGACGTGCGGGCAGGCCGTCTGTTCGAACTGGACGTGGCCGATGACACCAGCGACGAAACGCTCGACGCGATGTGCCGCAAGCTGTTGGCCAACATGGTCATCGAAAACTACCGCATCGAAAAGGTTTCCGCCTGATGCCTTTCACCGCCGCCGTCATCACGTTTCCGGGATCGAACTGCGACCGCGACATGGCGGTTGCGGTGCAGGATGTTTGCGGTGGTACGGTGCACCGCGTGTGGCATGGTGACGCGGCCCTGCCCGACAGCGTCGATTTCATCGCTTTGCCCGGCGGTTTTTCCTATGGCGACTATCTGCGTTCGGGCGCGATGGCGGCGCGTTCGCCGGTGATGCAGGCTGTGGTCGAGGCGGCGGAACGTGGCGTTCCGGTACTGGGCGTGTGCAACGGTTTCCAGATCCTGACCGAGGCGGGCCTGCTGCCCGGCGCGCTGATGCGCAATGCGGGCATCCGTTTCGTGTGCCGCGACGTGCAACTGAAAGTGGAAAACACCGCCTCGCTGTTCACCCAGCGCTATTTCAGGAACCAGGTGATCACGATCCCCGTGGCGCACCACGACGGCAACTATTTTGCCGATGCCGAAACGCTGGACCGGCTGGAAAGTACCGGCCGGGTAGCGTTCCGCTATGCGCAGCCGGTCAATGGCTCGCAGCGGGACATCGCCGGCGTGCTGAACGAAAAGGGCAACGTGCTGGGCATGATGCCGCATCCGGAACGCATGATCGAGGCTGCCCAGGGCGGCAGCGATGGGCGCAAGCTGTTCGAAGGCGTGCTGGCGGGGCTTGGCGTCGCGGCTTGACGGTCACGCCGTTTCCCGATCCCTCGTGGTTGAAGCAGGGATCGGGACAGCGTTTCCGACCTGCGCTCACTCCACCGTCACGCTCTTGGCCAGGTTGCGCGGCTGGTCCACGTCGGTGCCTTTGGCCACGGCCACGTGATAGGCCAGGAGTTGCGCCGGCACGGCATAGACCAGCGGCGCGATCAGGGGGTGTACTTTGGGCATCTCGATCGTGGCAAGGCAGCCCTCGCCCGCTTCGGCCAGCCCTTCGGCATCGGAAACCAGCACGATCTTGCCGCCCCGCGCGCGCACTTCCTGCATGTTGGACACGGTCTTTTCGAAAAGCGGGCCCGACGGGGCCAGCACGATGACCGGCACGCTTTCGTCGATCAGCGCTATGGGGCCGTGCTTCATTTCGCCCGAGGCATAGCCTTCTGCATGGATATAGCTGATTTCCTTGAGCTTCAGCGCGCCTTCCAGGGCCAGCGGATAATCCGGCCCGCGGCCCAGATAAAGCACGTCCCGCGCCGGGGCGATCAGCGGGGCCATGGCGGCGATTTCCTCGTCATGCGCCAGCGCGGCGTTGAGCGCGGCCGGCGTTTCGGCCAGTTGATCGACAATGTTCGCCTCGTCCTCGCGCGAGAGGCGCCCGCGCTTGACCGCCAGATGCGCGGCAAGCGCGGCGAGCACGGCAAGCTGGCAGGTGAACGCCTTGGTCGAAGCCACGCCGATTTCCGGCCCGGCGTGGGTCGGCAGCAGCAGATCCGCCTCGCGCGCCATGGAACTGGTCGGGACATTGACCACCACGGCAATGGTCTGCCCCGCCGCGCGGCAGTGGCGCAGGGCGGCCAGCGTATCGGCGGTTTCGCCCGATTGCGAGATGAACAGGGCAAGCCCGCCCGGCTCCAGAACCGGATCGCGATAGCGAAACTCGCTGGCCACATCGATGTCGACCGGCAGACGGGCGAACTGTTCGAACCAGTACTTGGCCACCATGCCGGCGTAATAGCTGGTGCCGCAAGCCACGATCGTGACGCGGTTGATGCTGGCGAGGTCGAAATCGATCTGGGGCAGCGCTACCGTCTGTTCCACCCGGCGCAGATAGGAGCGCAAAGTCTGCGCGACGACGACCGGCTGTTCGAAGATTTCCTTCTGCATGAAGTGGCGATAGTTGCCCTTCTCGATCGCGGCGGCCGTCGCGCCCGAGGTTACCACCGGCCGGTCGACGGGATTGTTGCCGGCGTCGAACACTTCCACGCCATCGCGCCGCAGAATGACCCAATCGCCTTCTTCCAGATAGGAGACCTTCTGCGTCAACGGGGCCAGGGCCAGCGCGTCGGACCCGAGAAAGGTTTCGTCGTTGCCGAAACCCACCACCAGCGGAGAACCCAGCCGCGCGCCGATCAACAGATCGGGATGCTGCCGAAACGCGATGGCAAGGGCGAAAGCCCCCCGCAATTGCGGCAGGACGATCTGCACCGCTTCTGCCGGAGACTTGCCCGCCTCCACCTGCTCGGACACCAGGTGCGCCACCACTTCGGTGTCGGTTTCGCTTTCGAACGTGCGGCCGCGCGCGATCAGCGCCTCGCGCAAGGGGCGGAAGTTTTCGATGATGCCGTTGTGCACCAGCGCCACTTCGCCCGTGGCATGGGGATGGGCATTGCTGGTGGTGGGCGCACCGTGAGTGGCCCAGCGGGTGTGGGCAATGCCGATCAGGCCGGGCGCGGGATTGGCCGCCAGTTCTCTCACCAGGTTGTTGAGCTTGCCTTCGGCGCGACGGCGCACGAGTTGGCCACCATCGACCATGCACACCCCGGCGCTGTCATAGCCGCGATATTCCATGCGGCGCAGGCCGTCGACCAAGCGGTCCGCCACTTCTTCCTTGCCGACGATTCCAATAATTCCGCACATGAATCCTGGCCCAGCTTTCTTCGAAAATGGAAAACCCCAACCGGCGCCTTGGCCGGAAACCCGTCGCTTGTCGTGTCTGCGCGCCGTTCCTCTAACGCTGCGTGCTTGCCATCAGGTGAACCGGTTGATGAATTTGCGGAAAGGATCGCGCCGGCCGGATCGCGACCACGCCTACTTCTTTCCTTCCGCCTTTTTCTTTTTCATCGCATCGTGAAAGCGGTCGGCCCAGCCCGGCTTGACCAGTTGCTCGGCCCGCACCAGGCGCAGCTCTCCGTCGGACACGTCGCGCGAGACCGCGCTGCCGGCCGCGACGATGGCATCCGCGCCGATCCGCACCGGGGCGATGAGAGCGGAATTGGAGCCGACGAACGCCCGCTCGCCGATCACCGTGCGATACTTGAAATAGCCGTCATAATTGCAGGTGATGGTACCCGCGCCGATATTGGCGCCTGCTCCCACGTCGGCATCGCCAAGGTAAGTGAGGTGGTTGGCCTTGGCCCCCTGCCCCAGACGCGCGTTTTTCACTTCCACGAAATTGCCCACGCGGCTGCCCTCCTCGAGCGCGGTGCCGGGGCGCAGGCGGGCGAAAGGCCCCACCGAAACGCCGCTGGCAAGGGTGCAGCCTTCGAGATGGCAGAACGCGTGGATCACCACATTGTCGGCCACGGTCACGCCCGGGCCGAACACCACGTTCTGTTCGACAGTCACGTCGCGCCCCAGCACGGTATCGTGCGAAAACCACACGGTCTCCGGCGCCACCAGGGTCGCCCCGTCGGCCATGGCGGCCTGGCGGCGGCGGTCCTGCCAGCGCGCCTCGGCCTGGGCGAGTTCGCCGCGGCTGTTGATGCCGGCCACTTCGTCGGCATCGTCGGTTTCCACGACCGCGCAGGTCAATCCTCGCGCATTGGCCACGTTGACGATGTCGGTCAGATAATATTCGCCCTGGGCGTTATCGTTGCCCACCTGCGCCAAAAGCGCGAAGAGGTTGCTGCCTTTCACGGCCATGAGGCCGGAATTGCACAGAGTGCAGGCCCGCTCTTCCGCGCTGGCGTCCTTGTGCTCCACCATTTTTACCACGCGGTTGCCCTGGGCAATGACCCGGCCATATTGCAGCGCATCGGCCGGGCGGAAGCCGAGCACCACGACCGCGGGCGCATCGGGCGCATGAAGCCGATCGAGCATGGCCTGCATCGTCTGCGCACGCACGAACGGCACGTCGCCATAGAGAATGAGCACGTCGCCGGCAAAATCGGCCAGTGCCTGCTGCGCCTGCAGCACGGCATGGCCGGTGCCAAGCTGCGGTTCCTGCACGGCGATGGTCACGTCCGCGCCCAGCGCTCTTGCCAATTGATCGCGCCCGTGGCCGGCCACCACCACCTGCCGCGCCGGGGCAAGATCGGCCGCGCTGGCCATCAGATGCAGCAGCATGGGCCGGCCGGCAACCGGGTGCAGCACTTTATGCAGATCGCTTTTCATGCGCGTGCCCTTGCCCGCCGCCAGGATGACAAGAGCAAGAGGAGCCGCGGTTTCCGTTACCGTGGTTTTTGTCGTGGTTTTCGTCGTCATGGCGCCATCCTTGCCAGCTTATGCTTGCAGTTTCCAGAACGGGTAGGCACGGGGGCCTGCACATGAACGATTTTCCATTTTCCACGGTTGGTTTCGATCTCGACGGCACGCTGTGCGACACTGCGGCCGATCTGGGCAACGCGCTCAACCGCACGCTGGCACAGGCCGGGCGCCGCACGTTTCCGCTTGAGGTGATGCGGCAGTTCATCGGCGGTGGATCGGGGCAGATGCTGCGGACGGCGCTGGCCGAATCGGGCGGGATCGACGAAGCCGCGTTCCCGCCGCTGCAGGACATGTTCTTCCATCATTACAGCCAGGCGATTGCCGTGCATTCGTGCCTTTATCCCGGCGGCGCCGCCATGCTCGACCTGCTTGCCGCACACGGGGTGAAACTCGCCGTGGCGACCAACAAACGCGAACAGTTCGCCCGCCAGCTGCTCGACGCGCTGGGTCTGTCGCATCGCTTTGTCGCGATCATCGGCGGTGATACGCTGGGGTCGGGCACGGCCAAGCCCGCACCCGCCATGCTGCACGCCATGGTGGCGCGTTGCGGCGGCGGCCGCGCGGCATTCGTGGGCGATACCACGTTCGACGTGGGCGCGGCACGTGCGGCGGGCATCCCGGTGGTGGCCGTCAGTTTCGGCTTCAACGATCGTCCGGCGGCGGAACTGGGCGCCGACGCCGTGATCGACCATTTCGACGCCCTGGTGCCGGCGCTGATGCAACTGGCCGATCGCTAGCCGCCCAGCAGGGCCAGCAGGCCGCGCTCTTCCCGGCTCAGCCAGCGGGTGGCGCGGGGCAGCCTGAGCGCGGCACGCCATTGCGTCTGGTCGGGCACCAGCGCCAGCACGGCGGGGTGGATATAGCTTTTGCGCGCGATCGTGGGCGTGTTGCCCAGCCGTTCGGATACCAGCGCCAGCAGCGCCTTTATCGACATATTCTGTTCGGCATGGGCCAGGGCGCCAAAGGCCAGGGCGCTGGCATGCCAGGTACGGAAATGCTTGGCTGTGAACGGGGCGCCGGTCACCGCGCGCAGCCAGGCGTTGACATCGGCCGATCCCACCGGACAGGGCGCGCCGTGTTCGTCCAGATACTGGAACAGATGCTGTCCCGGCAGATCCTGCATCCGCCGTACGAAACGGGCCAGCGCGCGATCTGTCAGGCGCATGTCGCGCTCTATGCCCGACTTGGCGCGAAAGCGCAGGCGCAGGCTCTGGCCTTTCAAGTCGGCATGCGACATGCGCAGCGTGGTGGCGCCGAAACTGGCATTGGCCCGGGCATAGGCTTCGTTCCCCACCCGGATCGCCCCGGTATCGAGCAACCGCACCACGCAGGCGATGCAGCGCTCTTGACTGAGCGTGCGGGCGCCGAGTGCGGCTTCCACCCGCGCGCGCACCTTGGGCAGCAAGGCGCCGAACGCGGCGCACCCTTCGAACTTTTCCGCTTCGCGCGCGGCCCGGAAATCGGGGTGATAGCGATATTGCTTGCGCCCGCGCGCATCGATGCCCGTTGCCAGGATATGGCCGTGCGGCTGCGGACAGAACCACGCCTCGCGATAGGCCGGCGGCAAGGCGATCGCGTTGAGCCGGTCGATCTCGGCACGATCGACAATGCGGTTTCCGGCGTGGTCGCGATAGCACCAGCCCCGCCCGGCGCGCCGACGGGTAATGCCCGGGACACCGTCATCGACATAGACCAGCTCGGCCCCGCCCGTTTCCGGCAAACCGTTTTTTTCTATCATGGGCCAGACCTTTCCCTTCACGCCAACGCCACAACATGTCTTGCAGTTCCGCCAGCGCTGGCCGAACAATAGGTGGCTTAACGAAACTGTTGTGGAAGGATCGACCATGTCCGAAGAATATATCCCGCCCAAAGTCTGGACCTGGAACACGGGCAACGGGGGTGCCTTCGCCGGCGTCAACCGCCCGATCGCCGGCGCCACGCACGACAAGGATCTGCCGGTGGGCGATCATCCGTTCCAGCTCTATTCGCTCGGCACGCCCAACGGCCAGAAAGCCACGATCCTGCTGGAAGAGCTGCTGGAAGCCGGGGTGCGCGAAGCCGAATACGACGCCTGGCTGATCAAGATCATGGATGGCGAGCAGTTTTCGTCCGGGTTCGTGGACATCAACCCCAATTCCAAGATTCCCGCGCTGGTCGATCGCAGCGGGCCGGAGTCGATCCGGATTTTCGAATCCGGCGCGATCCTTGTGCATCTGGCCGAAAAGTTCGGCATGTTCCTGCCCACGAGCGGCGCAGCGCGGGCGGAGTGCCTTTCCTGGTTGTTCTGGCAGGTCGGTTCGGCGCCTTTCATCGGCGGAGGCTTTGGCCATTTCTATCAGTATGCGCCGGTCAAGATCGCCTATGCCATCGATCGCTATGCCATGGAAACCAAGCGCCTGTTCGACGTGGCCAACCGTCGGCTGGCGGAAAGCCGGTTTCTGGCAGGCGACGACTACACGATCGCCGATATGGCCACCTATCCCTGGCTGGGCAATCTCTATCGGGGGCAGGCCTACGGCGAAGCCGCCACGTTCCTTTCCACCCACGAATACGAGAACGTCGGCCGCTGGGTGGGCGAGATCGACCAGCGCCCCGGCACAGTGCGCGGCCGCCTGGTCAACAGCCCCAATGGCCTCGCCGAACGCCACAGCGCAGCCGATTTCGCCACGCTGCCGCCGGAAAAGCTGAAAGCCATCGGCTGAGCGAGCACGCGTTTCCATCTCCTTTTCCGCACGGCTGGAGAGGGGGTGGAACGCACGCGTTTTATTCCCTGCTACCCTCTTCCCATTCACCGCACGCCCGCTATAAGCGCGCGCTCTGCTGGGGCGTCGCCAAGTGGTAAGGCACCGGTTTTTGGTACCGGCATTCGCAGGTTCGAATCCTGCCGCCCCAGCCAGCTTCGCTGTCCGCGCCGCCAGGTGGCGCAGGTTCGAATCCTGCCGCCCCAGCCAGCTTCGCTGTCCGCGCCGCCAGGTGGCGCAGGTTCGAATCCTGCCGCCCCAGCCAGCTTCTTTTGCTCATAAGCCACACCGATCGGGGCCGGTTCAGTAATCCTTGCTGGCGCTTATGCTCACCTGCTCGTCGCCGATGGTCGAGATCGTGCCCAGCAAGGCAAGCCAGCGGGTGATGCGGAATTCGATCGAGGTCGCGTTATAGCCGCGCCCGTCGGTCACCAGTTCCAGATAGAACCGGCGCCCGAGATACTTGCCCACCGCGATCGACGTGCTGCGCCCGGTGGCCGCATCGGCGCCGACAATGCGCAGGCGATCGAGCCCGATGGCGTTGCGCACCTTGTTGATCGGATCGCCCCCGCCGCCGCCGCGCAACGAGGCCAGGGCGGACGCGAGCTGCACCGCTTCGGGCGCGGAAATCTGCGTGATCGACGTGCCGAACAGCAGGCGGCTGAGCAGTTCCTCTTCGGGCAGGGCCGGGGTGGAACTGAACGCGATGGAGGTGTGCGCCGCCGTACCCGAAATCGTGATCGTGGCATTGACGCCGTTGGCATCGCCGGTTGCGACGATATCGAGCTGCGGATCGATCGGCGTCGATCCGGTAAAGCGGATGCGGCCGCGCGACAGATCGAATCGCTTGCCGGCGAATTCGTAGCTGCCGCGGATCACTTCGGCCGTGCCGACGATTTCGGGAGCGGCAGTGGTGCCGCGCAGGCGGATATCGGCGCCCCATTCGCTGTCCAGCCCCATGCCGCGTACCGCCACGCGATTGGCCGCCACCGCATCGATCATGAATTGCCAGGGGGCCGATGGGGCCTTGGTGGGGGCTGCATCGGCCGGCGCGTTGACTTCGCGGGTCTTGATCGTCGGCAGGTCTGCCGCGGCGCTGGCCTTGCCCAGCGCCCAGCTTGCCTGGTCGATGCGGACGCGCCCGGCGATGATGCCGCCGTTGCCGCTGCTGATCACGCGCAGTGGCCCGGTTACCGTAGCCGACATGTCGTCACGCCGGATCAACTGGGCATTGCTGGCTGCCAGGCGCAAATCGATCCCCACGCCCTTGGTGGCAACGGCCGAAAGATCGATCGTGCCGCTGCCTTCCACCCGGCCGCCATTGCCGGTCGTGCCGGTGAATTGCTGAAGCGACAGCCGCGATGCATCGAAACTGCCGGTTGCTGTCACGTTCTGGATGTCGGCCCCGACCAGCGAAGAGCGCAAGCGCATGCCTTTTCCGGCAAGCGCGCCGCTGAGCACCGGTGCATCGACCGTGCCGCCGATATTGGCAACGGCGCCCAAGGGACCGGTGAAATCGAACGCGTCGATCGCGGCAAGGCGCCACAGGGCTTCGGACGGACCGCTGTAGCGTACTTGTGCATTGAGCCGTCCGCCGCGCAGCCGCTCGGGCAAAGTGCCGCCCCGGGGCAGGCTGGAAATCGCCGCCTGGAGCCGGCCGCGCACTGCGCCCTGATCCTTGACCACGGCCCGCATCTGCAACGCCTGGGCATCGAGCTGGCCCACCAGATAGAGATCGACCGGGTGCGACGTGAGCACCAGGCCCGAGCGCGAGAAATTGCGAACCTGCAGTGCGACATGGCTTTGCGGCGCACCCGTGCCGTCGTCGGTATAGTCGATCAGGCCCGAAGCGATACCGCCAAGCCCAAGGTCGGCCACCGCGATATCGAGCACTGATAGCGGCATGCGCGCGACCTTGAGATCGATCCGGGTCGGCCCGCCGAGGATATGCCCTTCGGCAATCACGATACCGCGTCCGAACGTGATTTGCGTGGGCGCCAGCGTCCACCCTTCGCCGTCGCGCTCCATCACCATGCGGCGCGGCATGTCCACCGCACGGCCGGCATAATTGCCGGCTACATAGGCCACGATCCTGTTCGGCTCGAACGCCGCGGTGCCCTGCAAAGCGAATTGCGTGCCGCGCCGCCCGGCGATCGAGGCGGTAACGCTGCCCGATCCGTTGACCAGCGCCGCGCTGGCGGCCAGCCGCCCGATGAAGACCTTGCCGGCTGAAATGCCCTGGGCCGAAACCTCGGCCGTCAGCGTGCTGTTGCCCTGGGCGAACAGGCCATCGACCGCGACCCTGGCACTGCCGATCGCCAACAGCGTATCGCCGCCAAAGCGTGCGTTGCGCGCCAGCAGCAACGCCTTGACTGTCTGCCCACCGTCCTGCGGCGCCAGGTGGATCGTGCCGTCCAGCCCTCCGCCCCGGAGCGCGAGGTCGCCGGTGACGCCGCCCTGGCCCAGGGTGACACCGCCGGTGATGTCGGTCTGCCACACGCGCAGGAACTGGATCTGCAGGCGCGTAGGACCTCCCTTGGGCGAAAACAGGCCCAGCGAACCGTTGAACGGCCCCAACCGGGACTGGCCCTGTGCGGTTATCCCCAGGCCATCGCGAATGGGATCAATGCCCACGCGCACGTCCTTGAGGCCTGCCGCCGGCAAGGGGTTGGCAAAGACGAGCTGGGCATGCGGCCCGTCGCTGGCCATGCGCGCATCTACCGTGAAAGCGCCATAATCGGCCGAGCGCCCCTGCCCCACCACGCTGCCGGTGCCATCCTGGCGCAACTGGCCATCTATCGTCAGCGTAAGCTTGGGTGCGTTGACCGATACCTGCCGCAGAGTAAGCGGAATGGCGCCGCCCATGCTCGCGCTGCCGCGGAAGCGCACGTCGCCGCCGGCAAGATTGGCCAGCGTGGCATTGCGCAGCCGCGAAACCCGCCCGGCGGCATTTGCCTGGATCGACCAGGGCAGACGATCCCCCACCTTGATCAGCACTTTGGCGGTGCCGTCCAGCGTGCCGACATCGGGCACGGCAAAACCGCGCGCCACGATCGGCCCGGCCAGGGCGTAGCCGCCCCGGGCAATATCGCCGCGCAGCGTCAGCCGGGCATCAAGCCCCTTGAGGCGCAGTGCCAGCGGATCGGCCGAAAGGGCGTTGCCGCGCAGCACCAGGCTGCCCTGCAGCCGCGCGCCGGGCAAATGCGGATCGACCATGGCCTGGCCGCTGCGCAGCGCCCGCGCCGTGACATCGAGCGGCAGGACGAGCGCTTTGCCGTCCCACCGCGCCACGCCGGCGCTGCGCAGTCCTTGTGCGGACATAGCCCCCGAACGCAGGCTGCTGATCGTCAGTTCGTGCTGAAAGGAAAGATCGGAAAAAGACCCGTCGAGCGTGCCCCTAAGCGCCACGCCTTCCATCCGGGGATTGGGCAGGATCCTGTCGGGGCGCAGCACTTGCGCCTTGATCGCGATCGCTTCTGCCCGGTTGCGGGCAAGGTCAAGCCCACCCTGCGCCATTGCCCGCATGGTCGGGGTCACCGCAAAAGCCGTGCCTTGCGCCTGGCTTTGCGCAAAGGTGCCCTGATAGACCAGCGAAACCTTGTCGCCCGCCGCGGCCGCCGGCATGCCCTTGACGAGATCGGCGGGAAAGACCTGGCCCGCCAGGCGATAGGCGCCACCGCGATTGTCGAGCAGGAACGCGGCCATGGTCTTGCCGTTCTGCTGCGCCCAGGCAAAACCGTGCCAATCGGCAAAGCGCCCGCGTCCCGCAACGCGCAGGTGCACGTCGCGACGCACGCCCGACAGGCCGGCGAGCAGGCCATCGCGCGGTGCATCGTAAATGCCGCCCAACTCGAAACGATCGCGGTCAGGCTCGCTGTCGAGATGCACGACCAGCCGGTCCCGCCCGCCCAGCCTGCCGGTGATGTCCACCAGCGCGCGGCCATCGCGTATATCGGCGCGGGCCTGCACGTCGATGCGCCGCCGGTCACCCACGATGCCTTTGGCAACCGTCAGGTCGTCCAGCGCGAAACGATCGATGCGGATGTTGAAATCGGGCAGGATCGGCGCATTGGGATCGCCGGGGTTCGTTTTCGGCGTGCACCACAAGGTGCCGCGATGGAGCACGAGCGTGCGGATGTCGAGGCCGCTGTTCAGCCACGAGAGCGGCCGCCAGTCCAGTTCCACTTCCGGTATCGTCATGAACCGGCCCTGCGGATCGCTCAGCACCACGTCGCGCAGGGTCGAAGCGCCAAACAGCGAACCATCGATCCGCCCGATCCTGACCCGCAGGCCGGATCCGGGCGTCACCTGGGCGATCCGGTCGACGACGAAGCGGTGGCCGATCGCCGAATCGAGAATAAGGAACAGCGCGCCCAGCCCGGCCGCGATCAGCAGCACGGCCATTGCCAGCCGCCGTGCCCAGCGCGCGGCTAATCCGGGCTGAGCCCGGGGCTGGCCGCCACCTGCGTCACCGGTCGGCGTCCCTGCCGGCGCAGGCAAATTGTCGTGCGGATCCTGCGCCATCAGAAAGCCTGCCCCAGCGCGATGTAGACACCCACGCTCTTGTCACCCTGGCGCGGATTGAGCGGCAGGCCCACATCGACGCGGATCGGGCCGAAGTTGGTCTGATAGCGCAGCCCCAGCCCTGCCCCCAGGCGCAGGCCGCTGAGCGTCGGGGTTACGCGCGGGCCGATCGTGCCGGCGTCGACGAACGGCACCAGGCCCACGGCGCCGCCGAACAGCCCCGTCTTGATCCGCGCTTCCAGCGAAAACTCGGTCAGGGCGCGGCCGCCCGTGGGCTCTCCGGCCGCATCGAGCGGCCCCACCCGCTGGAACGCATAACCGCGGATCGACGCGCCGCCCCCGGCATAGAGGCGCCGCGAAGGCGCGATGTTCTGCAGTGCCGTGCCGGCAATGGTGCCAAGGCGCGTTCGAGCGGCAAGCACCACGTTGCTGCTCACCCGCTGATAGATGCTGCCATCGAGCTGTGCCCGCACATAGCTGGATTTGGTGCCGTCGGTCGTGGAGATTTCCGGAGACACCCGCAGCGAAAGCCGCCAGCCTTTCGTCGGGTCGAGCAGGCTGTCGCTGCCATCGTAAGCCCCGCGCAGCGGCAGCGCGGCAATGAAATAGGTGGTGCGCGGCGTCGTGCTGGTCGTTTCCTGCGTTCCGATCAGTTCGAAGCCGAACGAATAAGTCCAGGGCTTCTGGAATATCAGGGTGGACTGCTTTTCCAGGCTGGCTGTGGCGGAAAGCGTGTTGGCGCTATAGGCGCGAACCTGAATCGTCTGGGCGTAAAGATCGGCGGTGAGCACCTGGTCCCGCTCGCGGAAATTGTTGCGGCGGAACGTAAAGCCGGCAAGCTGTTCCTGCGTGCCCAGCACGCCGCGCACCCGGATCATCCCCTCGGGCGGGAAGAAGTTGCGGTGTTCCCAACTGCCCGCCAGGCGCGCGCCTTCGCCACTGGAATAGCCGATCAGCCCCGCCAACGTGCGCTGCGGTGCCTTGGTGAGATCGACATCCACGTCCACGATGCCGGGCCGGCCATCGGCGGGCGGGGCCACCTCGCGCGCTTTGACCGTGGCTGTCGAAACGAGACCGGTTGCGAGAATGCCCTGGCGCAGATCGTCCATGTCGCTGCGCTGGTACATATCCCCGGGGCGGAAACGGGCGATCCGCCCGAGATGGCGCGAACTGAGATAGGCAGGGAGACCGCTGTTGACGTGGCCGAAGCGATACTTGCCGCCGGTGCTGACCGGCAGATCCAGATCGCCGGTACGCGGCTCGTGATCTATGACCAGTCCCGGCTCGCCCAGCTTGGCAAAGGCATAACCGCGCTCGCCCAGTTCCTTGCCGAGACTGTCCCGTTCGGCAAGGATCTTGTCGGTATTGATCGGATCGCCCTCTTTCAGGCGGAACGAGGCGCGCAAATCGGCAGCATCGCTGGCCGCCGGCACATCGCCCAGCGCGATCTTGGCGAAGCGGTATTGCGGGCCGGGCTGGATGTCGAAGCGAACCACCGTTCTGGCAAGATCGGCCACGCGCCGGGCCCGCGCCGTCTCGGCCGTTGCGGGTGGCGCGGCTGGTGCCTGCGAACCCGTCGTTGCCCCGCCCGGCCCCGGCCCGGCAGGCGCCGCCGGCGGTGTCGGGCGCTCGATCGTCTGGACGACGTCGGGATCGTAATAGCCATAGACGCGCAGGACCTGTTGCAGCAGATCGGCATCGCTTTTCGCGCGGCGGGTCAACTGCGCCAGATTGTCTTCATCGTCCTTGAGCGTGGCCAGCGCCGAAAGCCCCTTGAAGCGGGCCACGATGGCATCGCGATCAGGCATGGCGATGTCGGCCGCAAAAGCGAGGACGAGCTTGTCGCCCACCCGGACCAGCGTGGCGTTGGCAATGCGCACGCCCTGCGCGGAATCATCGGTTTCCAGGGCCGTACCCGCCGCTCTTGCCTGTTCCTGGGCATCGGCAATGTCGGGATCGGGAGTCAGCGGCTGGATCGCGGGCAGATCGGCCTGATCGGGCCAATTGAGCGTGATGCCCGGCAGCGCCGGCAAGGGCGGCGTCGGATCAGGGCTGATGAGGGTGGATACGTCGGGCTTCGGCGTGCGGGCCGCATCGGTATCGCGGGCCCATGCCCGGGGATCGTCGATCGCGGAATCCGGGATCAGCGCTTCCAGCGCGGGATCGGCGGTGCGTGACTGGCCCAGCGCCGGCAGCGGTCCCAGCACGAGGCCGAGCGCCGCCAGCCCCCGCGCCAGATGAGAACCGGCCAGACATGAACCTGAAAGACGTGAACCCGACAGGCATGAACCGGACAGAATTTCAGAGCGGCGGAAAACCTTGCGCCGGCCCCGAGCCCACCGGCTGCGACATGAGTTCGGGCTTGGCCGGCAAGGCGCTGTCGCTGCGGTTCGCGGCAAGCCGGTCGATAGCCACGGCCTGATCGTCGGGTTCGAAAGCATGCCAGCCATCGCGGCCCAGCCGTTCCAGCGGGCGATAGCGGACTTTGTACTGCATGCGTGCCGACCCCTCGACCCAGTAGCCGAGGTAGACATAGGGCAGGCCGATCCTCTGTGCATGGAGGATGTGATCGAGAATGATGAAGTTTCCAAGCCCGCCGCGCGTTTCGTGATGTGGATCGTAAAAACTGTAGACCATCGAGAGGCCATCCCCCTGCTGATCGGTCAGGCAGGCCCCCACGAGTTTACCCTGGCTGCCATCGGCAGTGGGCTCCCGGTATTCGATCACGTAACTTTTTACCGAAGTATGTTCCACCATGTCCGCGAAGTCCATCTCGTCCATGGTGGCCATGCCACCGCCCGGATGCCGGGCGGCAAGATAACGCCGCAACAGCGCGAATTGTTCCGTCGTGGCCCAGGGCCGGCACGCCGTCACCACAAGATCGCCGTTGCGGCGCAGATCGCGGCGCTGCGTGGTCGAAGGCCGGAACTGGCCCGCCACCACCCGCACGGAAACGCAGGCCGCGCAATCGGTGCACGACGGGCGATAGGCCACGGTCTGGCTGCGCCGGAAACCGATCCGGCTCAATGCATCGTTGAGCTCGTCGGCGCCAGGCCCTTTCAGCTCGGTGAACACCTTGCGCTCCTGGCGACCGGGCAGGTAGGGGCACGGCGCCGGGCTGGTGACGAAAAAGCGGGGGAAACTTGCAGACGCGGTCACGGCCAGAACGGTTCCTTGTCGCGCGCCGGCCCATCCTGCGCACGCCTTGCCCGTAACCGTGCCTGCGCATGGCTATGAGTTAAAGTTCGTTAACCATGAAATTCGGCATGCGGACAAGGCTTGTCGGCTGTTCCGCTGCAAATTTTCCTGCCGCCCTGCGTGCCCGTGCCAAGGCAGGACACCCTGCCCGGCACGGGTTAATGCAAAGTCAGCCCAGCTCCACTTGCGTCACGTCATAGCCCCGGGTGCGCAGCGACCGCACCAGAAGATCGATCTGCTCGCGGTTGCGCGCCTCGCATTCGATTTCGGCAGTCAGGCCCTTGGCAGGCAGCGAGGTGAAAATGCGCTGGTGCCATACCTCGAGGATATTGACCTGGTGCCGGTTGAATTCCTCCACCACTCCGTAAAGCGCGCCGGGGCGATCCTGCAGCACGATGCGCAGACGTCCAAGGCGGCCCGAACGCGCCAGATCGCGCAGCAGCACGTTGGCCAGAAGGCGCGTGTCGATATTGCCGCCGGTCAGCACGATGCCCACCTTGCGTCCTTCGAACATCCGGCGGTTGGCGAGAACGGCGGCGAGGCCCGCGGCGCCGGCGCCTTCGACCACGGTCTTTTCGATCTGAAGGAGCAAGGCGACGGCCGCTTCGAGTGCGGCTTCGTCAACCAGCACGATATCGTCCACCAGCGTTGCCAGCATGGCCGAGGTGAACGCGCCCGGCTCTTTCACCGCGATGCCTTCGGCCAGGGTATCGCCACCGCATGGCAGGCTCTGGTGCTTGAGCTTGTCATACATCGAGGGAAACAACTGCGCCTGGACGCCGATCAGGCCGATGCCCGGCTTCATGGCACGCGCCGCCGTGCCCATGCCCGTCAGCAGCCCGCCCCCGCCGATCGGCACGGCCAGGATATCGATCTCCGGCACGTCGGTCAGCATTTCCAGCGCCACGGTGCCCTGGCCGGCGGCAACGGCGGGATCGTCGAACGGGTGCACGAACGTCAGCCCGCGCTCTGCCTCGAGCGCGCGGGCATGGGCATAGGCTTCGTCGAAGGTTTCGCCTTCCAGCACCACGTTGCCGCCCACGCTTTCGGTCTGCATGATCTTCACCGCCGGCGTGGTGCGCGGCATGACGATCGTGACCGGAACGCCAAGCCGCGTGCCGTGATAAGACAAACCCTGGGCATGATTGCCAGCAGAAGCGGCGATGACCCCGCGCGCGCGCTGTTCCTCGGGCAGAAGCAGAAGGGCATTGAGCGCGCCGCGCTCCTTGTAGGCGGCGGTGAACTGAAGATTTTCGAACTTGAGATAGATGTCGGCGCCGGTGATCCGGCTCAACGTCTGGCTGTACAATGTCTGGGTGCGTACCACCTTGCCCATAATTCGCCCGGCCGCCGCGTGAACGTCGGCAAGGGACAGCTGGGCATGGGCCTGCTGCTGGGCGAGCGGGTGGACGAGGTTTTTCATAGCGGCCTCCCCCTAAAGCAAAGGCACCGGCAAAGAAACCGTTTCCGGCACGCGCGAGCTATCCCAAAGGAGGGCTGGCGCCACTGCGCAAACCGGCTAAACAACCCATCATGAGCGAACCACTTTCCATCGCATGCATCGGCCTTGGCACGATGGGCGGGCCGATCGCGCGCCATCTCGGTCAGGCCGGCCATCGCCTGACCATCTTCAACCGCAGCCATGCCCGGCGCGATGCCTGGCTTGCCGCCAATCCCGGCCTGGCCCCGCGCGTGGCGGCGAGCCCGGCCGAAGCGGCGGAAGGTGCGGATGCGGTGATCACCTGCGTCGGCAACGACGATGATCTGGCCGATGTCGTGCTCAGCCCCCAGGGCGCCTTTGCCACCCTGCGCTCGGGCGCGGTGCTGATCGACCACACCACGGTCTCGGCCCGCATTGCGCGCCAGATCGCGGTGGAAGGGCGCGACAAGGAAATCCTGTGCGTCGATGCGCCGGTCACAGGCGGGCAATCGGGCGCGGAAAGCGGCACGCTTTCGATCATGTGCGGGGGCAGTGACAAGGCCATCGCCGCGGCGAGGCCCGTCCTTTCCGCCTATGCCAAGCGCGTGGTCCATGTCGGCAAATCGGGCGCCGGACAGACG
Source organism: Novosphingobium sp. DS6-6 (assembly GCF_057784975.1). NCBI lineage: Bacteria > Pseudomonadati > Pseudomonadota > Alphaproteobacteria > Sphingomonadales > Sphingomonadaceae > Novosphingobium > Novosphingobium sp. DS6-6. The sequence goes on along the minus strand of NZ_JBYNTS010000003.1, from coordinate 291,800 downwards.
ACCAAGATGGTCAACCAGATGTGCCTGGCCGCCACGATCGCCGGCCTTTCCGAAGCCATGCGCTTTGCCCAGGCCGCACACCTCGATCTGGCCAAGGTGTTCGAGGCGATTTCGGGCGGTGCGGCCCAATCCTGGCAGATGGACAACCGCTGGGACACGATGGCTGCCGATTCCTTCGACTTCGGCTTTGCTGTCGACTGGATGCGCAAGGATCTGGGCCTGGCGATCGAGGAAGCGCGCGGCCTGGGTGCCAGCGTACCGACGACGGCATTGATCGACCAGTTCTATGCCGATGTACAGGCACTGGGCGGCGGCCGGCAGGATACCAGCGCGCTGATCCGCCGCCTGCCCCTGCGCGGGCAGAAGCCGGCATGATGCGCTTGCGGCTGGCAGCGATTGCCGCCCTCGTCGCCGGAAGTGCTTTCCTGCCGCTTACCGCCAGGGCCGCGCGCGCGCCGTCCACGGATACGCTGGTGGACAATGTCCAGGGTGAAACCATCGGCGCCGATGGCCAGGTGGAAAAAGTGATCGGCCTGCTGTTCGACCAGTCGGGGGTGATCCGCCAGGTGTTCCACCCCGGCGACCGGCTGCCCAGGAAAGGCTTTGGCTATCATGTCGACGGTCAGGGCCAGGTGATCCTGCCCGGGCTGATCGATGCTCATGTGCACGTGATGGACCTGGGGCTGGCGGCGCTCACGCTCGACCTCTCGGGCACGCGTTCCCTGCCCGAGGCGCTGAACGCGATCCGCGCCTATGCGGCAGAACATCCCGATCGCAGTTGGATCACCGGAGGCGGCTGGAACCAGGAGCAATGGGGCCTGAAAGACAGCGCCGGGCAAAGCCGCTATCCCACCGCGGCGGAACTGGACTCGGTGGTTGGCGACAGGCCGGTGTGGCTGGACCGGGTAGACGGCCACGCCGGCTGGGCCAACAGCGCGGCGCTGAAAGTCGCAGGGATCACGGCTGCGACCAAGGCGCCCGAAGGCGGTGCGATCGATCGCAGGCCCGATGGTACGCCCGCCGGGGTGCTGGTCGATGCGGCAAGGGGCCTGCTGACGCCTCACCTGCCCGCGCCGCGCCCGGCCGATCGCGATGCGGCGCTGGCCAAGGCGCAGGCGCTACTGTTCCAGCGCGGCGTGACCGCCGTTGCCGACATGGGCACCACGATCGAGGATTGGCAGGCCTTTCGCCGCGCGGGCGACGCCAACCGGCTTTATGTACGGATCATGGCCTATGCCCTGGGTATCGACCAGATGGTATTGATTGCCGGCGGCGGACCGACGCCATGGCTCTATGCCGACCGGTTGCGCCTGGGCGGAGTGAAGCTGTTCATGGATGGCGCGCTGGGGTCGCGGGGGGCCTGGCTCAAGGCGCCCTATGCCGATGCGCCGGGCACGCGCGGTCTGCCGCGCATGACCGATACCCAACTGGGCAACATGATGAGCCGGGCGGCGATGGACGATTTCCAGGTCGCGGTCCATGCCATCGGCGATGCAGCCAACGCCGTCGTGGTCGGCTCGATCGGCGATCTTTCCGCCACATACAAGGGCGACCGGCGCTGGCGCGTGGAACATGCCCAGATCGTCGACCCCGCAGATATCCCCCGCTTCGGCCGGAACGGGATTATCGCCTCGATGCAGCCGGTGCACGAAACGTCGGACCGTCTGATGGCGGAAGCCCGCTTGGGGCCGCGGCGACTGACGGGCGCCTATGCCTGGCAGGCAATGGCCAAGGCCGGGGCCCGGCTGGCGTTCGGATCGGACGCCCCGGTCGAAGTGCCCGACCCCTTTGCAGGAATTGCCGCGGCGATCAGCCGCCAGGGCCCTGATGGTCAACCAGCCGGCGGCTGGCAGCCGCAGGAAGCGGTGACCCCGGTTCAGGCGCTGGCCGCCTATACCACGGGCGGCGCCTATGCCGGCTTTGCCGAAAGCCGTTTTGGCCGGCTCGCGCCGGGGCTGCGGGCCGATTTCATCCTGGTCGATACCGATCCGCTGACAGCATCGGCCGATGCCATCCGGCGCACCAAAGTGCGGCAGACCTGGATCGGCGGCGGCAAAGTCTGGGCCGCTCCGGATGAGACCGCCCCGGCGGAGGCCAGGCCGGGCGAAGACGGAAACAAAAAGCGCTGAAGGCCGTTACGGGAGCAGCGCGATAAGGCGTCGGATCTCCCCTCGTCCGGCGTCGCGTTGCCGGGCCTGGTGGTGTTTTCCCCTCGCACCCGGGCAAGGCCATGCAGGCATCGGAAAGATCCGGCCGCGCATGCAATTTCTTCGGACCGTAGACGGTGGAGGCCGGCCCTGGCCTCCACCACATTTGCACAATTCCTGGTATCAGGTTTCGGGAAGCGCTGGATCGGTGGCAGCGGCCTGTTCCGTTTCTGCCCGCGCCTTCTCCTCCGCATCCTTCTTTTCGGCAAAGCGCATTACCACAAGAGTGCCTTCGAACAGGATCAACAGCGGAATGGCCAGCATCAGTTGCGAAACCACGTCGGGCGGCGTGATCAGCGCCGCCAGCGCCACGATCCCGACGATCACGTAGCGCCGCGCCTTGATCAGCGCATCGCGGCTGACGATCCCGGCGCGGTTGAGCAGCATCAGCAGCACGGGCAGCAGGAAGCTGATGCCGAACGCCAGGATGAACTGCATCACCAGCGCCAGGTATTCCTCGATCCCCGGCAGCGCTTCCAACTGCAGGCCGCCCTTGTCGCCCTGAAAGCCGACGAACCATTTGAACGCCGTTGGCATGACCACGAAATAGGCAAGGCTCGCGCCCATTGTGAACAGGATCGGCGTGGCGATGAGAAACGGCAGGAACGCCCGCTTTTCGCGCGCGTAGAGACCCGGCGCGACAAAGCCCCAGAGCTGGTTGGCAATGACCGGGAAACTGCACGCGAAGCCCGCGAACAAAGCGACTTTGACGTTCACGAAAAACGCGGAATAGAGTTTGGTATAGATCAGGCGGCCGTGGCCGGCCGGAAAAGCCTGGGTCAACGGGTGAACCAGGATCGCCAGGATCGTGTCGGCGAAATAATAACCGATCGCCGAAAGGATCGCGATGGAATATACGCAGCGCAGCAGGCGGGTGCGCAGTTCGATCAGATGATCGAGAAGCGGCGCCTGGGTCTCGTCGATATCGCGGATCTGGATCACTCAGGCACCGTCCGTCGTGGTTTCATCGGCAGCGCCACGCGGGCGGGCGCCACGTTGTTCGACCGGCAGCAGCTTTTCAGGGGGCGGGGGCAGTTCGCCGCCCGGCAACGCGCTTGTCGCCGGGTCCGTGGGGGCATAAGGCGCCAGCGCCGGACTGACGGGATAGGCGGCATGGGGCGTCTCGTCCGCGCTGGCCGCCGCGCTCTGCGCCATGATCTGGGCGTTCTGCTCCTGCCACTTCTTTTCCATCTCGGCCAGTTCGGCCTCACGGATCATGGTTTCGATCCCGGCGCGAAAATGGTTGGAAACGCGGCGCATCTTGCCGATCCAGCGGCCGGCGGTGCGCAACGCGAGCGGCAAGTCCTTCGGCCCGATCACCACGATCGCCACGATGACGACAAGCAGCAGTTCGGACGGCGCAATATCAAACATCGGTGCCCTGGCCCTGTCTTGTCGGGCCGGTCAGGCCTGCGGGCCCTGCTGATCGGTGCCTTGATGCGGCGATCCCTGCTGAACCGGAGCCTGCTGAACCGGAGCCTGCTGAACCGGGGCCTGCTGGGATACGACAGGGGGCGGCGCCTGCGGAATCTGTGCCGGGGGCGGCGGCACCGGGCGATCGGTCTCTTCGTTCATGCCCTGCTTGAAGCTTTTGATGCCTTTGCCGAAATCACCCATCATTTCGGAAATGCGGCCACGGCCGAACAGGACCAGCACGACAAGCGCGACGATGAGCAGGTGCGGTAGAGAAAGGCCACCCATTTCGAAATCTCCTTCGGCTGCCCAGATAGGGAATGTTGCGGCACTTCGCCAGCACGCATTGGCGAATCTCGTCGTTTAGTCCGGCTCGTCCGCCGCTTCGTCGGGCAATTCCCCGGCCGCGCCGGCCAGCACGGCATAGGCCTCGTCCGCCGGATCGAGCAGGCCGGCGGCGCGCAGTTCGCCGATGCCGGGCAGATCGGCACGGCTGGTCAGCCCGAAGTGCGTGAGAAACTGCGGCGTGGTGGCATAGATCGTAGGCCGCCCGGGCACCTCACGACGCCCGGCGATCCGCACCCAGCCTGCTTCCATCAGAACGTCGAGCGTGCCCTTGGCGGTTTGCACGCCACGAATGGCTTCGATTTCGGCGCGGCTTACCGGCTCGTGATAGGCAATGATCGCCAGGGCCTCTGTCGCCGCGCGCGAAAGGCGGCGCACATCTTCCCGTTCCCGCCGCAGCAGGTGCGCCAGATCGGGGGCCGTCTGGAAATGCCAGCGTCCGCCGCGCTCCACCAGAGTGATGCCCCGCCCGGCGTAGTGCGCGGCCAGTTCAGCCAGCGCATCGCGCACCGCCGCCCCGCCGAGATGGCGCGAAATTTCCGCTTCCAGCAACGGTTCGGTGGCGGCGAACAGCGTCGCTTCCACCCCGCGCACCAGATCGTCGGGTCCGCTCATTGCACCGGGCGCAACAGCAGCGGGCCAAAGCATTCGTGCTGGGCCAGTTCCACCCGCCCCTGCTTGGCCAGTTCCAGCGTGGCCAGGAAACTGGAGGCCAGGGCCGAACGCGCCAGTTGCCGGTCGGCCGGCCCGTTGATCGCCACCGGCGGCAGAAACGCGCGCAGTTCCCGCCATTCCAGGCTCGTGCCGAGCAGCGCGGACAGGCGCGCCAGCGCGGCATCGAGCGTCATTACCGGCCGCTCGCGTACCATGTGCACGACCGGGCGGTTGCGATGCTGGACTTGACCATAAGCCTGGATCAGATCGAACAGATCGGCTTGCCAGCGCGCGCGGCGCGCCAGCGTGATCCCTTCCGGCGCGCCACGCGCAAAGACATCGCGCCCCAGCCTGTCGCGCGCCATCAGCCGCGCGCCCGCCTCGCGCATCGCGCCCAGGCGTTGCAGCCGCAATTGCAGGCGCAGCGCCATCTCTTCCGGGCTGGGCTGCATATCGGGATCGCGTGGCAGCAGCAGCAGCGACTTGAGATAAGCGAGCCAGGCCGCCATCACCAGGTAATCGGCGGCCAGTTCCAGCCTCAGCGCCTGGGCGCCGCTGATGTACCGCAGATATTGATCCACCAGTTCCAGTATCGAAATCCGCCGCAGATCGACCTTCTGTCGGCGCGCCAGGTCGAGCAGCAGATCGAGCGGCCCTTCCCAGCCGTCGAGATCGAGGTGGAGCGCATCGTTGGCGGCCACCGCCTGTGGCAGCCCGTCCCAATCGGCGGCATCGGCGAACGGGGGAATTTCCGTCGCCATGCGCAATCAGGCGAGAGCCAGCAAGGCGTCGCGGCGAGCAACGAGGGCATCCTGGGCATCCACATCGCGTGACACGGCGGCCGGCGCGGCCGGCGCCAGCGCATGATCGAGGCGGTTCGCGGTCTGCGCGCTCATGGGTGCAAGTGTGGCGGCAATACCGATCATGTCAGGCATATTCGCCCAACAATTGAGCGCGATGTCGCACCCGGCCGCCTGGGCGCGCGCCGCCCGCTCGGGCACGGTGCCCTGCAGCGCCTGCATGTCGAGATCATCGGTCAGCAGCAGGCCATCGAAGCCGATACGGCCGCGGATCACTTCACGCACCACGAACGGCGAAAGCGTTGCCGGAAGGTCTGCATCCCAGGCCGTGAAACATACATGCCCGGTCATGCCGATCGAAGCGGACGCCAACGCCCGGAACGGGGCGAGGTCGGCCGCCAGGTCTTCCTCGCCAGCCGTGACAGTGGGCAGTTCCTTGTGGCTGTCGGCCAGGGCGCGGCCATGGCCGGGCATGTGCTTGATCACGCCCGTGACGCCGGCCCGCGCCAATCCGTCGAGCACGGCGCGGCCCAGGGCGGCGACCCGCTGCGGCTCGCTGCCAAAGGCGCGATCGCCGATCACGTCGTGGGCCCCGGGCTGGCGCACGTCGAGCAACGGCAGGCAACCGACATTGATGCCCGCTTCGGCCAGATCCATGCCCAGTGCATGGGCATTGGCACGCACGGCTTCGATCGCGCTGGCAGGTGCCACATCATAAAGCCGGTCGAACGCCGCACCGGCGGGATAGGCGGCCCATACCGGCGGCTTCATCCGCGCCACGCGGCCGCCTTCCTGATCGATGCAGACCAGCAGGCGGTCACGCCCGTGCAGATCGCGCAGGCTGTCTGTCAGCGCGCGCAGCTGTTCCCGGCTCTCCACGTTGCGCGCGAAGAGGATGTACCCGGCCGGATCGGCATCTTTGAAAAAAGCGCGCTCATCGGCGGTGACAACAGGGCCGGCTAGGCCGAAGATCGCAGGAAGCATGCCGCTGCCATCCCGAAAATCGCGCGCCAAGGCAAGCGCAAAGGGCAGCGAGGCTGCCCCCTATCGCCCGTTCAGCGCTTTACCTGGCATTTGATGCCCGCGCCCTGCAACGTGTTGCACAGCGCATTGGCGGCGGCCAGATCGCCAGGCACGGCCTGCAGGCGATAGACGGTGCCGATATCGGCTTTGCCGGCCACGATGCGATGGTTCATGCCCTTGAGGTCTTCATGGGCGAGAACCAGCTTGTTCCATCCCGCCTCGGCCAGGGCCTGGCTGGAAAAGGCGCCGACCTGCACGCCGACGCCACTGACCGACGGCGCGGCCGGAGCCGCCTTGCCCGCCGCCTTTTCCAGCGTCTTTTCAGGACGCGCAGAGGGGCTGGGCGCGGGGGCATCCTTGGCGGCAAGCGCAGCGGCGGGACGTTCGCCCTCGCTCACTTTGAAGCTGGAATCGCCGGTTCCCTGGAAGGTCTTGCCGCCCGGGTCCTTGGGCGCGACTTTGTATGGCTCCCTGCTCGCTTCGATCAGGCTGCCATCGGCCGCCGCCGGGGCGGTGTTGCGATGCGTGGCCCAATAGATCGCACCGACGATTCCCGCCAGAATGATCAGCGCCACGACGCCGAAGCCGATCAACCGCCCGCTGTCGGCGCCCTCTTCCTCCGGATCGACATCGTCAGCGCTTTCCAGCCACGGCAGGCGGTCTTCGGTGCCAAGGTCCAGCGCTTCGGACCCGCTGCCGTATCCGGCACCGTGCACCGCATCATCGGCCGGCTGGTCGCCGCCCGGTTGCTGATCCTCGTTGGTTTGCTGATCCCCGTTCACCATTGTTTTATAGCTCCTGCGCGGCCTCCACCCCCAGAATGGCCAGCCCGTTCTTGATAACCTGCCCGATTTGTGCGGCCAGGAAAAGTCGCGCTTCGGTAAGGTCCCTGTCCTGTGCCACTATGAACCGCTTCTCCGGCTTGTCGTTGCCGATGTTCCAATAGGCGTGGAACGCCCCCGCAAGGTCATAAAGGAAGAACGCGATGCGATGCGGCTCGCGTGCTGTGGCGGCGCCTTCGACAATGCGCGGAAACTGCGCGGCCAGCTTTACCATGGCCAATTCCTCCTGCCCCATCAGCGCCAGATGCGCATCGCCCGGCGCCCAGCCCAGTTCGGTGCCCTTGCGCAGCGTGGAACATATCCGGGCGTGGGCATACTGCACATAGAACACCGGATTGTCTTTCGAAGCTTCAACCACTTTGGCAAAGTCGAAATCCATCTGCGCGTCGGGTTTGCGGGTCAGCATGGTGAAGCGCACCACGTCCTTGCCCACTTCGTCGACCACCTCGGCCAGAGTGACGAAATTGCCCGCGCGCTTCGACATCTTGACCGGCTGCCCGTCGCGCAACAGCTGCACCATCTGCACTATTTTGATTTCAAAGGGTTTCGGCGGCCGCCCCTCGCCCCCCGTCAGGGCCGCGACGGCCGCTTTGATCCGCTTTACCGTGCCGGCATGGTCCGCGCCCCAGATATCGACCAGCGCATCGGCGGTTTCGGCCTTCTGGAAATGATAGGCCAGGTCCGCGCCGAAATAGGTCCAGCTACCGTCGGATTTCCTGATCGGGCGGTCCTGATCATCTCCGAAACGGGTCGAACGGAACAGCGGCAGTTCCACCGGCTCCCAATCTTCGGGCGTCTTGCCCTTGGGCGCTTCGAGATGGCCATCGTAAACCAGATCGTGCGCGCGCAGCCACGCCTCTGCCGCCTCGGGCTTGCCCGCAGCCTGAAGCGCCGCCTCTGACGAGAACAGATCGTGGACGATGCCCAGCTTGGCCAGGTCCTGCTTGATCATCGCCAGCATGGCCGCCACCGCGCGCGCGCGGAACGGCACCAGCCATTCGGCCTCGGGCACCGCGACATAGCGTTCGCCGAATTCGGCGGCCAGCCCCTGGCCCACCGGCACCAGGTACTCGCCCGGATAGAGCCCCTCGGGGATGCCGCCCACGTCTTCGCCCAGCGCTTCGCGATACCGCACGTGCGCCGAACGGGCGAGCACGTCGACCTGCGCGCCGGCGTCGTTGACGTAGTATTCCTTGATCACCTTGTGCCCGGCGAATTCCAGCAGCGCGGCCAAAGCATCGCCCACCACCGCGCCGCGGCAGTGGCCCATGTGCATAGGCCCGGTGGGATTGGCCGAAACATATTCGACATTGACCGTGCTGCCGCCCCCCAGGGTCGAACGGCCATAGGCACTGCCCCGGCTGCCGATCAACGCCAGTTCATCGATCCACGCTGCATCGGCAAGGCGCAGGTTGATGAAGCCGGGCCCGGCAATTTCCGCAGCGATCACGCCCGGATGAGCGCCCAGTTCATCCACCAGCAGCGCGGCCAGCGCACGTGGGTTCGTGCCGGCGGGCTTGGCCAGCACCATCGCCGCGTTGGTGGCCAGATCGCCATGCGCCGCATCGCGCGGCGGCTCGCAGGTGACCGCACCGCGCGGCAGGCCTGCCGGCAACGCGCCCTTGGCAACAAGGGCATCGAGCGCGGCATCGATCACGCCGGCATAGGCGGCAAACAGCGTCTGAGTGGCGGATGGGCTATCGGTGGTCATGCCCGGGCCGATAGCGAATTTGCCGGGCCTTGGAAACCCGAGGGTTTGCGATGATATGCCTGGGGTATGCCTGCTGGGGTATGCCTGGTGCCTGGCCGCGCCCCGCCCCGATCCCGGAGAGAAGGGGGCGGGTGGCCGGAACCTCAAGCTGCAGCGATCACGAACCCCAGCGCCCCGTCGCCTTCGTCGATAGTCACCGTGCTGCCATCCGGTACGTCTCCGGCCAGCAGCCGCTCGGCCAGCGGGTCCTGGAGATAGCGCTGCACCGCGCGTTTCAGCGGTCGGGCACCATAGACCGGATCATAGCCCACGCGGCCGAGCCAGCGCTTGGCAGCGTCGGTCAGATCAAGCGTGATCTTGCGGTCCTTGAGCAGCCGGGCCACGCGCGCCACCTGGATGTCGACGATCGGAGCCATGTGTTCCTGGCCCAGGCGATGGAACAGGATGACCTCGTCAAGCCGGTTGAGGAACTCCGGCCGGAAGTGCGCGCGCACCACGTCCATCACCTGCGGCTCCACGGTGCCGACATCTTCCCCCGCGCCCAGATTCGCCAGGTACTGGCTGCCAAGGTTGGAAGTAAGGATGATCAGGGTATTGGTGAAGTCCACCACGCGGCCCTGGCCATCGGTGAGGCGCCCGTCATCAAGCACCTGAAGCAGCACGTTGAACACGTCCTGGTGCGCTTTTTCCACCTCGTCGAACAGCACGACCTGATAGGGCCGGCGCCGCACCGCTTCGGTCAGCACGCCGCCTTCGTCGTAGCCGACATAGCCCGGAGGCGCGCCGATCAAGCGGCTGACCGCGTGCTTTTCCATGAACTCCGACATGTCGATGCGCACCATCGCGTTGTCGTCGTCGAACAGGAACCCGGCCAGCGCCTTGGTCAGCTCGGTCTTGCCGACGCCCGTGGGGCCAAGGAACAGGAAGCTGCCGAGCGGGCGGTTGGGGTCCTGCAACCCGGCGCGCGCGCGGCGCACGGCCTTCGACACGGCAAGCACCGCATCCTTCTGCCCGATCACCCGCTTGCCCAGCGCCTGTTCCATGTTGAGCAGCTTTTCGCGCTCGCCTTCCATCATGCGGTCGACGGGCACGCCGGTCCAGCGGCTGACCACGGCGGCAATGTCCTCGGCGGTCACTTCCTCGCGCAGCAGGGCGTTCTGGCTGGCGCCCTGCGCCTCGGCCAGTTGCCGCTCCAGTTCGGGAATGCGGCCATAGGCCAGCTCCCCGGCCTTGGCGAGATCGCCCACGCGCTGGGCCTGCTCCAGTTCCACGCGCGCGGCATCGAGCTGCTCCTTGATCCGGCCTTCGGCCTGGATCTTGTCGCGCTCGTTCTGCCAGCGGGTGGTAAGCTCGGCCGATTGCTGCTCCAGGTTGGCCAAGTCCTCGCGCAGGGTATCCAGCCGGTCGCGGCTGGCCTGGTCGGTCTCCTTGGCCAGTGCCATTTCCTCGATCTTGAGCTGGATGATCCGGCGATCGAGGTTCTCGATCTCCTCGGGCTTGCTTTCCACTTCCATGCGGATGCGGCTGGCGGCCTCGTCCATCAGGTCGATCGCCTTGTCGGGCAGGAAGCGGTCGGCGATATAGCGGTTGGACAGCGTGGCGGCGGCCACGATCGCGGCGTCGGCAATGCGCACGCCATGGTGCACCTCGTACTTCTCCTTGATCCCGCGCAGGATCGAGATCGTGTCTTCCACCGTCGGCTCGCCCACGAACACCGGCTGGAACCGGCGTTGCAGCGCCGGGTCCTTTTCCACGTACTTCTGGTATTCATCCAGCGTGGTGGCACCGATGCAGTGCAGTTCGCCGCGCGCCAGTGCGGGCTTGAGCAGGTTCGACGCGTCCATCGCGCCTTCGGTCTTGCCCGCCCCGATCAAGGTGTGCATCTCGTCGATGAACAGGATGATTTCGCCTTCCGCGCCTTTTACTTCGTCGAGCACGGCTTTCAGCCGTTCCTCGAACTCGCCACGATACTTCGCGCCGGCGATCAGCGCCCCCATGTCGAGCGCCATCAGGCGGCGATGCTTGAGGCTGTCGGGCACGTCGCCATTGGCGATGCGCAGGGCCAGGCCTTCGGCGATCGCGGTCTTGCCGACGCCCGGTTCGCCAATCAGCGCCGGGTTGTTCTTCGTGCGCCGCGCCAGGATCTGCACGGTGCGGCGGATTTCCTCGTCACGGCCGATCACCGGATCGAGCTTGCCTGCACGGGCCACCTCGGTCAGGTCGCGGGCATACTTCTTCATTGCGTCATAGGCGTTCTCCGCCCCCGCGCTATCAGCGGCACGCCCGCCACGCAGCGCAGTGATCGCCGCCTCAAGCGCCTGGGGCGAAAGGCCGGCAGCCTTGAGCGCCAGGCCCGCCGGTGTCGTGCCCGCCAGCGCCAGGGCCAGCAGCAGACGCTCCACCGTGACGAAACTGTCGCCGCTCTTGGCCGCAATCTGCTCGGCCTGGTCGAGCATGCGCACGGTATCGTTGTCGAGGCCCGGCGAAGCCTGCGCGCCCGATCCGGAAACGGCCGGCAGCTTGCCCAGCGCCTTGTCGAGATCGGCCAGAGCAACCGCCGGATTGCCGCCGGCACGCTGGATCAGCCCGCTGGCCATGCCTTCCTGGTCTTCCAGCAAAGCCTTGAGCACGTGTTCGGGGGTGATGCGCTGGTGGCTCAGGCGGATGGCCAGGGTCTGGGCCGCTTGGAGGAAACCCTTGGCGCGATCGGTGAATTTCTCGAGGTTCATAAAGTGTCTCGCTCTCCTGACCCGGCAAAGGTAATGTGGCCTTTATGCAACACAAGAGTGTGCCAGAAATTTAGCAAATCCGGTTGCAATCAAAACCAGCTCGATTCCGGGATCGCAATCGTTCAGCTTTGACTCAGCCGCCCGGCTCCTTACACAAGGGTGCGATGCCGTTTCCGAGTCAGGACAAGCCCCATTCCATGCAGCGCTTTTTCAACGCGTCCCGTTTCGCTCTAGCCGTTGCAACGGCTATCCCCGTGTCCGCGCAGGCCGCCCCTGCACCGGCCCAGATCCCGGCCCAGATCCCGGCCCAGATCCCGGCCCAGGCCCTGACTGTGCCCGCCCCGGCGCCGCTTGCCGATCTCGTCAACTCGGTGAGCATTCCCTACGAGCAATTCACTCTGCCCAATGGCCTGCGCGTGCTGGTCCATACCGATCGCAAGGCGCCGGTCGTGGCGCTTTCGGTCTGGTATGGCGTGGGCTCCAAGCACGAGCCGGAAGGCAAGACCGGCTTTGCCCACCTGTTCGAACACCTGATGTTCAATGGCAGCGAACACAACAAGGGCGAATTCTTCACGGCGTTGCAGAACGCGGGGGCCACCGATTACAACGGTACTACCTGGTTCGATCGCACCAACTACTATGAAACGGTGCCTTCGGCAGCGCTCGATCGCTTCCTGATGCTGGAATCCGATCGCATGGGCTATCTTCTCGCGGCAGTAGACCAGGCAACGCTCGATAATCAGCGCAGCGTGGTACAGAACGAGAAGCGCGAGCATGACAACGAGCCGTTCGGCCTGGTGGAATACGAGCAGCTTGAAAATCTCTATCCCGTCGGCCACCCCTATCACCACAGCACGATCGGCTCGATGGCCGATCTGAACAGCGCCAGCCTGGCCGATGTGAAAGCGTGGTTCACCAATCATTACGGCCCGAACAACGCGGTGCTGGTCCTTGCTGGCGACATCGATCTGGCGACGGCCAAAGACAAGGTGGCCCGGTGGTTTGGCCCGATCCCGTCCGGGCCCAAGGTCAGGCCGATCTCGGCTCCGGTGCCCACCCTGCCTGCCCCCAAGGCCAAGACGGTCAAGGACGAGGTGGCCGCGACGCGCCTGTACCGGATGTGGGCGATACCCGGCTATGACGATCCCGATTACCTGCCGCTGCAGATCGGCGCGACGATACTGGGCGGCCTTGCCAGTTCGCGGTTGGACGACAACCTGGTGCGCGGCCAGCAGGTGGCGGTGGCTGCCGGCGCCAGTGCCGATATCTTTGCCCAGGGTGGCCAGTTCATGGTTCAGGCCGATGTGAAGCCGGGGCAGAACGCCACGGCTGTGGGCGCCGCGCTTGATGCGCAGATCCGGCGCCTGGTCACCGAAGGCCCCACCGCCGACGAACTGGCCCGGGCCGCCACGGTCATTGCCAGCGGACAGATCCGCGAGCTTGAGGCGGTAAGCGGCAAGGCTTCCACCCTGGCCGAAGGATTGTTGTACAACGGCGATGCCGGGCATTACCGCAAGGAACTGAACGCGATTGCCGCATTGACCCCGGCGCAGGTGCGCACCGCGCTGCAAAAGTGGCTGACGCGGCCGGTCTTTGCCCTGACGGTGGAGCCGGGAACGCGCACCGAAGGGGGCGAAACGCGGGGCGGCTGGGCCAGCAACGATACGCTGGGCGGCACTGGCGCGAGCGGGTCGGGTGGCGCGGCGCGTCCCGCCTATTGGCGTCAACCGGGGCAGGCGCCGGCTGCCGGCCTCATAACGCAACCTGCCGGCGCCACCGCCACCGATCGCGGCACCCTGCCGCCGATCGGCCAGCTTTCCGCGCTGCAATTCCCGCAGATCGAGCGCGCCACTCTTGCCAACGGTATCAAGGTTGTTTTTGCGCGGCGGGAGGCCGTACCGGTGGTTTCGGTGCAGGTGACATTCGACGCCGGCTTTTCCGCCGAACCGCGCGCCGTCTCAGGCACCCAGGCAGTGTTGCTCAAACTGATGGACCAGGGCACGCAAGCGCTTGATGCGGCAGCGTTTGCCCGCGCGCGCGAAAGCCTGGGCGCCCAGATCAGCAACGCGGCCCTGCCCGATAGCACGGCGTTCCGGCTCGATGCCGTGACTCCCAACCTGGCCGGCTCGCTGGCGCTACTGGCCGATTACATCCGCCACCCCGCGCTCAAGACCAAGGACCTCGAACGCGTGCGCGCCCAGCAGCTGACCGCGATCGATGCCGAACTGCGCGATCCCACAGCGATGGCGCTGCGCGCGCTCTATCCCGCGCTTTACGGGCCGCAGCACCCCTATGGCACTTCACCCACCGGGGCCGGCGATCCCGCCGTGGTGAGGCAGCTGACCACGGCAGATCTGGCCGCGTTCCACCAGGCGTGGATGCGCCCCTCGAAAGCGACGATTTTCGTGGTGGGCGATACGACACTGGCAGCGGTCAAGCCGCTGCTGGAAAAGAGCTTCGGCACCTGGGCAGAACCGGCGGGGGCGGCGCCGGAAAAGAATCTCTCCGCCCCGATCCCGGCGCCTGCCCCCCGCATCCTGCTGATCGACCGGCCCGCATCGCCGCAATCGATGGTCATGGCCGGCCAGGTGCTCGACGCCACGGGCCGCGACGATCTGGTCGCCTTGCGCACTGCCAACCAGGTGCTGGGCGGCACGTTCCTATCGCGCCTCAACCTGGACCTGCGCGAGAGCAAGGGTTGGAGCTATGGCGTGGGAAGCGCCGTGAGCGAGCGGCAAGGTCGCATCGTCTATCGCCTTATCGCGCCGGTGCAGACCGACCAGACCGGCCCTTCGATCGCCGCGCTGCAAGCCGATATGACCATGTTCCTGAAAGACAAGGGCGTGGCCCCCGACGAGCTGGCCTGGGCCACCCAGGGCGCCGCGCGCGAGTTGCCAGGCGCCTTCGAAACCTCGTCCGCCGTGCTGGAAGGCCTGATCAAGATCGTGCAGTTTCAGCGCCCGGACGATTATTACACGCGGCTCGCCATGCGCTATCCCACCTTGACCGCCGCAGACCTCGACAAGGCCGCCCGCGCGGCGCTCGACCCGAGCAAGCTGACCTGGGTGGTGGTGGGCGACGCCGCCAAGATCAAGCCGCAGTTGGACAAGCTCGGTCTGCCGGTTGACATGGTGGCCTTACCGGAGAAGTAACTTACGCCAGATCGGAACAATTTTATAACCGCAGCGCGTGGATTTCGGCTTTTTTGATCGCTTGGCCAGATTCCGTGATTTAATATTCCTGTCGCCGGCGGCAGAGGTCGATCGCCGGCGACAGGGGGGTTTATGTTTATCAAGAAGTCGGTCCTCGCGCTTTGCGCCTCGGCCATGTTGCTGCCTGGCACCGCCAGCGCGGCAGCACTTACGCTCGAGCAAATTACCGCACTGGCGCAAAGCGGCATTGGCGACGAAGCTGTCGTCGCCAAAATCAAAAGCACCGGCACGCACATAGACCTTTCGGTCGAGCAGATGCTGGAACTGAAGAAGAAGGGTTTGACCGGGCCGATCCTTGCAGCGTTGCTCGATAGCACTGCCACTGCGCCCGCAGCGCAACAATTTTCCCTGACGTCACCCGATCCGGCAGTGTTGCACCCGGCGGGCGTTTACTTGCTCGATGCTGGCAAAGGCCAGATGGTACGGATCGATCCCACGACAACCAACCAGGCGAAGACAGGCGGCATTTTCGGCTATGCACTGACGGGTGGCCTGGCTTCCGCCAGCATCAAGGCATCGATCCAGAATGCATCGGCGCGCGTTCATGCGGCCGAGCGGACACCTACGTTCTATTTCTTTTTCGACGAATCCAACCCGCAAGTTGGCAATGCACCTTCCTCGTGGGCATCCGGTACCGCCGCGACGGTCACATCGCCCAGTGAATTCTCGCTGATCAAATTGATCACGAAAGACGGTCGGCGCGAAGCGCGGGTTGGCAGCATGAATATCGCGGGCGCCAAGACCGGCGTGATGGACAAGGATCGGGTGGCTTTCGATTATCAGATGGTGCGCCCGGGGGTCTACAAAATCCAACCAAAGGCGGAGCTTGCCCCCGGCGAATATGGGTTTCTGTTCTCGCTCAATGGCATGGGCAATGGGGGCGCATTGAGCGCCCGGATTTTCGATTTTTCGATCTGATACCCAGTAGGTGGCCCCCTGCCGGATTTGAGGCAGGGGGCCTGATCCTGGATTACCCCAACCGGGCTTTCAGGACCTGGTTCACCAATTGCGGATTGCCCTTGCCGGCCATGGCTTTCATCGTCTGGCCCACGAAAAAGCCGAACAGGGCTTCCTTGCCGGCCTTGTACTGTTCCACCTTGTCGGCATTGGCGGCCAGCACGGCATCAACCGCCGTTTCGATGGCGCCGGTATCGGTCGTCTGCTTGAGGCCTTCGCGCTCGACGATGAGCGCCGCGCCCTCGCCGGTTTCCAGCATCTTTTCCAGAACCTGCTTGGCAATGGAACCTGAAATCGTGCCGTCGCCGACAAGGGCGAGGAGTTCCGCCGCGCTCTCGGGGGAAACCGGGCTGTCGTCCAGGCCCTTGCCCAGTTTGTTGAGCGCGCCGAACAGTTCGCTGGTCAGCCAGTTGGCCGCCTGCTTGGCAACGGCCGCCGCATCTTTGCCCTGCCTTGCCGCGCTCGCCGCGATCAGGGTTTCGAACCAGGCGGCCGTTTCCACATCGGCCGTCAGCACGGCGGCGTTGTAGGCCGAAAGACCCAGGCTTTCGCTATAGCGGGCGCGCTTGGCGTCGGGCAGTTCGGGCAGGCTGGCGCGGCATTCGGCCAGAAACGCCGCGTCCAGTTCCAGCGGCAGGAGATCGGGATCGGGGAAATAGCGATAGTCGTGCGCGTCTTCCTTGCTGCGCATCGACCGCGTAACGCCCGTGCCCGGATCGAACAGGCGGGTTTCCTGCACGATCTTGCCGCCCGCTTCCAGCACGTCGACCTGGCGGCTGGCTTCGTACTCGATCGCCGCCATGACAAAGCGCACCGAGTTCACGTTCTTGGTTTCCGTCCGCGTGCCGAGCGCTTCGCCCGGGCGGCGCACCGACACGTTGACGTCTGCCCGCATCGAGCCCTGGTCCATGTTGCCATCGCACGAGCCGACGTAGCGCAGGATCTGGCGCAGCTTGGTGAGATAGGCGCCGGCTTCGGCCGGAGAGCGCATGTCGGGCCGGCTGACGATTTCCATCAGCGCCACGCCCGAGCGGTTGAGATCGACATAGGACATCGTCGGGTGCTGATCGTGCATCAGTTTCCCCGCGTCCTGCTCCACATGAATGCGCTCGATCCCGATCGTTTTCGAACCGGCATCGGGGCTCTTGTCGTCCAGCACGATCTCGATCTGCCCCTCGCCCACCAGCGGGTGATAAAGCTGGCTGATCTGATAACCCTGCGGCAGATCGGCGTAGAAGTAGTTCTTGCGATCGAACCGCGACCAGGCGTTGATCTGCGCGTCGATCGCCATGCCGGTGCGCACCGCTTGGCGGATGCATTCGCGGTTGGGCACCGGCAGCATGCCAGGCATGGCCGCGTCGATCAGGCTGACCTGGGTGTTGGGCTCTGCTCCGAAGGCCGTGGCGGAACCGGAAAACAGCTTGGCCGCCGAGGTGATCTGGGCATGGACTTCCAGCCCGATCACCACTTCCCATTCGCCCGTGGCGCCCTGGATACGATAGCTGCTCATCCGTTATCTCGTTTAAATTTGGTTGGAATTGTAAACTGAATCCGACTTACAGTTGCAGACTCAGAGCTTACATCACCGCCAGCTCCAGCCCCCATCGAGAAGACTTGAATTTTAAAACCGCCCCTAGCCGTACCACTGTGCTTAGCGGTGACGGCGACATCAAACTTCACCTGCTCGGGCGCACTGAATTTGAACTCACCCGTCCCGAAGGCGGAGCGAATTACGGCTTTGTCTTGCGCATCTGCAATCCCATTCATGATTGCAGAAAGAGTGCTGGCAACAAATGGCCGGAGTTCGTTTTCATCAACGTCTTCTGACATTGTATTGCCCCCTTGTTACCACCACTTACCCGGCTTTGCCGAAAACTGTGCGCGCTGTTCAAGCGCAAGGCTGGCGTTCAGCACGCCCTGTTCGTCGAGCGGACGGCCGATGACATGCAGGCCCAGCGGCAGCCCATCGCGCGACAGGCCAGCCGGAACCGACATGGCCGGCAGGCCCGCCAAGCTCGCAGGCACCGAGAACACGTCGTTCAGGTACATTTCCACCGGATCGGTGCTCTTCTGACCCAGCGCGAACGCCGCCGAAGGCGCGGTGGGCGTCAGGATCACGTCCACCGTCTCGAACGCGTTCAGGAAATCGCGGCTGATCAGCGCGCGCACTTTCTGCGCCTGGGTGTAATAGGCATCATAGAAGCCGGCCGACAGCACATAGGTGCCGATCAGGATGCGGCGTTTGACCTCGTCGCCGAAACCGGCGGCGCGGGTGGCGGCATACATGTCCTGCAGATTGGCGCCATCGGGCAGATCGCGTAGGCCATAGCGCACGCCATCATAGCGGGCGAGGTTTGAAGATGCCTCCGCCGGGGCGATGATGTAGTAAGTCGGCAGCGCATACCTGGTGTGCGGCAACGAAATGTCGACGATTTCCGCGCCGGCGTCCCTGGCCCAGGCAATGCCTTCGTCCCAGCTCCTGGCCACATCGGCATCCAGGCCATCGACCCGGTATTCGCGCGGGATGCCCACCTTCTTGCCGCGCAGATCGGCATCGAGGCCCGCTTCCCAGGCCGGCACCGGCAGATCGAGACTGGTGGCGTCCTTGGCATCGAACCCGGCCATGGCCTCGAGCATGATCGCGCAATCGCGCACAGTGCGGGCCATGGCGCCCGCCTGATCGAGCGACGACGCAAAAGCCACCACGCCCCAGCGCGAACAGCGGCCATATGTAGGCTTGATCCCGGCAATGCCGGTGAACGCCGCCGGCTGGCGGATGGAGCCACCCGTGTCGGTGCCCGTGGCAGCCGGTGCAATGCGCGCGGCGACGGCGGCAGACGACCCACCGGACGAACCGCCCGGCACCAGCGGAGTGGAGTCTCCGGCCTTGCGCCAGGGCGAAACGACATTGCCGAAGGCGCTGGTTTCGTTCGAAGAACCCATCGCGAACTGATCGAGATTCAGTTTGCCCAGCATGCCGGCGCCTGCATCCCACAGTTTCTGCGACACCGTGCTTTCATAGGGCGGAACGAAACCCTCGAGAATCTTGCTGGCCGCCGTCGTCTGCACGCCGCGCGTGGCGAACAGGTCTTTCATGCCGATCGGCACACCGGCCATCCTGCCCAGCGGCTGGCCCGCGGCGCGCGCTTCGTCAACCTTGGCGGCCGCCGCCAGCGCGGCGTCGGGCGTCGTGACGATGAAAGCATTGAGCGCATCTTGTGCCGCTGCCACGGCGGCATTGAAGGCCTGCGCCACTTCGGTGGCGGAAAAGGCACCGCTCGCCACTCCGTCGCGAAGGGCGGCAACGCCAAGTTCGGTAAGCTCAGTCATCCGTTCGAACCGATGGTTGCGCGCGAGCCGAACGGGCTTCGCGCGTGGGAAACGGGAAAGCCGGGACGGGGTTGCCTCTGCTGTGCCCGGCGCATGCCGCGCGCAACCACCGTCGAAAAGATCTATTCGATCACCTTGGGCACGCCGAAAAAGCCATGTTCGGCCGCCGGCGCATTGGCCAGCACGGCCTCGCGGATATTGCCGCCGGTCAACGGGTCGGCGTTCACCAGGTCATCGCGCAGGCGCAGCGTGTTGGGAATCACGGCGGTCATCGGCGTAACCCCGGCCACGTCGACTTCGCCCAATTGCTCCACCCAGGCCAGAATGCCGTTCAGTTCGGGAACCATGGCCGCCAGCTCGGCCTCGGTCACCTTGATGCGGGCAAGACTGGCAATCTTCGCCACGTCGGCGATATTAACGGACATGCCATCCCTTTCATGCGGGGTT
Organism: Novosphingobium sp. DS6-6; assembly: GCF_057784975.1. NCBI lineage: Bacteria > Pseudomonadati > Pseudomonadota > Alphaproteobacteria > Sphingomonadales > Sphingomonadaceae > Novosphingobium > Novosphingobium sp. DS6-6. The sequence continues at coordinate 272,130 of NZ_JBYNTS010000003.1, read as the reverse complement.
TGCCAAAACGGAAACACCGCGCGCTACCATCGCGCACGGTGTCCTTCAAGCCGCGGGGCGAAAACCCCGATCGACACGCAAACGGATCAGTTGGCCGGAACGACCGTTCCGGCATCGGCTCCGGGAGTGCCGCCCATTGCGCCTTGAGCCTGCATCTGCTGCTGCAATGCCTGCATGGCAGCCTGGCGCCGCTGCAATTCGACCATGGAGCGGAACTCGATCAGATCGACCTCGAACACCAGGTCGCTATTGGCGGGAATGGCGACGCTGCCATCGCGGTTGCGCATCGCCTGGCTGCCATACGCCAGCGCGGCCGGGATTTCGAGCCGATACTTGCCGCCGACTTTCATTTGCTGAAGCCCCTGGGCAAAGCCGGGGATCACGCCCTGCAGCGGCATTGCGGCGTTCTCCCCGCGATCGAATTCCTTGCCCGTGCTGGCAATGCGGCCAACGTAGCTGACCAGCGCCACATCGGACGTGGTCGGCGATTTGCCCGTCCCATCCTTGAGCGCGATTACGCGCACCTCGCTGAAATGCACCGGGCGCGCCGCCCACGCCAGGCCGATGCCCACCAGCACGGCAACGATCACACCCAGCCACAGCAAGCTGAGCGAGCCCTTGGTCACAGGCTGCAACGGAACGCGCGTGATTTCCGACATTGGTTTCCCTCTGGGGTTGCCCCTCTGGATTTGCCCTCATCGGGCTGCCCCGATCCGGGGCCGCCCTGCCGGCGCCCTTGCCGATTCGACCGGCAACGGATCGAACCAAAACAAAAGGCGCCGTGACTCACGGCGCCCTCTTGGCCCAGCGCAGGGCCTATCGCAAGTGCTCAATGCAGCGGCCCGGCAACGACGCAGGCCGCCGCATGCGGCTTACTTGGCGCCGTCGCGTTCCTGGCGCTTGCGCTCGAGCTTGCGCGCGCGGCGCACGGCGGCGGCCTTCTCGCGAGCGCGCTTTTCCGAAGGCTTTTCAAAGTGGCGGCGCAGCTTCATTTCGCGATAGACGCCTTCACGCTGAAGCTTCTTCTTCAGGGCGCGAAGAGCTTGATCAACATTGTTGTCGCGAACGAGAATCTGCATAAACCGACACACCTCAACAGCTTCGGGCGAGAGCCCGCGGCCGCGCGGGGGTCACCAGATAACGGGAACACAAAACCAGCCGAATCCGAACAGGACCGGCTCGAACCGGCCGCCCATTAATGATTCTGCCGGCAGAACGCAAGCAAGGTCGTGCATTTTGCGAGCAAAGGCCCTATGGGCGCGGCCATGACCCTGTTCAAAGCCCCCAAAGGCAAGGCCACCGAGCGCAACGGTGGCGGCAATCCAGACGCGGTACGCCAGTTCACCATTTTGCCCGACGACAACGACGTGCGGCTGGACCGCTGGTTCAAACGCAACCTGCCGCAAGTGAGCTTTGCCATGGTATCGCGCTGGGCACGCACCGGGCAGATCCGCGTGGACGGCAAACGGGCCGATGTCGATACGCGGCTGGTGGCCGGCCAGGTGCTGCGCGTTCCGCCGGCCGGCGGTCCGCTCCCCGGCAGCGGGGCCGGCAAGGCGGCCCGCGTGCGCCGGCCCTTGACAGAAGAACAGATCCAGCTGGCCGAAAGCATCGTGCTGGAACAGGATCGCGCCGCGATCTTGATCAACAAGCCGCCCGGCCTTGCGACGCAGGGCGGCAGCGGCACGCACGAGCATGTCGATGGCCTGCTCGATGCCTATGCCGGCGATGGCGAACCGCGCCCGCGTCTGGTCCACCGCCTCGACAAGGACACCTCTGGCGTGCTGCTGGTGGCGCGCACGCCCGGCAGCGCGGCCTTCTTTTCCAGACGCTTTTCCGGGCGCACCGCCCGCAAGATCTATTGGGCGCTGGTGATCGGCGTGCCCGATGTCAGCGACGGGATGATCGATCTGCCGCTGGCCAAGCAGCCGGGCACCGGCGGCGAAAAGATGATGGTCGACGAAACCGAGCACGGGCAGCCATCGCGGAGCCGCTATCGCGTGATCGACCGTGCCGGCAATCGCGCCGCCTGGGTGGAACTGCAGCCCCTGACCGGCCGCACCCATCAGTTGCGGGTGCACATGGCCGCGATCGGCCATCCCATCGTGGGCGACGGAAAATACGGCGGCCAGAGCGCGTTTCTATCGGGAAGCATCAGCCGCAAGCTTCATCTGCACGCGCGGCGCCTGCGCATCGAACACCCCGAAGGCGATCTTATCGACGTAACCGCCCCCCTGCCCGACCATTTCGCCAAAAGCCTTGAACAACTGGGCTTTACCGAAAGCGATGGCGATCTGTCGCTGGAAGCACCGGTGTTGATCGATCCCAGGGACGCCGAAAAGCGCGCGGCCAAGGCCCATGCCAAGCAATATCGCAAGGAGCGCCGCGGCGAACGCCGCAAGCGCGCCGATGGCCCGGCAACCGGCAGCGGACGCAAGCCCACCGGCCAGCGCGCGAAGCCTGCCGCAAAGCCTGCCGCAAAGCCGCGGTCCCCGCTGGCGGGGAAGCCCGGCGGCAAGCCGGTCGCCAGGCCCGCGGCGCCGCGGCCTGCCCCACGCGGACCGGCCAAGCGATGAACCCGCGCCTTGCCATTTTCGATTGCGACGGCACCCTGGTCGACAGCCAGGCCGACATCGGCGCCGCGATGGACGGCGCGTTCCATGCCCTGGGACTGGTGCCGCCACCGCGCAGCGAAACGCGCCGCATCGTCGGACTTTCGCTGACGGAGGCGATGCGCCGCCTTTACCCGCACGGTGAGGCCGAAACCCACGAACTGCTGGCGCAGGCCTATAAGGATGCCTTCCGGTCCCGGCGCGAGGCGGGCATGGTGGGCGAACCGCTTTACCAGGGCATCGCCGCGCTGGTGGACGACCTTGTCAATCGTGGCTGGCTGCTGGGCGTGGCCACCGGCAAAAGCGACCGAGGCCTTGCGCATTGCCTGGCAAGCCACGGCCTGTCGCGCCATTTCGTCACGCTGCAGACCGCCGATCGCCATCCGTCCAAGCCGCACCCCAGCATGATCGAAGCCTGCCTCGATGCCACCGGTGCCGAAGCGGCGCTGACCGTGATGATCGGCGATACGGCCTACGACATGGCCATGGCTCGCAACGCCGGGGTGCGCGCGATCGGCGTGGACTGGGGCTATCACGAACGGGCAGAGCTTCTTGCCGCCGGCGCCCATGCGGTGGCCGCCACCGTGGCAGAGCTGGCCGAATTGCTGGACGCCGTGGGCTGAGCCGATGGCAGATCCAGCGCTGGGCCGCTTTTTCCTGCTGCATGCCGTTCGCCTGGCAGGAACACTGATCGTCATGATCGGGGCCGTCGCGGCATCGGGCAACGCGCCCCGTTTGAGCGCCGTTCCGCCGTGGGGAGCGTTCGCCCTGATGCTTGCCGGCCTGACAATCTTTTTCGGCGCGCCACGCTGGCTGGCCCGGCGCTGGAAGCGGCGGTCATGAAACGGTTCTATACCGATGTCGCAGTGTCGCGGGAGGAGGGCGGGTTTCGCGTGTGCCTCGATGGACGCGGTATCCGCACCCAGGGGGGCCATACCCAGATCGTGCCCACGGCCGCGCTGGCGCAGGCCATGGGCGCCGAATGGGCGGCGCAGGGCGACACGATCGACACGACCGGCTTTGCCCTGCGCGACATGGCCGATTACGCCATCGACGTGATCGCGCCTGCGCCAGATGCGGCGCGTGCCGACCTTATGCCTTATGCCGAAACCGATACGCTGTGTTATCGGGCAGAGCCCGACGAGCCGCTCGCCGCGCGCCAGCGCCTGGCGTGGGAACCGCTGGTGACCGCGGCAGAGGCGCGTTACGGCGTTACGTTTCTGCGCGTATCGGGCGTCATGCACAAGCCGCAACCCGAAGCGACGCTTGCCGCCTTGCGCCTTGAACTGGGCCGGCACGATCCGTTCGTGCTGGCGGCGTTGCGCAATGCGACTTCGCTTTCCGCCTCCCTGATCGTGGGGCTTGCCGCGCTCGATCCGGCGGCAGACATTGCTGCGCTATGGGACGCGGCCTGTCTGGAGGAAGACTGGCAGACCGACCTTTGGGGCAAGGATGCCGAGGCGCAGGCCCGCCGCAGCCGGCGCGGCGAAGCCTTTGCCACGGCGGCCCGGTTCGCCGATCTGTGCCGAACGGCTTCTCTCTGACAAGACCGGATCTGCCGCCGCGCGGCGGTGCCCGGTATCCCCGCATGACCGCCTGAGCCGATCACCGTGATCGAATCGCTCGCCTTGCGACTTCGGCATGCACCGCCTATCTTGCCGTCATGGCTATCCGCGAAATCCTTGAAGTTCCCGATCCGCGCCTCAAGCAGGTTTCGGACCCGGTGGAAAAGTTCGATGAAGAGCTGCGCACGCTCGTTTCGGACATGTTCGACACGATGTACGATGCCCCCGGCATAGGCCTTGCCGCCGTGCAGGTCGGTGTGCCCTTGCGCGTTCTGGTGATCGACCTTCAGCCCGAAGACGAAGATGCCGAGCCGGAAATGTGCCACGATCATGGTTGCGGCCATGCCCATCAGCCGGTGCGCCGCGAACCGCGGGTCTTCATCAATCCGGAAATTCTCGAACCGTCGGAAGAACAGACCCTCTATCGCGAAGGGTGCCTGTCGGTGCCGGAGATCTATGCCGAGGTGGAGCGCCCCTCGCGCATTCGCGTTCGCTGGCAGGATCTGGACGGCACGCGGCACGAAGAAACGATCGACGGCATGCTGGCCACCTGCCTCCAGCACGAGATGGACCATCTCGAAGGCATCCTGTTCATCGATCACCTTTCGCGCCTAAAGCGCCAGATGGCACTCAAGAAGCTGGAAAAGCTGCGCAAGGTGGCGTGACGGGCGCCATCCGGCCCACTGGACTGAGAATAAAGCGGGCGGGCACATTGCGTTGCCGGGCGGGTTCGTTTACGTTCACTCTCTGTTCCTGAAGGGAGGCTGAGGGTGTCTGTGGCTGTGGTGATCGTGGCGTTGGTGATCGGCCTTGGCCTGGGCTGGTTCCTGGGTTCTCGCCCGTTGGCCGAGGCACAGGGTCGTGCCAGCGCCCGCGAGACCGAGGCGCGCGCGGCCGAAGCGCAGGTCAAGGCCATGGCCGTGGACCTGGCCACCATGGCCGAGCGTGCCCGCCAGGTGGAACAGACGGCGGCCGAGCGCGATGCCCTGCGGGCGGAGCGTGATGCGCTTTCCGCCAATCTGGCCGCTGCCGGGGAACGGGCGGCCGAAGCCGACGCCTTGCGCAACGCCCTGCACGAAGCCCGCCAGTCGCGCGAAGACCTGCGCGCCGAACTGGCCCGGATGAAAGCCGATGCCGCCAATTTCGCCGAGCAGAAGCGCCTGTTGATCGAGGCGCAGGACGCCCTGCGCCGCGAATTCGAAAACGCCGGCAACAAGGTTCTGGAACGCGCGCAGGAAACGTTCATGGCCCGCGCCCAGGAACGCTTTGCCCAGAGCGAGGAAAAGGCCGCGCAATCGCTGCGCGCGCTGCTGGCCCCGGTAGACCAGCGGCTGAAAAGCTACGAGGAACAGGTCAGCAAGCTGGAAAAGGAACGCGTCGATGCGTTCGGCAATCTTGCCGGGCTTATCCAGGCGATGCGCGAGGGGCAGGAACAGGTGCGCGCCGAAGCCGCCCGGCTGGGCAATTCGCTGCGCAACGCGCCCAAGGCACGCGGCCGCTGGGGCGAGCAGCAGCTTCGCAACGTGCTGGAGCAGTGCGGCCTTTCCGAACACACCGATTTCGTCACCGAACATTCGATCGAAACCGACGAAGGCCGCCTGCGACCCGACGCGATCGTGCGCATTCCCGGCAACAAGCTGCTGGTCATCGACGCCAAGGTGTCGCTGAACGCCTATCAGGATGCGTTCGAGGCGGCCGATGATGCCGCGCGCGGCGTTGCGCTGGCCGCACACGTGCAATCGATGCGCAACCATATCCAGACCCTGGGCGCCAAATCCTATCAAAGCCAGTTCGAGGAAGCGCCCGATTACGTGCTGATGTTCGTGCCGGGCGAACATTTCATCGCTGCCGCGCTGGAACGCGATCCGCAACTGTGGGACTTTGCTTTCGACCGCCGCGTCCTGTTGGCTTCGCCCACCAATCTCGTTGCCATCTGCCGCACGGTGGCGCAGGTCTGGCGCCAGGACGGCCTGGCGCGCGAAGCGCGGGAAATCGGGCGGATGGGCGGCGAGCTTTACGAACGGCTGGCCGTGGCGGCGGACCACCTCAAGCGCATGGGATCGGGCCTTGAAAGCGCGGTCAGCAACTACAACAAGTTCGTCGGCAGTTTCGAACGCAATGTGCTGTCCGCCGGGCGGCGCCTGCGCGACAAGCATATCGAGATCGGCAAACGCGAAGTGGAAGAAGTACCGCTGGTCGAAACCGCGCCGCGCTATGGCGGGGTGGATGCCGTGGCGGAACTGGCGGCGCCTGCTGGCGTTGGCGTGCAAGGGGAAACGGCGGCAGGGTAAGCATGGACAGATTGGCACGAAGTCGGAAAGGCGCGACCGCCGGAGCGGTGATGCTGGCGCTTGCCTTGGCGCTTGCCGCTTGCCAGCGCGAGCCTGAGCCGCAGGAAAGCGAAACCCCTGCCGCGCGAGCCAGCACCACAGCCATACCCGAACCCGTGCCCAGCCTGCCGGCACCGAGCCCGAGCCCGACGCTAACCCTGCCGGTCGATCCCGCGCCCGAGGCACCGATGACCCCGGCCGACACGGCCGCGGCCTTGCCCGCCATGGCGCTGCCGCCGCGAGACGCCTGTGCCGCCCTGCCCGGTTGGAACGCGTTTTCCGCCCAGCTCGGCGCCGCGATCAAGGCCCGGGATGCCGCAGCGCTGGGGGCGCTCTCTTCGCCCGACGTGACGCTCGACTATGGCGGCGGCCATGGCCCCGCCGAATTGCAGAAGCGGCTGTCTGCCCCTGCAGGTGCAGCGGTCTGGGCCGATTTGGAGCGGATCATGCCGCTTGGCTGCGCCGTGGAAGGCGATCTGGTCGTGATGCCATGGTTTTTCTGGAACGTGCCGGACGAGGTGGACCCGGGCATGACCATGCTGGTCACCGGCGAAGGTGTGCCGCTGCGCGCCAGGCCGGCCGCCAATGCGCCGCTGCTGGACCGGCTGGACTGGTCGCTCGTCACCATCGCGACAACGCCGCCGTTTGATCCGGCCGCGCGGTATACTGCGGTCATCACCGGCAAGCCGCAACGCAAGGGCTGGGTGGAAACGGCCTATCTGCGCAGCCTTCTTGCCCGGCGGATCATCGCCGAACGCAAAGGTGGCGAATGGCGGATCAGCGCGCTGGTCGCAGGGGACTGACCTGTCGGGACGCGCCGCCCCGTTCAGCGCGGCTGCATGTCTCGCGCTTCGGCCGGCACGCGCACTTCCAGGCCATCGAGCGCTTTGTCCAGAATGATCTGGCAGGATAGCCGGCTGGTGCGGGTCACGCCGGCGGCCAGATCGAGCATGTCTTCCTCGTCTTCCGACGCCTGGCTCAGGCGTTCGAACCACGCGGGGTCAACCACCACGTGGCAGGTGGAACAGGCCATCTGCCCCTCGCAGGTGCCTTCCAGCGGCATGCCCACATTCTGGCCCAGTTCCAGCAGGCGCTGCCCGACCTCGCCCTGGGCGCCGACGCGCTGGCCATCGGCGGTGAGGAAGGTGACCCGAACCATAGGCGTTAGACTCCCTGCGCTTGTGCCGCCGCCTTGATCACGGCTGCAGCCTCCTCCAGTTCCTCTGCCCTTGTATAACGTCCAAAACCGATACGGATCGCGCTTTTTGCCTCCCTGTCCGAAAGTCCCATGGCGCGCAAGACATGGCTTGGCCTGCCCGAGCCACTGGCACAGGCAGACCCGGCGGAAAAGGCCACATTGCGACATTCCGACAACAGCCGGCCGACATCGAGCCCCGGGCGACGCAGATTGAGATTGCCATGCCAGCGTTGCGTCGCCGAGCCGTTGATCGTCCAGCCCTCGAACAGGGCGAGCGCCCGGTTCCACAGGGAATGCACATGGTCTCCATCACTTTTCCACAGGCTTGCGCACAGGGCGGCGGCGGCGCCGAACCCGGCGCAGAGCGCGGGGCTGAGCGTACCAGACCGCAGGCCGCCCTCCTGCCCGCCGCCATGAATGCCGGGTGCCAGGTGCACGCCGTCGCGCACCCACAGCGCGCCGATGCCCTTGGGGCCATGCAGCTTGTGTGCCGACAGGGCGATCAGGTCCGCGCCTTCGGGCACGGCCAGCTTGCCGGCGCCCTGCACCGCATCGCACAGGAACAAGGCGCCCATGGCGCGGGCACGCGCGGCAAGCGCCATGACCGGCTGCACCGTGCCGATTTCGTTGTTGACCTGCATCACCGCGACCAAACCCGTGCCCGAAGGGATCGACACTTCGGGATCGACCAGGCCATCGCCATCCACCGGCAGCAGAGCGAGCGCGGGATCACGGGCGCGTGCCGCATCTAGCACTGCGGCATGCTCGATCGCGGAGACAGCCAGCCGGCGCGCGCCCGAGCCGGCAATGGCAAGGTTCAAAGCTTCGGTGGCGCCGGACGTGAAAATCACTTTCCCGCCCGGCGGCAACAGCGCCGCGACCTGATCGCGAGCGGCTTCCACCGCGGCGGCGGCGGCGCGGCCGGGGCGATGGGAGCTGTGCGGATTGGCATAGCCGGCGCGGCTGTCATCCGGCCCGGTGAGCCACGGCAGCATGGCGGCACGCGCTTCCGGGGCCAGCGGCGTGCTCGCCTGGTAATCCAGATAGATCATGCCACCCCCGCAATCGTGCGCCACGCCGCCACGAAACGATCCACCGCCTCTGCCGTGGTATCCCTGCCCAGCGAAACGCGTATCACTTCGCCGGGGTTGGCAAGGCCCATGGCATCGAGCACATGGCTGGTGCGCAGCGAACCCGAAGAACAGGCGCTGCCCGCCGAAACGGCTATGCCCATCCCGTCGAACCGGATCAGTTGCGCCGTGGCCGATCGGCCCGGCATGCGATAGGCGCCGATCGCGGCAAGACGCGGCGCGGCAGCGGCAATCACTTCGGCCCCGCTGGCGACCAGTGCCGTTTCCAGCCGCGCGCGCAAGGCCGCGGCCGTTTCCAGCCAGGCAGCGCCGGCTTCCAGCGCGGCTGCCATGGCCAGAGCGCCAGGCAGATTTTCCGTGCCGGGGCGATAGCCGCGCTCCTGCCCGCCGGTAGGTTGCAGCAAGGCCCAGTCGCGCACCAGAAGCGCCCCTATGCCGATCGGGCCGCCGAACTTGTGCGCGGAAATCGCGATCATATCCGCCGCGGGCAAGGCAAGCTTGCCGGCCCCTTGCGCGGCGTCGGCGAGCAGCACGCCCCCCGCCCCGAGCACGGCCGGCGCGATGGCGGAAAGCGGCTGGATCACCCCGGTCTCGCTATTGACTTGCTGCACGGCAACCAGGCCGTTCAGCGCGCAGGCTGCCGGATCGACCTGTCCCTGTCGGTCGACGGGGAGGCGCGCAGCCCCGCCCGTCAGGCGCAGCACGGCTTCGTGTTCCACCGCCGAAACGGCCAGCAACGGCGCCTTGGCGCGGCCGATGGCCAGGGCCAGGGCTTCGCTGGCACCGCTGGTCAGCACCACTTCGCCATTCCAGCCGAGCGCCGCCTTGATCCGCGCGCGCGCATCCTCCAGCGCGGCCCGCGCCATGCGTCCCATGGCGTGGGGGCTCGATGGGTTGGCCCACTGGTCGAGCCCCTGGCGCAGGGCCTCGCGCGCCTGGGGCAAGAGCGGCGCGGTTGCCGCGTGATCGAGATAGAGCGAAGCCGTCAACGAGAAATCCCGGAAAAGTTGCGTTTGCAGGCTGCGTTTCTATATAGCGACGAGTTCCATGCCCAGCCCTGACCGCGCAAGGCCCCGAAGCGGGGCATGCATGCCGGTTACGGGGCCAGCCAACAGGTTCATCAGGTCGACGATGCCCGCAGTCATCTTTCCCGGTCCCGAAGGTCGTCTCGAAGGCCGTTTCCAGCCCGCCACGCGCAATCGCGCGCCGATCGCGATGATCCTGCACCCGCACCCCCAATCGGGCGGCACGATGAACGACCGGATCACCCAGGCACTTTACAAGACATTCGCCGCGCGCGGTTTTGCCACGTTGCGTTTCAATTTCCGGGGGGTGGGCCGCAGCCAGGGCAGCTTCGACAACGGCGTGGGCGAATTGTCCGACGCGGCAACCGCGCTCGACTGGGTACAGTCGATCCATCCCGAAGCGTCCGCCACTTGGATTGCCGGTTATTCGTTCGGTGCGCTGATCGGCATGCAGCTGCTGATGCGCCGGCCCGAAATCCGCGGATTCATTTCGGTCTCGCCCCCGGCCAACATGTATGATTTCAGCTTTCTGGCGCCCTGCCCCGCTTCGGGCATCATCGTCCAGGGGTCGGCCGATACGGTGGTGACGCCCAATGCCGTGCAAAAGCTGGTGGACAAGCTGCGCACCCAAAAGCACATCACTATCCACCACGACGAAATCCCGCGCGCCAACCACTTCTATGAGAACGAGATGGACGACATGATGAAGTCGGTGGACAACTACCTCGATTTCCGCCTGTCGCCGGATTGTCCGATCCGGTGATCGGTTCTTCCCCCGAATTGTGACGAGGCCTCGGCAGCACTCGTTGCCGGGTTTGCCGGCTGGGCTTCCCAGTCAAAAGCTGCCCTTGCAAAAGCTATATTCACTTTAAGTTTACCATTTTTCGCCAGCATACTTGGATCGTTAAGCACACCGGCCTAACGGTGATCTACATGACGAATACCATGGCGAAGGTGTTGCATATGACGGTAGAATTTACGGACGCTAGTTTCCATAAGGCTACCAGTTTAAGCAGTCAGCGCGAGGTTTTACCACCGCTCCAGCTTTCGGTGGTGGTGCCCTGTTTCAATGAGGAAGGAAATCTCAGAATTTTAACAGATCGTTTGATGATTTCATGTCTGTCTGCCTGCCTAGCAGAATATGAAATCGTGCTGGTAAACGATGGCTCTCGCGACGGCACTTGGGCGGCGATGCTCGATCTGGCAGCAGCAAATCCTCATATCGTTGCAATCAATCTGGCGGCAAATTATGGTCATCAGATAGCATTAACTGCTGGCTTGCAGATCTGTCGAGGAAATATCGTCATGGTAATGGATGCAGATTTGCAAGATCCGCCTGAACTGCTGCCGCAATTTCTGGCCAAGATGGCGCAAGGCCATGATGTGGTTTACGGACAGCGCATTACCCGCGCCGGCGAAACGGTCTTCAAAAGAGCTACTGCCAGCTTGTTCTATCGAGCGATACAGCGGATGGTCGATGTGCCCATTCCTCGTGATACGGGTGATTTTCGGGTGATGAGCCGCCGTGTGGTTGATCACCTCAATGCGATGCCGGAGCGCTATCGCTTCATTCGCGGTATGGTTAGCATGATCGGCTTCAGCCAAGTGCCTTTGCCGTACGAACGACAAGCGCGCGTAGCTGGCCGCAGCAATTATCCTTTGCGTAAAATGATTGCCTTCGCATTCGACGCCATCACCAGTTTCTCCACAGTGCCGCTACGCTTGGCGACGTGGCTCGGCTTCGCAGCAGGATCAGTGGGCATGGGGATGCTCTTTTGGGTACTGTATGCATACCTTGTCGGCCATGTCGTCGCGGGCTGGACCAGTTTGGCTGGCATCGTACTGATCATCGGCAGTATCCAGCTTATGCTTATGGGGGTTTTCGGCGAGTATCTCGGCCGGATGTACATGGAGAGTAAACGAAGACCCTTGTTTATTGTAGATGAAATACGCAAAAGCCCTGCGATAAGCGTTATGGTCCATGCTAAAGGTTCGAGTGATCGCGAACGACGCCGGGTCGGCCATGGTTGAGTTCGATAATTTTTCGGCTAATTATGCCGATCAGCACGCGCACTCCATCAGGCTTAGTGGCGAAGACACAGAGTTTTTTGCGCAATACAAGATTGCTGCCGTCCGCCAACTCGTTGAGCAGCATGGAATTGATGTACGTCATATTCTTGATTTTGGGGCGGGTATTGGCAATTCTTTAAAACCATTGCGTGATAATTTTCCCCAGGCCAAAATCACATGCCTCGACGTTTCGCAAAAATCTCTTGAATTGTGTCAAGCCAAGTTAAGTGATAATGTCGATTTTTGTTTATATGACGGCATATATCTTCCAGATCATCTACAAGATTTTGATTTGATATTTACGGCCTGTGTTTTTCATCATATACATAATGTGAATCATGCGCCTTTACTTAAACAAATTCGAAAAAAGCTTTCGGAACACGGCATTTTTGTACTTTTCGAGCATAACCCCTGGAATCCCTTGACACGACACGCGGTAGCTAGTTGTCCATTTGACACAAATGCCGTGTTGATTTCTGCGCATGAAATGCGCAAGCTAATGCGACAAGCTGGTTTTACCGATATCAATACCACCTTCAGACTTTTTTTTCCTAAACAATTGAGTAGATTGCGCTGGATGGAACCGGCGTTGAGATGGCTTCCATTCGGCGCGCAATATTATGTCCAAGGACGCCGAACAACCACATGACAGCGATCACCAAATTTGCCGGTGTCGGACTACTTAATAGCGCTATTGGTCTAGCTATAATATTTCTCGCTTTGCATATGGGCATTAACGACTATCAGGCCAATGCAATTGGCTACTATACTGGCTTAACAATATCTTACTTTCTTAATCGCCGATGGACTTTTAGATCACAACATCGACATTCTTTAGGAGAATTTAGTCGCTTTGCACTGTTTTCTTGCATAGCATATAGCTCCAACTTTTTTGTGATTGCCTTGGCGCATGCAGCAGGCGTAAGCGGACATCCTGTCGTGCATTTGGCAGGCCTTATACTCTATTCCACTGCTTTCTATTTAATGACGCGGCATTTTGTATTTGGTCAAATCCAAGACGTCGACCGTTACTGCGTGGCCGCTAGCCTTATGCGCCATGCACCGGACCTTGCGCTCGCCATTGCAGTACTCGTTGCCTGCCTATTCCTTTATCGGATTCCGTTGACGCACGATGTGGTCTGGCAATTCTGGATCGCTCGGCAGATGCTGCATGGAGCAGTTCTATACCGTGACATTATAGAACTCAATCCACCCTTGTGGTTCTGGTCAGCTGAATTGATCCAGTATCTCGCGCAATTTTTGCACATCTCGCCCTTCTCTATTTTAGTTGTCACGATCGTGTGCGCTGCCGGGACATCCAGCTATGCAACCGCGCGTTTCGCGGGAGCAATGTCGCCCGTGCAGCGCGTCGGTCAGATGCTGATAGTATTTTTAGCTCTTTCAGTAATACCTCTTTATGATTTTGGTCAACGCGAACAACTCACCACGATCATGGCTCTACCTTATACGGGCTTGATTTACGCCCGCAGCAAGGGGCGCATTGTCGCACCGGTCGCTGCTTGCCTGACAGGATTGGCAGCAGCCTATGGTTTCGCACTCAAACATTATTTCGTTACGATCCCTATCGGCTTGGAAATCTGGCTTCTGATGCAACTGGGCAGAGCGCGTTGGCAGGCCATGCGTCCCGAGATCGTCGTCTTAGGCCTGGCCGCTGCTATTTACGCGCTGTGCATTATCGTCTTCGCGCGCGATTTCGTTACGGTGATCGTGCCGATGGTTAAGCTCGCCTATCGCGGCTATGAAGCGCCGTGGTCAATGGTATGGCTCCGCCCCTGGACCTTTGTATGGCTGACTACCGTCGGTTGTATGGTGGTTTTTCGCAATGAGTTGCGGATTAGGGCGGATACTTTTGCAGCGCCTCTTCTAATCGTGGCCGCAGGATTTGCTTTCTCGTATGGAATGCAGGCCAAGGGCTGGCTCTATCACAGCTTGCCAGTTACGATTATGCTGACCACCATCATGGCGGTCTCGGTGATTGCGCCTGACCAGTGTCGAAAAGCTCCCCGATTGATGGCCGCCTTCCTGACTGTGATTCCATTCGCCATGTCGGCGAGAATGGGCCTTTATCACAACTTGTTCAGGCTCAAGATAGAACCGGTTTTAGCGTCGGTCCCGGCAGGGCAAACCATTTTCATTGCTGCAACAGACCCTATGTGGGGCTGGCCTAATGCCTTTTACCACCACCTGCGTTTGCAATCGCGGTATTACGCTTATTGGATGATCCCCACGATAGCCCATGCCGAAATTTTAGGGCCACAATCAACAGAGCTGGAACGACTGGCCGGGCAATTGCAGCGCGATGCCGTGCAGGAACTGCGTTGTGGGCAGCCAGCACTCGTGATATTTGAACGGCGCCGTATTTATTACTACCAGCCATCCTCGTTCAGTCTAAGAGAGTTTTTTTTGAGGAACGCCCAGGTGCGCGCTTACATCAATGCCAATTATCGCGCAGTTCCAGCACATCCGGCTTACTTTCTTTACCGTCGTATCACGCCGCGTTCGCATAGCCCTGCCGATCACTGTCCGGTCCCTGCTCTCGACGTCACACCGTGATAAATCCCCGGCGTGCCAAGGCAGCCAGGGATTTTTTCAACGCAACGTGACCAGTCCCCCAAATCAGGCCGAAACCGGGGCTGCCTTGCGTACGCTTTCGTCGACATGAGCTACGAACTGCTCGAAGTTGTCGATGAATTTCTTGACCAGTTCCTGGGCGGTCTTGTCGTAGGCCGCGCCATCGGCCCAGGCGCCGCGGGGATCGAGCAGACGGGTGTCGACGCCGGGCACTTCCACCGGCACTTCGAAGCCGAAATAGGGATCTTCGCGGAACTCGGCGTTGTTGAGGCTGCCGTCGAGCGCGGCATTGAGCAGGGCGCGGGTGGCCTTGATCGGCATGCGCTTGATGCCCGGCTGCGTTGCCTTGCCTCCCGACCAGCCGGTGTTGACTAGCCAGCATTTCACGCCGCCCTTGGCAATGCGTTCCTTGAGCAAGTTGCCATAGACCGACGGATGGCGCGGCATGAACGGTGCGCCGAAGCAGGTGGAAAACGTGGCTTCCGGTTCAGTCACGCCGATTTCGGTACCGGCAACGCGCGCGGTATAGCCCGAAAGGAAGTGATACATCGCCTGGTCGGGGGTAAGACGGGCAATCGGCGGCAGCACGCCATAAGCATCGGCCGTCAGGAAAATCAGATTGGTCGGCACCGGGCCGAGATTTTCTTCAGAGGCATTGGGGATGAAATCGATGGGATAGGAACCCCGGCTGTTTTCAGCAAGGCTTGCATCGTCCAGATCGATCTCGCGCGTGACGGGATCGATCACCACGTTTTCGAGAACGGTGCCGAAACGCTTGGTGGTGGCGAAGATTTCCGGTTCGGCTTCGGCCGAAAGCCGGATCATCTTGGCATAGCAACCGCCTTCGAAATTGAACACGGCGGTATCGGACCAGCCATGTTCATCATCGCCGATCAAGGTGCGGCTGGCGTCGGCAGAAAGCGTGGTCTTGCCCGTGCCCGAAAGCCCGAAGAACACGGCCGTATCGCCGCCCGGCCCGATATTGGCCGAACAATGCATCGGCATCACGCCCTTGACCGGCAGCAGATAGTTGAGAATGCCGAAAACGGACTTCTTCATTTCGCCGGCATAGGATGTGCCGCCGATAAGAATGAGCTTCTCGCTGAAATTGACGGCGATCACGGTCTCGGTGCGGCAGCCATGCCGTTCCGGATCGGCGCGGAAGCTGGGCAGATCGATAATCGTGTATTCGGGCACGAAATCGGCCAGTTCATCGGCCGTGGGGCGCACCAGCAGCGTGCGGATGAACAGGTTGTGCCAGGAGAATTCGTTGATTACCCGCACGTTGACGCGGTGCTCGGGCTGCGATCCGCCGAACAGGTCGGCCACATAGAGCTTGTCCTTGGTGCCGAGTGCCGCGATGAAATCTTCCTTGAGCGCGGCGAACTGCGCGGGGCTCATCGCCACGTTCGTCTTGCCCCACCATACGGTGCCTTCGGTTTCCGCATCGCGAACGATGAACTTGTCCTTGGCCGACCGGCCGGTGTGCTTGCCGGTGGCCACCACGAAGGGCCCGTCCTTGGCCAGAACGCCTTCGCCGTTCTTTACCGCATGTTCCACCAGCGGGGCGGTGCCAAGGTTCGCAAACAGCTCGGCAGGCTCAGGAAAACCCTGTGCCGACAAAGAAATGTTCAGGCTGTTGGCTGACATCACAAGCCTCCCGTTGATGGCCCTGCCGCGCCTTCGTGCCACCAGGGCCACCGGGCATTTCGCTAGCCGTTGATTGCCACAATGCGATATCGCACGCTGTCACGCGCCGTCGTCGGCTTCTGCATACGAATGCCGAATACGAATGCGCGACTCCACCTTCCGATAATTGACAGCCCGCCCCGCGTCAAATCGGCGGTGCCCAAGATTTTTGCGCAGCAAGTTGCACAATTTTCAACTGACGGAACTTTGCCTCGTTCCGCCGGCGCATTCCTTGCCAGCAGCCTTTGTCCGGCCTAATCTGCGGCCCTTAACAGGATCGCCGCCACCTGCCATGAACCACGCGTCTGCCCCGCATTCCGCATCCTTGTCCGCGGTCGACGGTGCCCCCGCTTCCCGGCAGGAACAGCCGCGCCGAATGATCGCGCTGGTGGACGATGATCGCAACATCCTTACCACCGTATCGATCGCGCTGCAGACCGAAGGTTTCGCCACGCGGCTCTACAACGACGGAAACGCGGCGCTGAAAGCCCTGCTCGACAATCCGCCCGACCTTGCCGTGTGCGACATCAAGATGCCGCGGATGGACGGGCTGGAGCTGTTGCGCCGCCTGCGCGAGCACAGCGACCTGCCGGTGATCTTTCTCACCAGCAAGGACGACGAGGCCGACGAAGCACTGGGCCTTGCCATGGGCGCAGACGATTACATCGCCAAGCCGTTCAGCCAGCGCCTGCTGCTGGCCCGCATTCGCGCGATCCTGCGCCGGACGGAAATCGTCCGCCGCGATACCGTGGCCAGCGATGCGCCGGCATCGGAAGCCCTGCCCGATCCGATCCGCCGGGGCCGCCTGGTCATGGACCCGGCGCGCCATGTGGTGACCTGGGCAGACAAGCTGGTATCGCTGACCGTCACCGAATTCCTGATCCTGGAGGCGCTGGCCGCAAGGCCGGGGGTTGTGCGCACGCGCGATCAATTGATGAACGCGGCCTATCACGACGACGTCTTTGTCGATGATCGGACAATCGACAGCCACATCAAGCGTTTGCGCCGCAAGTTCCGGGCTGTCGATCCGCGCTTTTCGGCGATCGAGACGCTGTACGGCGCGGGTTACAGCTATACCGACGAATGATGCCCGCATGACACCGGCGCCAGCGCCAGTGCCCCAGCCGAACCGGCTGCCGCAGCCGCTGGTGCTGCGCCCCCCCGGTTCGCGCGGCATATCGTTGACCACCCGCATCCTGGCAGTGAACGTCATTGCCCTGGCGCTGCTGGCCGGCAGTTTTTTCTATCTCGACAGCTATCGCACCCAGCTGTTGGGCGAGCGGTTCAAGCTGGCCCGCGCCGAGGTGGAAATCGCCGCCGATGCGCTGGATGGCAAGAATGCCCCGCAGCAAAAGGCATTGCTCGCGCGGATCGGGCAGGAACAGCGCCTGCGCCTGCGCCTGTTCGACCGGGAAGGCCGCCTCGTGGCAGACAGCTTTGCCCTGGCCGGGCCCAGCTTCGTCCTGAAGGACCCTGGCCGGGATGCATGGTACCAGCAGGCGGCTCGCCTGCTCGATCGCGGGGTGGATTTCATCGTCGGCGCGCCGCCGGTGGAAAGTTATGTCGAACCGCCACGATCGGGCGCTGCCTATTGGCCCGAAGCAGGGCGGGCGCAGACCAGCAGGTCCACCCAGGTCTATCTGCGTTATGCCCCCGATCGCACCCCCGTGCTCACGGCCGCAACGCCGGTGGGCGGCAACGGGGAAATCCTGCTGGCGATGCGCAACGCGGTGGACATAACCCAGGCGGTGCGCGATGCACGCCAGACTCTGGTGATCATCATCGGTCTGGCGCTGTTGCTGTCCATCCAGCTCTCTCTGTTTCTGGCGCGCACCATCGTCCAGCCGCTGCGCGCACTGGTCCGCGCGGCCGTACGCGTCAGGCTGGGGCGCGACCGCGAAGTGGTGGTGCCGCGCCTGCCTGAACGGGGTGACGAGATCGGACTTCTGGCTCGCGCCTTTTCCGACATGACCATGGCCCTGCGCCATCGCATCGACGCGGTGGAAAGCTTCGCCGCAGACGTGGCCCACGAATTGAAGAACCCGCTGGCCAGCCTTGCCAGCGCGATCGAATCGCTCGGCCGCGTGGAGGACGCCGATTTGCGCGGCCAGTTGATCGCCATTGCCACCCACGACGTTCAGCGCATCGACCGGCTGATCACCGAAATCGCCGATGCCAGCCGCATCGATGCGGAATTGAGCCGTGCCACGTTCGTGCGGCTGGATCTGGGCCAGTTGGCCGCGCAGGTCGTAGGCGCAAGAGGCGCACGCGAAACGCCGGGCGGCGCCACGATCAGGCTTTGCCAGCGGCGCGAGAATGCCCCAGCCCCGCTGGTGGCGGGCGACGCCATGCGGCTGGAACGGGTGCTGGAAAACCTGCTGGACAATGCCGTCTCGTTTTCGCCACCGGGCGGCGTGGTGGACGTGACGGTGTGGACCGAGGCGGCGGGCGAAGGCGGTGCCCTGGTCATGCTGAGCGTGACCGACGAAGGCCCGGGCATTCCGCCCGCCGAACGCACCCAGGTTTTCGAACGGTTTCACTCGGTGCGGCCGGCCGAAGAAGCTTTCGGTGCGCACAGCGGGCTGGGCCTGGCGATCGCTCGCACCATTGCCGAAGCGCATGATGGGCGCCTGACGATCACCGACCGGCCCGACGGTGCATCGGGCGCCTGCCTGGTGCTGACCCTGCCACATGCCGGGGAGGCGCACGGATGAACAGCGGCGGCAGTATCGTGCATCAGGCCTCTGCCGTGGCGATCGAACAGCGCGCGGTGGTGATCGAGGGCCGGCCGGGCAGCGGCAAGTCGAGCCTGGCGCTGGCCCTGATCGACCGGGGCGCCATGCTGGTGGGCGATGACGGGCTGATCCTGACGGCCCGGCCGACGGCAACAGATACGCCGGGCCTGCTGGCTGCGCCCCATCCGCGCACGGCCGGGCTGCTTGAAGTGCGCAATCTGGGGCTGCTGCCGTTTCCCCACCGGGCACCGGTGCGCGTGGCGCTGATCGTGCAACTCGATAGCGAGGCGCCGCGCTTCATCACCCAGGCGGAAACGGTGATACGCGGCGGGGTGCCCCTGCCGATGCTGCGCCTTTGGCCCGAAACGCCGATGCTGGCCCTGCGCGTGGCCCTGGCATTGGAGCGTTACGGCCTTGTCTGGTCCGATGCCTGATCCGGCGTCTGGCCCGATACGGCGCATCGGCAGCGCCGCCAGCCCTTCGGGCAGCCTTTTCTTTGCCGCGCTTTGCGCGCAAAAGGCGTCATGGCCGCTTTCCACACGCCTGCCCCGCCCGATGCGGAGTCGCCCCAGCGCATCCTGCTGGTGACCGGCCTGCTCGGTGCCGGCAAGACGACCGCCCTGCGCACGCTGGAAGACCTGGGCTGGGAGGCGATCGACAATTTTCCCATCCGCTTGCTTGACCGGTTGCTGGAAACCGAACCGGGCCAGGCCCGAAGCGAAAGTGCGGGTGTGGAATCCAATACCCCCTTGGCGATCGGCTTTGACACACGCACGCGCGGATTCGATCCGCAAAGCATCATAGAGCGCGTCAAAGCGCTTAGTGCGCGCCCCAACCTTTCCGTCACCAAGCTGTTCCTGGATTGCGGGGGTGCCGAACTGGAACGGCGCTATAACGAAACGCGGCGTCGTCATCCGATGAGCGAGGACAAGCCTGCCGCCAGCGGCATCGCGGCAGAACGCGATTTGCTGGCCCCGCTGCGCCGCTGGGCGGACATGGTGATATCGACCACCGATTTCACTACCAACGACCTGCAACAGGCAATCCGCCAGCAGTTCGATGCGGTCTCGCCGAGTCGCACCACTCTCACGATCAGCAGCTTCGGTTTCTCACGGGGTACGCCGCCGCTGGCGGATCTGGTTTTCGACATGCGGTTTCTCAACAATCCGCACTGGGACGAAACCCTCAGACCGATGACCGGCAAGGACGCCGCGGTGGGCAATTACATTCGCCAAGACCCTGCGTTTGCCGAAGCTTACCAGCGCATTTTCGACCTTTTGCTGTTGCTGCTGCCGCGCTTTGCCGCGCAGGGCAAAGCCTATGTGAACATCGCTTTCGGTTGCACCGGCGGACGCCACCGTTCGGTGTTTGTCGCCGAAGAGATTGCGCAAGACTTGCGCAAGGCGGGTTTTTCACCCACATTGTTGCACCGCAACCTTGCCGCACGCGGTGCCAACCTGCTGGAAGGCGCCCAGGCGGTGCAGGTGTGATCAAGCTGTGTTCGACAACGATAATGCAGGCGGCCAACGCTCTGCACCGGGGGGATGGGAACGGTCTGAAAGTCATGCTTTGTGAATGCCAGTATTATGGCAGTCCGCAGGTGCTGACCAAGGCTCTGTTAAGCCTGACCGTGGCATGTTGCGTAACTGCATACCGGAGCCCGTTCCTTTCATGATCGGTCTGATACTCGTCACCCATGGTGCCCTTGCCGAAGAATTCATCCACGCGATGGAGCATGTCGTGGGCCGACAGCAGGACGTTATCGGCGTCTGCATCGGCCCTAACGACGATATGGAACGTCGCCGCAAGGAGATCGCCGACGCGATCCGCCGGGTGGACAGCGGCGAGGGTGTCATCATCCTTACCGACCTGTTCGGGGGCACGCCCTCGAACCTGGCGATCTCGTTGATGCAGGCCGGCCGCGTGGAAGTGATCGCGGGCATCAACCTGCCCATGCTGATCCGGCTTGCCAAAGCGCGCGGATGCATGAATGTTCGCGATGCCACCGCCGCCGCGCGCGATGCTGGCCGCAACTATATTACGATCGCGTCGGAATTCCTGGGTCAGGAAGCGTAGGTCTTCACCTGAACGTTCCGGATGCGGCAGACACGACAAGACGGGCGGGGGGAAGAGGAGCGCCGATGTCTAGCCAGAGCTACGTTGCCCGAGAGACGATTACCATAGTCAACCAGCGCGGCCTGCATGCCCGCGCCAGCGCCAAATTCGTCAATGCCGTTGCACGTTTGCCTTCGGGCGTTGACGTGAAAGTACTGAAGGACGGAACGGAAGCTGCCGGCGGCTCGATCCTTGGCTTGATGATGCTGGGTGCCGCCAAAGGCGACACGATCGACGTGGTGGTTTCCGGGCCGGAGGACGAGGCCGATCAGGTGCTGCTCAAGCTGGCAGGCCTGGTGAAGGACGGGTTCGGCGAAGACTGAGGGCTCTTGCCCATCTTTCGTCGCTGACGCATGAGGCCGGGCCATGTCCCGCCGCACGATCACCGGGTTTTCCAACCCTACCGTCAAATTCGTTCGCAGCCTGCGCGACAAGAAGCACCGCAAGCGCGAGCGGCGTTTCCTGGCAGAGGGCCTGCGCCTGCTCGCCGATGCGCAGGCTGGCGGGCGGCTGCCGGAAATCCTGCTGATGGCGCAGGCGCGCGAAGCTCATCCCCTGCTCGCCAAACTGGAACAGGCCGTGATCGCGGCGGCGGGCGACGTGATCGAACTGCCCGTCGATATTCTTGCCAAGATAACCGGCAAGGAAAATCCCCAGGCCGTTGCCGGTGTTTTCGCCGAATGGGACACCGGGCTTGAGCAGATAGACCGCCATGCGGCGCCGCTCTGGCTGGTCGCACAGGCCATGCGCGATCCCGGCAATCTCGGCACGATGCTGCGCACGGCCGATGCGGTGGGAGCTGGCGGGCTGATCCTGATCGACGATTGCGTCGATCCTTTTTCGGTGGAAGCCGTGCGCGCCAGCATGGGCGCCATCTTTACCCAGCGTCTGGCGCAGGCGCGGTGGGCCGATTTCCTGCCGTGGCTGCGCGGGGGCACCGGACAACTGGTGGCAGCTTCGCTGCGCGAAGCGGTGCCGTATCGCGGCGCGCCCTATACCGCGCCCTGCTTCGTCATGGTCGGCAACGAATCGCGCGGATTGCCCGAGGATTATGAACGCGCGTGCGACCTGCGCGTGACCATGCCGATGAAAGGCCGCGCCGACAGCCTGAATGCCGCGGTTGCCGGTGCGGTGCTGGCTTATGAGGTGCTGGCACGCCTGGACGCCTAGGAAAGCGCGCCCCGACCCTGCCTTCTCAAACGGACGCGAACGGATCAGACCGGGCGGCGCGCGCGCAAGGCCTGGGCCAGGGTGCCTTCGTCCATATAGTCCAGTTCCCCGCCCACAGGCAGGCCATGAGCCAGTTGAGTCACCCGCACGGGCAGGTTTTCCAGGCGCTCGGCAATGTAATGGGCAGTGGTCTGCCCTTCGAGCGTGGCGTTCATCGCCAGCACCACTTCATCGATCCCCCCGCTCCGCACGCGCTCCAGCAGGCGCCCGATGGTAAGATCTTCGGGCCGCACGCCCTCCAGCGCGGAAAGGCGACCGCCCAGCACGTGATAGCGCCCGGTAAACAGCCGCGCCCGGTCGAGCGCCCAGAGATCCGCCACGTCTTCCACCACGCACAGCGCGCGCGCATCGCGACGCGGATCGATACAGATGCCGCAGGGATCGGTCGTATCGACATTGCCGCAGGTATGGCATTCCACCAGCCGCTGGCGCACGATATCGAGCGCGGCCAGCAGTTGCGGCAACGCGCTTTCGCGCCGCTTGATCAGCCAAAGCACGGCACGCCGCGCGGAACGGGGGCCAAGCCCGGGCAGACGGGCCAGAGCGCTCGCCAGCGCCTCGATCTCTTGCGATGCCATGGCGCGACAGATAGGGCCGCGCGCAGGATTGGAAAAGGACCCATTGCGCCATGCGTGTTGTCTTCATGGGCACGCCCAAATTCGCCGTGCCCACGCTCGACGCGCTGGTGGCGGCCAGGCACGACGTCGTGGCCGTCTACAGCCAGCCCCCGCGCCCGGCCGGGCGGGGCAAGAAACTGCAACCCGGCGCGGTGCACCTGGCGGCGCAGGGGCACGGCATTCCCGTGCTGACGCCCACCAGCCTCAAGGATGAAGCAGTGCGGGCCGCATTTGTCGCGCACCGTGCCGACGTGGCAGTGGTCGCAGCGTATGGCCTGATCCTGCCCCAGCCCATCCTGGACGCACCGGCGCACGGCTGCCTCAACGTCCACGGCTCGCTTTTGCCGCGCTGGCGTGGCGCGGCCCCGGTACAGCGGGCGATCCTGGCCGGTGACGTACACACCGGCATCACTATCATGCAGATGGAGCGCGGGCTGGATAGCGGCCCGATGCTGGCCAGCGCGGCCACCGCTGTCGACCGCAAGACGGCGGGCGAATTGACCGCCGAACTTGCGGCGCTTGGCGCCGACCTGATGGTGCGCGTGCTGGCCGATCCGGGCGCGTTCACGCCCGCGCTTCAGCCTGAAGCGGGCGTGACCTATGCCGCCAAGATCGACAAGGCCGAAAGCCGCCTCGATTTCACGGCGCCAGCCTGCCGGGTGGAACGCCAGGTCCGCGCCTTTGCCCCTGCGCCGGGCGCCTTTTTCGAGGTGGATGGCGAACGCTGTCGCGTGTTGGCGGCCGAGTTGATCGATGGCAGCGGCATGCCCGGAACAGTGCTGGATGACAGGCTGGCCATTGCCTGTGGCGAGGGGGCGCTGCGGCCCACTCTGGTGCAGCGCGCCGGCCGGCCAGCCATGGAAACCGCCGCCCTGCTGCGCGGACGCCCCATTGCTGTCGGCACGGTGCTGACCTGATGCCGCGCTATGCACTGATGCTGGAATTCGACGGCGGCCCTTTCATGGGCCTGCAACGCCAGGCGCACGGCCCATCGGTGCAGCAGGCGGTGGAGGAAGCCGCGGAAAGCGTGGTGGGGCACCCGGTCACGCTGCATGCGGCCGGCCGCACCGACACCGGGGTACACGCGCTGGCCATGCGCGCGCATATCGATCTGGAGCGCCCGTTCGACTCGTTTCGCCTGTCCGAAGCGCTCAATGCCCGGTTGAAGCCCGATCCGGTCGCCGTGCTGGATTGCCGGATCGTGCCCGAAGACTGGCACGCGCGCTTTTCCTGCGTCGGCCGCACCTATGAATATCGCATCGCCAATCGCCGTGCGCCATTGACGCTAGATGCCGGGCGCGCGTGGCGCATCGCCCGGCCACTCGACGTGGCCGCCATGCACGAAGCCGCACAGGAACTGGTCGGCCAGCATGATTTCACCACGTTCCGTTCGGTCCATTGCCAGGCGGCCAGCCCGGTCAAGACTCTGGACCGGCTCGACGTGCGGCAGGAGGGCACCATGGTCATCGTCGCGGCGGCCGCGCGCAGTTTCCTCCATCACCAGGTGCGGTCGATGGTCGGTTGCCTGGGTCTGATCGGACAGGGCCATTGGACCCGCGCCGATCTCGTCGACGCGCTCCACGCGCGCGACCGCCAGCGGCTGGGCCACAATGCCCCGCCCGACGGGCTCTATTTCGTCAAGGCCCTCTATCCGGGGGAGGATTGAAAAGCGCCCTGGCAAACCGCGGCGTGCCGCCCAGACCCAAAGTTCAGGCCCAAAGTTCAGGCCCAAAGTTCAGGCCCCGAAGTTTAGGCCCCGAAGTTTAGGCCTTATGCGCCACGCTTTCGGGCAGTTCCCTGGCAAACACGCGCTGATAATATTCGGCCACGAGAACGCGCTCGGCCTCGTCGCACTTGTTGAGGAACGAAAGGCGGAAAGCAAATCCCACATCGTTGAATATCTGGCTGTTCTGCGCCCAGCTGATAACCGTGCGCGGGCTCATCACGGTGGAAATGTCCCCGGCCATGAAGCCCTTGCGCGTGAGGTCGGCCACGCGGACCATGCTGGCGATCACTTGCGGATCGAGGCCCGACACCTTCTTGGTCACCACGTCGATTTCGGTCTCGGCCGGCAGGTAGTTCAGCGCCACCACCAGATTCCAGCGGTCCATCTGGCCCTGATTGATCGCCTGGGTGCCGTGATAAAGACCCGAAGTATCGCCCAGGCCCACGGTATTGGCCGTGGCGAACAGGCGGAAGAACGGATTGGGACGAATCACCCGGTTCTGATCGAGCAGGGTAAGCTTGCCCTCGGTTTCCAGCACGCGCTGGATTACGAACATCACGTCGGGGCGGCCCGCATCGTACTCGTCAAAGACCAGCGCCGTGGGCGTCTGCAATGCCCAGGGCAGCAGGCCTTCGCGAAATTCGGTGACCTGCAGACCGTCGCGCAGCACAATGGCATCGCGGCCGATGAGGTCGATACGGCTGATGTGGGCATCAAGGTTGATGCGCACGCAAGGCCACTTCAGCCGCGCCGCCACCTGTTCGATATGGGTAGACTTGCCCGTACCGTGATAGCCCTGCACCATCACGCGCCGGTTGAAAGCAAAACCCGCCAGGATCGCCAGCGTGGTATCGGGATCGAAAACATAGCTTTCGTCGACATCGGGCACGCGCTCGTCCGCCCGGGAAAAGGCAGGCACCGTCATGTCGATATCGATGCCGAATACCTCGCGCACCGAAACCTGGGTGTCGGGCGCGGGCAAAGCGGTGGTGGCACCGGGCTGGGCCACGAGATTGGAAGTGTCGCTCATCGCGTTCCTGCCTATCCGCGCGCGCGCCGCACCGCAACATGCTTTGGCAGCATGCCCTTTGGCCTGCGCTGCTTTTCGGTCGATTCGCCTTCGGCTTACCACGATGCCGCCGCGAGGCTATTGTCCGCATCCTGCAGCAGGCGAATCGCCCGTCGCAACCAGATGAGGACGCCCCCATGCCCCAAGGCCTGTTCGTGTGGTACGAAGTGATGACCGACGCGCCCGAAGCTGTGGGCCGGTTCTATCAGGATCTGATCGGCTGGACGATCGACGGCCCGGCGCCCGGCCACGAGACCGCACCGATTGATTACCGGCACATCCACCGTTCCGACGGCAGCGGCCAGGGCGGCCTGCTGGTCTTGCGGCAGGCGATGATCGACGCCGGCGCACGGCCCTGCTGGCTGCCTTACCTCATGGCCGACAGTGTGGCGGCAACGCTCGCCGCGATCGAGGCGGACGGCGGCCGCGTGCTGATGCCGGCCATGACGATTGCCGAAGGCACGTTCGCCATGGTTACCGATCCCTGGGGCGCGCCGTTCTACCTGATCGCCCCCAGCCCGCCGCCCGGCCAGGCCACGCCGCCCCCGCCGGTCTTCGCGATGGACGTGGAACAGGCCGTTACCTGGAACGAGCTGGTAACGGCCGATCTGCCTGGCGCGCGCGCCTTCTACGCCCGCCACTTTGGCTTCAGCTATCCAGATGCCATGCCGATGGGGCCGCTGGGTGATTACCAGTTCGTTGCCCACCCTCTGCAGGGCACCGTAGGGGCGATGATGCAGGGCCAGGAAGCCGACGCGCCGACCGGCTGGCGAATCTATTTCCGGGTGAGCGACGTGCAGGCCGCAGCCGCCAAAGTGCCCGCGCTGGGCGGGACGCTGGAAAGCGCGATCCATGAAGTGCCCGGCGGCGACCTGATAGTGCAGGCGCGCGATCCCGCCGGCGCCTTTTTCGGCCTGGTCTCCAGGCCGCCGATCGCTTCCTGACCGGCATGGGGCTGCCTGGGCAAACCGGCCACAAGGAACCTAGGTATCCCTTCGTATAAGCTTTTTCCGGAAATTCGGTTAATCATGCGTTAGTCACGATTGCGTGAGCCCTGCCCGAAACAGTGCGTCGCCGGATCGCGGCAGCACAGGGGCACGCCTGCCGTTCTTTGCCAAGTGGCGAGGGGCTCGGGCGGTATCGCGGGGAACGGCACGGGCATGAAGACCGCGGCAATCGATGGCATACCCGATCGCCGGTATGCGCTGCTTGACGAGATGCGCGGTATTGCCGCCCTGGCGGTCTGCCTGTTTCACATTGGCACGCGGGCCGGCGGCGTCCAGCTGTTTCCCAATGGCTATCTGGCCGTGGATTTCTTTTTCATCCTCAGCGGTTTCGTCCTGGCCGAAGCCTATGAGGCGCGGCTTGGCGCACGCGCGGGCACAGGTGGCATGGCAGTGGCCGCATTCCTGCAACGACGGCTTATCCGGATGATACCCGTGGCCTTGCTCGGCACCGCACTTGGTGCAACCTACCTGATCGCCCGTTGGCTGATGGTGCCGGGCCGGTCCGATCCGCTGGACCAGGTGCTGCTCGGCAATGCTTTGAATCTGCTGATCGTGCCGAAGCTGTGGCATGGGCCGGCAACGGGATGGGAACTCTTTCCCGCCAACGGGCCGCTATGGTCCTTGTTTTTCGAGCTGAGCGTCAATATCGCCTGGGCCGTGCTGCTCGTGCGACGCAGCACGGCGGTTCTGTCGGGCGTGGTGGTCCTGTCCGGTCTGGCGCTTGTCGCCATCGCCCTGCATCATGGCACGCTGGAACTCGGCTGGCAGGCAACTTCCCTCGATGGTGGGCTGGCGCGGACCTGCTTCGGCTTCAGTTGCGGCCTTCTGTTGCATCGGTTGCGCCGATTTCTGCCGGTCATGAATGGTCCTGCCGCCCCGATGGCGGCATTCGCGTTGATCTATGCGCTTGCCCTGCCGGTCCAGCAGTTACCCTGGACGCTGTTTCTGGCCATGTTCTACTTTCCCTGCCTGCTGGCGCTCGCTGTTGCCGCAGGCCCGCGCCGGGCCATTCCCGGTGGCCGCTGGCTTGGCCGCATTGCCTATCCGCTTTACGGCATTCACGTGCCGGTGCTGGCTATCGTTGCGGGCGTTGCCAAGCGCGCCGCCCCCGGCACGCCACTCGGCATCTGGGGGCTGACGCTGGTGCCGCCGCTGCTCGGGGTGGCCTGGCTGGTAACTGTTCGCTTCGACGAGCCGTGCCGCGCGGCCCTGCTCCGTCGATATGGCCGGCCAGCGGATGCGCCAGGCCAGCGACCGTCCCGCAGCCGACCGAAATGGCGAGAACGAGCCAGAACTAGGTCCGGATTGAACCCGTCTCGTGCGTGTCACTATAAGAAACAGCCAATTTGAATGAAAAAATCTGCCATGCTGCAAAGCAAAAATGCATAATGAGCAGACTGGACTGACACCGATTCAACGGTGCATTTCAAGGTAATCGTTATTTACCCAATAATATAAGCCCGATCGCAACGATGAATTGCGTGGCCGAGGAACATATTCGTTCTTCCCGACCACAAAGTATCCTTGAAAATACTTGTGGATCAACCTTCTGCATTATAGCGGAACGAAGGAGAACGAACATGACTGTGATAAACGGCACCAGCAATGCCGACACGATCGTCGCGCCCGCCGGCAACAACATCATCAACGCCGGCGGTGGCGACGATGTGGTGACCGGCGGCGCGGGGCGGAACATCATCAACGGCGGCGCCGGCAACGACATGCTCTATGCGGGTCGCGGCAACGATGCGCTTTATGGCGGTGACGGGGATGACGTTCTCAAAGGCGGGGGCGGAAAGGATTCGCTTACGGGCGGCACTGGCGCCGACCAGTTCGTGTTCCGCGCAGCCGAAGGCTTTTCATCTTTCGCCTTTTCCGGCGGGCACGGCGTTTCGACGGTCTATCAGTGGGTGACGGTCGAAGACCTCAATTTTGCCGAGCGCGATGCGGTGCGCATCACTGGTTTCGACAGCATTTTCGGCGCGCTTGGGATGGTGGCGAAAGGCACCGGATCGGCTTTCATCGACTCGCAGGATGACGTGAACCGCCTTGCCGCCTATCTCAAGGCCAACCCGTCGATGGGCAGCTATTACGTCAACACCAGCGGCTTTGACGGCACGACGTTCATTCTCAGGGATAGCCAGGGGCACCAGCAGGCCCTGACGTTGAGCCATATCATCGCCGACGACAGCGTGACCATCTGATCACCTGGCACGCTGATTATCAGGCGTCCTGATCACCGGGCATCAGGCCAGGGCCTGCCCGGACCGTTTGCCTGTGCCCCGCCGGTCCACCCGGCGGGGCGTTTTTTGTGGCACCCGGGTGCCCGGTCGGGCTATCGACCGCGCGGGCCGGCCATCCAGGCAGGTGCCGATGGGGTCTGCGGCCATGTGCAGGGTGGCAAAGTCATGATGGACACGGTTCTTTCGCTGCTCGTGCTTGCGGCCGTGGCGCTGATCGGCGGGGCGGTGTTCCTGTGGCGCCGGGGCGAACGCAAGCGTCCGGCGATGATGCTGGGGATGGCCGCGCTGATCGTTGCCGATCTCGCCATCTGGATAACCCCTGTATCGGGCGGTCCCTCGATGATCGAGGCCGCCCACCAGGCACCAGACTGATCGACGCTTTTCCAGGGGGAAGGAAACCGGATGACGCTACCTGCCGCGTTGACGGAAACCGTTCTTGCCGTGGCGGCGGTCATGGCCGACGCGCACGATCCCTGGTGGATCATTTCAGGCGCAGCGGCCGCACTCCACGGCGCATGCCCGATCATCGTTTCCGATGTTGACGTCATGCTGAGTATGCGCGACGCCAGGCGGATGCTGCCCTGCATGGGCGTCATCACGCCGACGCCCGAACGCCATTCCCGGTTCCGGTCGGCATTGTTCGGCCGATGGACTGCATGTCCGCTGCCGGTCGAATTCATGGCGAACTTCACGCACCGCGATGCCGATGGCGCCTGGCGCCCCGTCGAATTCGCAAGCCGGCAGGCAATGCAGCTGGAAGGCGCTAGGGTATTCGTTCCGGCGCGGCACGAACTGCGCGCCATGTTTGCAAGGTTCGGCCGTCCCAAGGACTGGGAACGCATCGCGCTGCTCGATCGCTTGGCCGCCTGAGCGACGGGCGCGACAGCGGCCGGTCGGCACCCGCCGGTTTCCCTGCCAAACGGCCTAGCGAAACGCCGCCGAGTGCCGCAAGTGGTCATAAGCCGCGACCACGCGTTGCAGCTTGCTTTCCATGCTGCGATCGCCGCCGTTGCGATCGGGGTGGTAGCGCCGCACCAGATCGGCATAACGCCGGCGCAGGGCAGCGCGATCGGCATCGAAACCAAGGCCGAGCGCCTCATAGGCGGCCCGGTCCTCCGCGCTCAGGCCGCGCCGCATCGCCTCCTGGGCGGCTTGATGATCGGCCTTGCGAGCGCGCGCACGCTGGGCGATGGCTTCCAGCGGATCGGCGAAATCGGCCCAGCGCGGCGCCTGGTCGATTCCCGCGTCGGGCCGGAAGGCACGCGTATGCGTGTCCCACCCGGCCAGGGGAGACTGTGCCGCCAGGATTTCGTCGGCACTCATCCCTTCGAAGAAATCGTAGCCGGCATTGAAAGCGCGCACGTGTTCAAGGCAGAACCAGCGATAATCGCCTGGCCCGTCAAACCCCGGAGGACGCACGCCCGGCGCGCGAAATTCTCCGGGCGCGTTGCAACCGGGGGCATTGCAGAGGCGCCCGGTATCCCCGACGCGGCCGTGGAACTTGTCATGCTTCACGCCTTTGCACATGGTGTATCCGTTCCCGAAAGGAAAGACATGACCGGCCCCATCGCCCAGGAAATCGAACGCAAGCTTGCCGATGCCTTTGCCCCGTCACGCTTGGCGGTAATCAACGATTCGGCCCGTCACAGCGGCCATCTAGGCGATGACGGCACGGGCGAGTCGCACTTCACCGTTGACATCGAGAGCGCGGCCTTTGCCGGGCTTTCGCGTCTGCAGCGCCAACGTCTGGTCAACCAGGCCCTGGAGGATCTGCCCGGCCAGCGCGTCCACGCCCTGGCGATCCGCGCCCGCGCCCCCGGCGAATGAGCGAGCCCGGCAAGGCCGGGGCAGCCGCCGTGCCGCCCGTCGTGTCGCTGTTGCGCAATCACCAGGGTGGCCACGCCCCGGTCAGCCATCTCGCGCTGTTGCTGTCGATGCTGGCCAGCCTTGGCATGGCCGTGGCGATGCCCCGCGCCCTTGCGGCGGCAGCGGTTCTGGCACAGATCGTCGTTGCCGTGCGGGAATGGGCATCGTTTCACCGCGCCCTGGCAGCCATGCAGGTTCAGAGCTGAAGCCACTCCACCCAGGCACCGTGCGCATGGGCCGCGGCAAGGCTGACCGGCACCCCGTCACCGGGCCAGTGCCGCACCGTCAGCTCGTGGCGGGCAGCGGCATGATTGGCTTCGAGCGTCACCCACGCCAGCCTTTGCCCCACCGTGGCGCGCTGGCCCGCTGCGGTGATAGCCGCGATGATGCGCCGCTGGGTGGCAGGCGGCATATATTGCCAAACCACCGAATGATAGATCACCCGCGTACTGTCTTCGGGCTGCGGCGCGGCCAGCACTTGGTCCACATAGGCGGCCGCATCCATCGCCACCACGTCTGGCCGTTGCACATGGGCCAGGGCAATGGCCGCATCGAGGCGGGCCAGCCGCTCGGTCACTTCGCCCCAGACATAGCTTTTGAGGCGCAGCGCCGCGGCAGGGTCAGTCAGGTCGACCGGTGCAAGGTCGCACCCGGAAACCGCCAGTACGTCCAGCGGAACCTCGGGCGGCTGCCCGCTGCCACGCCATTGAGGCACAAGGCGTATCGGCGAATCGGCGTGTCCCGTACGGGTTCCGCCCAACTCAAACGCAAAACGGTTCATCATCGTGTTAACCCCGGCGCTGGCGCCAAGCTCGTGCAGCACGAACCGCGGCCCCACCCGCGCCGCCAGCCACAACAGACCCGCCATGATCGCGGCCGAACGCCCGGCTTCGTTGGTCTGTGGCGGGCCATCGAGCCAGGGCAGCAGGCGCGTTTCGAACCGTTGCGCCAGATCGGCCACCAGCGCATTGATCGCCGCCTGATCGGTCAGATCGCCGCGATAGACCGCGCCCAGGCGCGTGTCGGCCCCGGTGAGCACCAGATTGTGCAGGCCCCCAGTCAGCCGCAGCGGCAGCGCGTCTTCCAGCGGTTTGCCCGGCCAGGCCGCCATGCGCGCGCCCACCGCGCCACCGCCGGTCAGCAGCGGCAGTTGCGCGCGCACGATATGCCCCGTGGCCGGAGCGCCGTTCCGGGTGGCATAATCAGCCTGCCACGCGATCGCCTGTCCGACAGAAGCGTTATCCATGATGGATGCCATGAGGTTGCCCTTTTCCTGCGCTTGCCATAGGGGCGATGGCGTCATGACCACTGCCACCCCGCTCGTTTTCGCCCTGCCCAAGGGCCGCATTCTGGATGAAGCGCTCCCCCTGCTGGAACAGGCCGGTGTGGTGCCCGAGGCGGCGTTCTTCGACAAGTCTTCGCGTGCGCTGTCTTTTTCCACCAACCGGGCCGACGTGACGCTGATCCGCGTGCGCGCGTTCGACGTGGCGACGTTCGTGGCCCATGGCGCGGCCCAGGCCGGCATCGTCGGATCCGATGTGATCGACGAATTCGACTATGCTGATCTCTATGCCCCGGTCGATCTCGATATCGGCCACTGCCGTCTGTCCGTGGCAGAGCCGGCAAACAGCGCCGGCGAGAGCGACGGGCAACGCGAAAGTCATGCGCGCGTCGCCACCAAGTATCCCAATCTCACGCGCCGCCATTTCGAGCGCATGGGCGTGCAGGCCGAAGTGGTGAAGCTTAACGGCGCGATGGAACTGGCGCCCTCGCTTGGCCTTGCCAGCCGCATTGTCGATCTTGTCTCGTCGGGCCGCACGCTCAAGGAAAACGGACTGGTGGAAACCAGCCGGATCATGCAGATTTCCGCGCGGCTGATCGTCAACCGCGCCGCGCTCAAGACCGACAGCGCGCGCCTTGGCGCGCTGATCGATGCGTTCCGCGCGCAAGTTGCCGCAAGAAAGGCCGCCGCCTGATGCTTCGCCTCAAGACGACCGACGCCGATTTCGCCATGCGCTTTGCCCGCCTGGTGAAAGATCGCCGCGAAAGCGACGAGAACGTCAGCCGCGACGTGCAGACGATCATCGAGGACGTGCGCCTGCGGGGCGACGCGGCGCTGGCCGAGTATACGCAGCGGTTCGATGGCCATCTGCCGCAGGGCGACGGCTGGCGTATCGATGCCGCCACCTGCCGCGAGGCGTTCGACGCCCTGACGCCCGATTTGCGCGCCGCGCTGGAACTGGCTGCCCAGCGCATCCGAGCCTATCACGCGGCGCAATTGCCACAGGATCGCGACTATACCGATGCTGCCGGCATCCGCCTGGGTGCAAGATGGCGCGCGGTCGACGGCGCGGGCCTCTATGTGCCGGGCGGGCGGGCGGCCTATCCCTCGTCGCTGCTGATGAATGCCATTCCCGCCAAGGTCGCCGGGGTGGAGCGCCTGGTCGTGGCAACGCCCACGCCCAAGGGCGCGGTCAACCCGCTGGTCTTGGCCGCCGCCCATCTGGCGGGGGTGGACGAGGTATGGCGCATGGGCGGGGCGCAGGCGATCGCGGCATTGGCCTATGGCACCAGGATGATCCGTGCGGTCGACGTGGTGACCGGCCCCGGCAACGCCTGGGTGGCCGAAGCCAAACGCCAGCTTTTCGGCATTGTCGGCATCGACATGGTGGCCGGTCCTTCGGAAATCCTGGTGATCGCCGATGCCCGCAACGATCCGCAGTGGATTGCGGCGGATCTTCTGAGCCAGGCCGAACACGATCCTGCCGCGCAGGCCATCCTGATTACCGACGATGCCGCCTTTGCCGATCAGGTCGTGGACATGGTGGGCGTGGAAATCGCCATGCTGCCCACCGCCCGCGTGGCCAAGGCCAGCTGGGAGACTCACGGCACGGTAATCGTGGTGCGGTCGCTTGACGAAGCCCCCGCGCTGGCCAATGCCCTGGCGGCCGAACATGTCGAGATTGCCACCGACGATCCCGATGCCCTGTTCGCGCAGATCCGCCATGCCGGTTCGGTCTTCCTCGGCCGCATGACACCCGAGGCGATCGGCGATTACGTTGCGGGGCCGAACCACGTGCTGCCCACCGGGCGCCGGGCGCGGTTTTCCTCCGGACTTTCCGTGCTCGATTTCATGAAGCGCACCAGCTTCATCGCGGTAAGCGATGCGTCCATCGGCGCGGTCGGCCCGGCGGCCATTGCGCTGGCCGATGCGGAAGGGCTTTCCGCCCATGCCCGCTCTATCGAACTGAGATTGGGAATATGAGAAACACCACGGGTCAGGCCCGCTCCGCCGCGCGGCTTGCTGCCGTCCAGGCGCTCTATCAGATCGACATGGAAGGCACGGAGTTGCGCCTGTTGCTCGATGAATTCCACCAGCACCGGCTGGGCGCGGAAATCGAGGATGTCGAATACGCCGCCGCCGATGTCGAATTCTTCGACGACGTGGTAAAAGGCGTGTCTGCACGGCGCACGGACATCGACGGATTGCTGCAATCGCGCCTGGCCCAGGGCTGGTCGCTGACGCGGCTGGACAAGACCATGCTTCAGATCCTGCGCTGCGGTGTTTACGAGCTCATGGCCCGCACCGACATTGCCGTGGGCACGGTGATCAATGAATACCTCGACGTGGCGCACGCCTTTTTCGACGCGCGCGAGGCCCGGTTCGTCAATGGCGTGCTCGATGCCGTGGCCAAGGACGTGCGATCCTAACGCACGTCTGGCCCGCTACCGCCATCTGCTACCGGTTATCACAGCCGCTCTGCGTGCCAGCGCAAATGGTCTTCCATGAACGTCGAAATGAAATTGTAGCTGTGGTCATAGCCCGGCTGCAGGCGCAGAACGAGGTCTATGCCCGCCGCCCCGCAGGCCGTGGCAAACAGTTCCGGGCGCAGTTGTTCGGCCAGAAACCCGTCGGCATCCCCCTGATCGATCAGGATCGCGCCAGCCGGACGCTTGCCATCTTCGACCAGGGCGGTGGCATCATGCGCCCGCCAGGCAGCGCGGTCCTGGCCCAGATAGCCGCCCAGCGCCTTGTGGCCCCAGGGCACCTGGCCGGGCGCCACGATCGGCGCAAAGGCCGAAAGAGACTTGAACGTCTCGGGATAGGTCAATCCCAGCGTGAGCGCGCCATGGCCACCCATCGAATGGCCGGTGATCCCCATGCGGGCGATGTCCACCGGGAAATGTGCTGCCAGCAAGGCCGGTAATTCCTGAGACACATAGTCCCACATGCGATAGTGGGCGGCAAACGGCGCCTGCGTGGCATTGACATAGAATCCGGCGCCAAGGCCGAAGTCATAGGCGCCGGCCGGATCGTCGGCCACGCCATCACCGCGGGGCGACGTGTCCGGGGCGACGAAGACCAGCCCCAGCGCAGCGCAAAGGCGGCGATATTCGCCCTTGTCGGTCACGTTGGCATGGGTGCAGGTCAGGCCAGAAAGATACATCAGAACGGGCAGTTTCGCGCCGCCTCCGGCCTGCGGCGGCACGAAGACGGAAAAGGTCATCGGCGTGGACGTTGCTGCCGAGGCATGCTTGTAGACCCCCAGCGTGCCGCCATGCGCCTTGCTCTTCGAAACGATTTCCAGCGTCATTGCACTTTCCGGAAATTGTGCAGCGCGCAGATCTTGTGGCCATCGGGATCGCGCAGATAGGCCAGATAGAACGGCGTGCCCTGGCGCGGACCGGGCGGATCTTCGCAAGGCGTGCCGCCGTTGGCGAGGCCCGCGGCATGCCAGGCATCAGCCTGTTCGGGAGTCATCGCAAAGCCTACGGTAAAGCCGTTGGCGCAGGTCGCCGCTTCACCGTTTAGCGGCTTGCCCAGAACGAAAATGCCGTCGTTGTGAAGATAGACCAGCCGCCCCGCAGCGTTGATGACGCCCTTGGGGCCGCCAAACGCGGCAAAGGTCGCATCATAGAAGGTCTTGGCACGATCGATATCGTTGGTGCCGAGCATCAGGTGG
Source organism: Novosphingobium sp. DS6-6 (assembly GCF_057784975.1). NCBI lineage: Bacteria > Pseudomonadati > Pseudomonadota > Alphaproteobacteria > Sphingomonadales > Sphingomonadaceae > Novosphingobium > Novosphingobium sp. DS6-6. The sequence goes on along the minus strand of NZ_JBYNTS010000003.1, from coordinate 236,386 downwards.
CTGAACATGGGCCGTCATCTCTCCCCAGGCAGTGCCCCGTGCACCGCGTTCGGATGGGGTGTGCCCGGGCGCGGGCCTGCCGGTCAAGAGCCGCCGAACGATGGCTGCTGGAACGATCGACGCGCTGCCTGCCCGTGGCTGGCGGCAACGCGCAGTTCCTTGAGACCGTAGGGCTTGTTGATTACCGGCACCCCCGGCCAGCGATCGATACCGATGCCTTCGCCATAGCCGGTGGCGAAGGCAAACGGCACGCCCAACTCGCAAAGCCGGTCTGCCACCGGTGCGCTGGTATCGACGCCGAGATTGAAATCAAGCAGGGCGAAATCGAAAGTCTGCAGTTCGAGAAGGCGCAGCGCGTCACGTACGCCGGGCGCCGTGCTGACCGCGGCCGCGCCCAATTCGCGCAGGGCATCCTCGCCGTCGAGAGCAATGATCATGCTGTCTTCCACCAGCAATACGGTGCAACCATCGAGTGGCGTCGTCGCGCCTCCCAGGCTGACGGGCGTTGGCCCGCTGTGCCGAGCGGCGGTAACTCCGGCCACGCAGTGGGCGGGCAGGGCAAACCGTGCCTGCACGCCCGCGGGGAGATAGGCGATGTCCGCCGTGCCGCCCAGGTCATAGGGGATCGAGCGTTCGATGATCGTGCTGCCGAACCCGCGACGCGTGGGCAAAGCCACCGGGGGGCCGTCGCGCTCCTGCCAGTCCAGCAACAGACCGCCGCTTTCGTCGCGGTGCCAGGAAATGTGCACGGTGCCATCGCCGGCCAAGGCGCCATATTTGGCGGCGTTGGTCATCAGTTCGTGAATAACCAGGGCAATGGTGACATAAGCCGTCGGATAAAGCAGCACGTTTTCGCCCTGCGCCACCACGCGTTCGGATTGCGCACGCAGATAGGCGCCCGCCTCCACGTCCACCAGGTCCGAAAGGCGCGCCGGGCCCCAGCGATCGGCGGTGATCTGGTCATGCGCCCTCGCCAGCGAGCGAATGCGGTCATCGAGCGTGGAAATGAAACTGGAAACGTCGGCCGCGCCATCACGGGTCTGGGCGATCAACCCGCGGATGAGGGAAAGGATGTTGCGCACCCGGTGGTTGAGTTCGGCAATCAGCAGTTCCTGCCGTTCCGACGCGCGCGCGCGTTCCACGCCGGCCGTTTCAGCAAGGCGCACCAGCACTTCCAGCATGCCCACGCGCAGCGCTTCGGCCACGCGCCGCTCTGCCGGGGTAAACGGCTGGCTGGTGCCCTTGACCAGCTCCGCCCAGGCTTCGAAGCTTTTGCGCGGCGTCAGGCGGGGGCCGTTGGGGCCATAGACGACTTCCTTTTCGGGCTTGCCACCCCATCGCACTTCGCGCAGGCGTTCGGCACGAAACAGCACGATGTAATCGCGCGGTTCGCGTGACAGCGGAATGGCGAGCATGCCGGCCGCCACATCGGCATGGGCCGCAGCCTCGGGCAACTGGGCGCCAATCGCATCGGTGGCAAAAATCTGGCCGGACGAAACCCGGTTCAGCATGCGCACGACATTGTCGAACTGCGTCACGTTGGGCGTCAATCCCACCAGCGACGTCTGGCCGCGCACATGCACGCCGATACCGTCGGCGGGGATGGCATCGCCGATCACGTCGGCCAGCCATTGCGGGCTGTCGAGCAGATCGTTGTCCTGCGCCACGGTGGCAAGCAGCCGATCCGTCACCATGCGGCCCCGCGCTTCGTATTCGCGTGCCTGGGCGTTTTCCCGCGCGTCGAGCATCAGGGAAAACATCTGGCCGAACAGTTCGGCCGCGCTGCGCGAGGCCATGCTGGGCAGGCGCGGGGAATAATGGTGGCAGGCGAACAGGCCCCACAACTTTCCCCCCACCACGATGGAAATGGAAAGCGAGGCGCACACCCCCATGTTGCGCAGATATTCGATATGGATCGGCGAAACCGCGCGCAAAACCGATAGCGATTGATCGAGCAGCCGGCCATCCGGATCGCGTTGCGGAACCAGCCGCACCGGCGCGGACGCGACATCGGCAATGACACGGAATGTGTTGCGCAGATAGAGCTTGCGGGCCTGGGCGGGAATGTCGCTTGCCGGATAGTGCAACCCCAGAAAGCTGTCGATGCCCTGGCGCACGGATTCGGCCACCACTTCACCCGATTCCTGCGCGTCGAAGCGATAGACCATGACGCGGTCGAACCCTGTGATCGCCCGCACCTGCCGCGCGCCCTCGCGCAGAAAGCCGGTAAGCCCTTCCACCTGCTGAAGGCGCGCGGTCATGCTGCGCACTACCGATGTGGCCTCGAGGGGTTCGGCTGCCGCAGGCTCGGCCTCGATCACGATTTCGCGGCCGGCAAAATGCACCGCCACATCAAACGGCGGCCGATCGGCCATAAGCGGCACGGAAAATATCCGCTCGACCGCGTCCGGGCCGCGCAGCGTGGTCAAGCGGTTGCGGATGGTGTGAATTGCCTCGCGCGCGATCAGAAACGAAAGCGGCTGCCCCAAGGCGGCATGTGCCGCCGTTCCGGTGAACTGCGCCAGGTTTTCCGATACGCGCGCCACCATCCAGTCGGGCGTGACGGCAATCAAAAAGCCGAACGGCTGGATGATGCCCGGAACATGGATCGGCTCGCGATCGCAATTGCTGAGATCGACAGCGAAGGCTTCCGCCCCATCGCCGGAAACCTGGCTGATCGGTTCAGTAGAGTGAGTCATCCGTGAGGACGCTAACGCCCCACTTGCAAAAAGGTGCCGGGGGTTTCAACCCCCGTCCCCGTTTCAGCCGGCAAGCCCGGGCACCGGCTGTGCCGCGATGACCGGCGCTTCGAAACTGGCCATGGGCCAGGCGCAATAATCGGCCGCGTAATAGGCGCTGGGACGATGGTTACCGCTTTCGCCCAATCCGCCGAACGGCATGTTGGCCGCAGCGCCGGTCGTCGGGCGGTTCCAGTTGACCACGCCGGCACGCACGAACAGGCGGAATTCCTGCCACAGTGCCGGATCGGCAGTGACGAGCCCGGCCGAAAGCCCGAAAGCCGTGTCGTTGGCACTCGCCATCGCGGCGGCGAAATCGGGCACGCGACGCACGCTGAGCACAGGGGCGAACACTTCGCGATCGGGCGCGGCTACGCCGGTCACATCCAGGATCACGGGGGCGAAGAACGCGTCGCGCCGGCCCTGTTGCGCGGCTTCGCCAAGAATCGTCGCGGCACCCGTCGCCCCCAGGGCGGCAACCGCCTCGCGCGCGGCGCGCGCCTGGGCATCGCCTACAAGAGGCCCCATGAAAGCGCCGCCAGGCTCGTCCCAGGCGGCAATCGGCAGGCGGCTGGCCAGATCGGCGAGCGCCTCGATCACGCGATCCCCCCAGGCGCCTTCCGGCAGGATGAGACGCCGCGCGCAAGAGCAGCGCTGCCCGCTGGTGACAAAGGCGGAATGCACGATCAGGCTGGCCACCGCCGCCGGATCGCCGTCCCAGGCGATCAGCGGATTGTTGCCGCCCAGTTCCAGTGCCAGGACGACGTCGGGACGATCGGCAAACTGCCGTCGAAAAATCCGGCCCGCCGTCGCAGAGCCGGTGAACAAGAGGCCATCGATGGGATTGGCCAGCAATGCTTCGCCCGTCTCGCGCGCGCCCTGCACCAGATTGAGCACGCCATCGGGCAGACCCGCCTCACGCCACAGGCCGACCATGGCGGCGCCGGTGGCCGGCGTCAGTTCCGAAGGCTTGAACACCACCGTATTGCCCGCCAGCAGCGCCGGCACGATATGGCCGTTGGGCAGGTGGCCGGGGAAATTGTAAGGCCCCAGCACGGCCATCACGCCATGCGGCCGATGGCGCAGCGTAGCGCTGCCGAAAGGCATGTCCGCACTGCGCGTCGGCGTCCGTTCGGCCTGGGCAGCAATCGAGACGGCCACCTTACCTGCCATCGAAGCCTGTTCGGCGCGCGTTTCCCACAGCAGCTTGCCGGTTTCGGCCGAGATCAGCTCGGGCAGCGCCGGGCTGGCTTTCACCAGCGTGGCGTAACGCTGCGCGATGGCCACCCGCTCTTCCAGCGGAGTACGCGCCCAGGCGGGAAAGGCAGCGCGCGCCTTGTCCACCGCAGCAGCGCAAGTGGCGGCATCGGCCACATCGCCTTCCCAAACGACATTGCCATGGGCCGGGTCGAAGGATTGGAGCCTTTGGGTCACGACAATCAACTCACGATCAGGGCCTCGCCCGGGCAGGTGCCCAGTGCGGCCAGGGTTGCTTCGGGAACGACCAGCGCGTCCCCGGCGATCCGTGCCGGGGTCAAGGTGGCGCGAAACGTGGCAAGGCCCGGGGTTGCCACAAGATGCGGCCGTTCGCCGGGCGCGGTTTCGACAAGACCGGCCACCGCCGGCATCTGGCGCGCGTTGCGGATCGTGCGGATCTGGTCGCGCGGGGCGGTCACCGTGGGGCCGCCGTCGAAAATGTCCACCAGGCCGGAACGGGTAAAGCCCTCATCCTCAAGCATGGCCAGCGCCCGTTCGCCATGGCGGTGGACTTTGGCGATCGCCTCGCGCGCGGTGGGATCGACCAGTTCCAGATAGATCGGATGGCGCGGCGCCAGATCGAGAATGAACTGACCGTCGGTGGCCGTGATCATCCGGTCGGCATCCTCGAACGGCAGGCGGAAGAACTTGGCGGCAATGCCGTGCCAGAACGGGCTTTCGTCGCGCTCGTCGAACCAGCCACGCAGTTCCGCCATGATCGTGGCGGCAAACAGGTCGCGGTTGGCGCCGATCAGCGCATAACGCGCGCGGGCCAGCAGCGATCCGGCGCCGCCCTGCCGCTTGCGCGGGCGCAGGAACAGCGATCCCACTTCCGACATGCCGCTGCATTCGTTGACCAGCACCAGCGCCTGGTGATCGAACCGCGTGCCGGTGGCCGAAGAATATTGCGCCAGGGTCATGACCCGGAACGAGAAATGCGGCCGGTCGAGCCCCACCCCACCCTTGATTCCGGCAACCCCTTCGACCGCGCCGGTTTCGGTATCTTCCAGCATCAGCGTATACCACGCGCGCTGAACCGGCACGTCGCGCGCAAAGCTCTGCGCAGAAAGCGCCAGACGCTCGGCCAGGACGGCGCGGTCTTCGGGCAGGCTGGTAAACCCCTTGCCGGAAAGAAACGCCAGATCGAGCAAGGCATCGATGTCGGCCGGCCCGGCCGGCCGAACCACCAGCATCAGGCCGCCACCGTCTGATTACCAGGCGTCTGATTACCAGGCGTCTGATTACCAGACGCCTGATTACCTGGGGCCTGAGTGCCAACCGTCTGAGTAGCGGGCATCTGGGTGCCCGGCGCCCGATCGGCCACCTGCCCCCAGCCGCGCGCACGGGCATCGGCCAACGTCGCTTCGAGCCGGGCCAGCGCCTCGTCAACTTCCTCGGCCGTGATCAGCAGCGAGGGCAGCATGCGGACGCAGTTCTCGCCGCCTCCTGCCACCAGCAGGCCATGCTCGCGCGCCAGGGCCATGACTTCACGGTTGTTGGCATGCAGCTTCAAGCCCATCAGCAGCCCCTTGCCCCGGGTTTCCACGATCTGGTCGGGATAGCGGCCGGCAAGCGCGGCAAAGCCGGTGTAAAAGCGATCGGACATCGCGGTAACATGCGCCAGCGTCGCGTCTTGCGCAATCACATCGAACACCGCCAGCCCCACGGCCATGGCCAGCGGATTGCCGCCGAACGTGGTGCCATGCACGCCCGTCACCATGCCGCTTGCCGCTTCCGCGCTTGCCAGGCAAGCGCCGATCGGAAAGCCGCCGCCCAGGGCCTTGGCAATGGCCATGATGTCGGGCTCCGCGCCCGGAAAACACTGGTGCGCAAACAGCTTGCCCGTACGGCCCATGCCGCTTTGCACCTCATCGTGGATCAACAGCACGTCATGGTCACGCGTCAGGCGCCGCAGTTCACGCAGGAATTCGCCCGAAAGCGCGCGGGCGCCGCCTTCGCCCTGCACCGGCTCGACAATGACGGCCGCCGTGGTCGGGCGGGCAATGGCTTCGGCCAGAGCCGGCAGATCGTCCACCGTCATCTGGTGAAAACCCGGCAGGCGCGGGCCAAACCCTTCGAGGTAAGCGGGATTGCCCGACGCATTGATCGCGGCATATGTGCGCCCGTGGAACGATCCGGCAAAGCCGATCACGTCGATCCGCTCGGGGTTCCCCCTGGCATAATGATAGCGGCGCGCGATCTTAAGAGCCGCCTCCACCGCCTCTGTGCCGGAATTGGCGAAGTAGGCAAGATCGGCAAAAGTGGCGCCGGTCAGCTTGCGGGCCAGTTCCTCCTGGCCGGGAATCCGGAAGATATTGGAAACGTGCCACAGTTTCTGCGCCTGCGCGGTCAGCGCGGCGACCAGCGCAGGATGCGCATGGCCCAGCCCACACGTGGCGATCCCGGCTACGCAATCCAGAAAGCGGCGCCCGTCGCGCGCTTCCAGCCAGACACCCTCGCCCTGCTCTACTTCGATCTGGGCACGTGCATAAAGCGGCATCAAAGCTTCAGACATGGCGTTTCCTTCCCGCATGACCTGCGGATTTGCGTGCAGTTCTGGCGGCCGCCGCGGCGCGGCTGGCCGGAAGGCAGGGCCGTTCAGGCAGCGACCGTCATTTTGAAAATGCCCGTGGCATTGCCGCTGTCGAACGCGAGGTCGAGCTTGCCCGTGGCCGGATCGACGCGGCGGCTGATGAATTCGAAGAACGATCCCGGCACGGTGCGCACGGTCAGCGTGCCATCGTCTGCCCGGAACGAACGCCGGACCTGCGCCGCACGCAGCGCCGTCTGGCGTACGCGGCCCGAAGCGGACACCTCGATTGCATCCTTGACGGCGCGTCCCGCCGCGCGTTCACCCTGTGCCACGGCTTCGACATCGGCGACACGATCGGTCACGTGGTTGAATGCGTTGCCTTCGGTGGCGATCCAGGCCGCTTCGGCGCTTTCGGCGCGCAGAATTTCGTAATCGCTCTCGAACGGGACCGGGTGCTGGCGATCGAACAGCGTCAGCACGACCTTGAGCGCCGCCAGCGCCTCTTCATGCGGGACACTGCCACCGGCGGCAAAATGGCCCATCACCTGCGCGGTCGCGGTGTCGAGATGATCGAGCGCAGGGCCGAACACGCGCATGGCCGCCTTGGCGAACCCGGGCGAAAACTGATCGACATGCAGTTCGCTGACAAAGAACTGAGGCATGGTTTCGGGAAGCTGCACGTGGCACCAGACATGGCCCGTCATCCTGAGGCGGGGCAGCGGATAGATGCCCACTTCCACATAGCCAAGCGGCTCGAGCACGCGGCGGAATGCTTCGACCCCGTTGGGCATGGCGCAGCGCGCGCCGCGCGGCAAAGCCACGGTGCGCAGCGCACCATGATCCAGCACGAGGCGACGCCCCTGCGCCAGGCATTGCGCCGCATAGTCGGCGCCCTCGGGCACGCGGTCGAGCAGATCGGCGAACAGCAGCAGGTTCAGCGCTTCGGCAAAGCGCAGTGCATCGATCCCGTTCACAGGGACGCGGCCGCCGACCGGCACCATCGGCGCGGCCAATGCGCGAACTTCTGCCGCGCGGCCAATGCCGAGGATGCTTTCGACAAGATCCGCGGAACCTGCCGGTGCGATGGTTGCCACATGTTCCATGATGCGCTCTTTCGATCCAGTATCGTATCGAAATGCCGTTTATGCTATCAAACAGCAGCTTCCAAACGGGGAAGCATCATTTGTTGATCGGTTTTCGGAATGAGCGAATCGCGGCGTGAACTTCCTTCGATGACAGCGCTGGCCTGTTTCACAGCCGCTGCGCGCGAAGGCGGCTTTTCGCGGGCCGGGGCGCAACTGGGCCTGACGCAGAGCGCAGTGAGCCGCCAGATCGCCCTTCTGGAAGAAGCCTTGCAGACACCCCTGTTTCAGCGCCATGGCCGCCGCGTCGTGCTGAACGAGGCTGGCCGCACTTATGCCGAAGAGATCGAACCTGCCTTGCGCCGCATCCGCATGGCGACGGTCAGGGCCATGGAACGCGGCAACCGTCGCGATCTGACGATCGCCACGCTCCCCTCGTTCGGCATGCGCTGGCTTGCCCCGCGCCTGCCGGGATTGACCACGCGGCACCCGGAATTGATCGTCAATTTCGCGGCCCGCTCGTTCCCGTTCGATCTGCGCGAGGAACGGTTCGACGCCGCCATCCATTTCGGCGCGGCCGATTGGGACGATGCCGAACTGGTGCCGCTGTTTGCCGAGCAGGCGGTGGTCGCCTGCTCGCCGGCCTGGATCGAAGCCGAAGGCGTGGCGGCCCCCGCCGATCTGCTGGGCAAGCCCCTGTTGTTCCAGGTCTCGCGCCGGCAGGCGTGGAACCGCTGGTTTGCGCTAAATGGGATCGATGGCCTGCCGCCGCTCAAAGGCCCCACGTTCGAACACTTTCTGATGCTGGCCCAGGCAGCGGCGGCGGGATCGGGCGCGGCGCTGCTCCCGCGTTTCCTGATCGAACCCGAACTGGCATCGGGCGATCTGGTAACGCCCTTTTCCACCGCACTGATGGACGAAGGCCAATACTACCTGGTCCTGCGGCCCGATTGGCGCGATCATCCGGGACTCGTCAAGTTTCACGACTGGCTGGTGGACGCCGTGCGGGAGCAAGGGGAACGATAGGCCCACCCGGGCTCGGGACGGTGCTTAGGTGTTCGGTCCCAGCATGTGATGATGACAATCTTACACCATCACACGCTGGGACTGAACACCTAGAACCTGTTGTCGCGCGGGAAGCCCACCGGCGGCAGGCGCCCGGCGGCGCCGCGCGCCACTTTCCAGGGCAGCAGGTCCTTTTCCACGCGAATGCGACCGCTTTCGCCGCCCATCGCCCAGGTCAGGCCATCCTCCAGGCGCAACGTCACGGCATCGGCAAGGCCGCCGTCGCGATAGCGTTGCAGCGCAACCCCCTGCCCTTTGGCCAGGATCGGCAATTCGGAAAGCGCAAAGATCACCAGTTTGCGGTTGTCTCCCACCACGGCGACATGATCGTGCTCGGGCGCGATTTCGCGCACGATCTTGAGGTGCACGCCCGGCTTGGTGGAAACCACCCCGCGCCCTTTGCGCGTTTCGGCCAGAAGTTCATCCATCTCGGCCGCGAAGCCGCGCCCGGTGCTGGCCGCCAGCAAAAGCTGGCCCTTGGGCCGATAGACGACCAGCGCCACGATATGCGCTTCGGGATCGATATCCACCATGGTGCGGATCGGCTCGCCAAACCCGCGGGCTCCGGGCAGCTTGTCGGCGCCCAGGGTATAGAACCGCCCGCTGTCGAGCGCCACCAGCAGCTTGTCGGTGGTCTGCGCATGCAAGACCCAGGCCGGGCCGTCGCCTTCCTTGAACTTGAACTCCGTATCGAGCGGCAGATGCCCCTTGGCCGCACGGATCCAGCCCCGTGCCGAAAGCACAACCGTGACCGGCTCTTTCTCGATCATCGCATCCATCGAGAATTCACGCGCCGGCGCGGCTTCGGCAATCGTCGTGCGACGGCGACCCAGCGCCGTGTCGGGGCCATATTCCTTGCGCAGCGCGGCAAGATCGCGTTTCAGCCGCGTGCGCTGGCGCGCCGGGCTTTCCAGCAGTTTGTTGAGATCGTCCTGCTCGGCCAGCAGCGCATCGCGCTCGCGCCGCAATTCCATTTCCTCGAGCTTGCGCAAAGAACGCAGCCGCATGTTGAGAATGGCCTCGGCCTGGCGATCGGTCAGCCCGAATTCGGCCATCATCACCGGCTTGGGCTCGTCTTCGGTACGGATGATCTCGATGATCCGGTCGAGATTGAGATAGGCGATGATATAGCCGTCGAGCAGTTCGAGCCGGGCCGCGATCCTGTCCAGCCGGTGCTGCGTGCGGCGCAGCAGGATATCGATATGGCTGACCACCCATTCCTGCAACAAGAGTTTCAACCCCAGCACGCCGGGCGTGCGGTGCGCGTCGAGCACGTTGAGATTGAGGCCGAACCGTGTTTCCAGATCGGTCATCCGGTAGAGCGATTCCTTGAGCAGGTCGGGATCGACGTTGCGGCTTTTGGGCACGATCACGATGCGGATGTGTTCGTCGCTTTCGTCGCGCACATCCTCGAGGATCGGCAGCTTCCTGTCGGCGATAAGGGCGGCGATCTGCTCGATCAGCTTGCCCTTTTGCACCATGTAGGGGATTTCGGAAATGACCAGCTGCCATTGGCCGCTGCCCAGCCGTTCGATTCCCGTTTCCTCCCACGCGCCGTCTGCGCTGCGCCCCGCCGAAAACCGACCGCGGACGCGGATCGCGCCGCGCCCGGTTTCGTAAGCGGCCGAAATCGCTGCCGGGCTGTCGACGACGACGCCGCCAGTGGGAAAGTCAGGGCCGCCGAACACCTCCATCAACTGGGCATGTTCGGCATGGGGATTATCGATCAGCATCAGCGTCGCATCGACGATTTCGGCCACGTTGTGGCTGGGAATGTTGGTAGCCATGCCCACGGCGATGCCGCTGGCGCCATTGGCCAGCAGATTGGGAAAAAGGCCGGGGAAGATTTCCGGCTCCTCTTCCTCGCCGTTATAGGTAGGAACGAAATCGACCGTGCCTTCGTCCAGCCCCGCCATCAGGCGAATGGCCGTCGCCGTCAGCCGCGCTTCGGTATAGCGGTAAGCCGCGGCGTTATCGCCGTCGATATTGCCGAAATTGCCCTGCCCCTCCACCAACGGATAGCGGAGCGCGAAATCCTGCGCCAGGCGGACCATGGCGTCATAGACGCTGGCATCGCCATGTGGATGATACTTGCCGATCACGTCACCCACCACCCGCGCCGATTTCTTGAACGCGCCGTTGGGATCGAGCCGCAACTGCCGCATCGCCCACAGCAGGCGGCGGTGCACGGGCTTCAACCCGTCGCGCAGATCGGGCAGCGAGCGAGCGGTGATCGTGGACAGCGCATAGACCAGATACCGCTCTGACAGGGCGGAATCGAACGGGGCATCGACGATCGCGTCGAACGGGTCTTTGAAATCATCGGCCATGGTCGAATCGGTGTAGCAATGCGGTGAACAAAACGAAACCTCCGGAACTGGCGACAGGGCGGGCGATTGTGGGCAAGTACCCCTCGATTGACGGAGAAATGCCATGGCCAAGCGCGTGCTGATCATAGCCACCGATGGCTTCGAACAATCCGAATTGCTGGAACCGAAGAAGGCGCTGGAAGCAGCCGGCATCGAAACGACGGTAGCCAGCCCCAAGACCGGCTCGATCAAGGGCTGGAACCACAGCGACTGGGGCGAAAGCGTCAAAGTCGATGCCCGGCTCGACGCCGTGGAGGCTGACGATTTCGATGCCTTGCTGCTTCCCGGTGGCCAGATGAATCCCGATGCCCTGCGCCTTGAAGCCCGGGCCATCGAACTCGTCGAGGAATTCGACGACATGGACAAGCCCATCGCGGCAATCTGCCACGGCCCCTGGCTGCTGGTGGAAGCCGACATTCTCGACGGGCGCACGGTAACGGGCTGGCCATCGATTCATACCGACCTGGAAAACGCCGGCGCCGACGTGGTGGATCAGGCCGTGGCGATCGACGGGAACCTCATCACCAGCCGCAAGCCCGATGACATCCCCGCTTTTGCCCAGGCCTTGATCGATGCCCTGGAAGAAGACGAGGAGAAGGAAGAGGAAAAGGACTGGGACGAGGACGAGGACCGCCTGCTGGAAAACGAAGACGAAGAGAACTGAGCGCCGTTTCAGCCGTTATCCTTCAGCCGCCCGCCGCTGAGCCACCCGGCCAGCGGCGGGCTTGCCTTTTGCAGGACCGCGCCCAGCGCCAGCGTCGCCGCCAGCGCCAATAGCGGCTGGGCGAGCAGGAACAGCGGATAGAGCGGTGCGCCAAGCGGGCCGGTGAGCAGGCCGATAGCCGGGCCGAAGCACCAGATCAGGATCAGGTGGCAGCAGAACAGCAGGAACATCGACGGCTCCAGCCTTGTCAGCCTGGTGCCGGCCCGCGTGGATGCCAGGCGCCAGGCCAGCGCCCAGAAGCAAAGCGCGGTGATCGCCCGCATGGCCAGATCGACGCCGGCTATCAGGCTGGGGCCGGGCCAGCCGCCCTCGCCGATCAGATCGACCCAGATCTTGAGGGCCGCCATCGCCAGATAGGGCACCGCCAGCAGCGGCAGCGGCAGGCCGCCCAGCCGTGCCGCCAGGTCACGCCGCCGCACCAGCATGCCGGCCACGAAGAAGGCAAGGATCGACGGGCGCTGCAACAGCGGGAAAACAGGGGGCGCCAGGCTCCACCCCAAGGCGGCGATCGCCACGACGACCAGCACCCGGTCACCCCGCCGCGCCAGCAAAGGCGCCGCCAGCAGGCAAAGGAACAGATCACGCAGAAACGGCATCTGCACGTTGATTTCGTTGGGATAGGCAAGGCCGGTAAGCTCGTTGGCAAGCCACGCCCACGATGTGGGCTGCGGCGCATGGAGCCAGCCGAAATAGGCTGCGCCCGAGACGATCGCGACGGCGATGGCATTCCATGCGAGCATCGGCACCAGGACGGTGCGGACCTTGCCGGCCAGGAACGCCCGCGCACCGTGCCGGGCAAGCGAGGGGCCGACCAGCCAGCCCGATGCCATGCTGAGAAGCGGCACCGATGCACGGGCAAGAAGTTCGATCATGCCCCAGCGCAACAGACCCTGGGCAGTATGGTCCTGCGCGGTCAGCGCGGGCCCGTAAAGGCCGGTCCAGGCATGGACGTAGACAATGCCCAGAATACACAGCACGCGGGCGATGCCAATGGCGCGGAACGTCCGCATCCGGGCATCGGCAAACGACTGGCTTTCCTGAAACACGGACCCTCGCATCTTCGCAGCCGTGCCCCCGCCGCGGTTCAAAGCGGCAGGGGATGCCATGTCAAACCCGCGAAACGGCTAAACGTGCCGTCAATCAGGCATGCCTGCCCTGCGTGCCGGGGGGGCGGTTGCCGCGCGATTGCTTTCAGAATGCCATATTTCGGGAACCATGGCGCTTTGCGGATCTTTGCCGGAATGCACGGATGCCAAAGGAGATCGGTCGTGCCCCAAGGCAGCAAGGACGCCTATACGGCCAAGCAGAAACGCAAGGCCGAACATATCGAGGAAAGCTACAAGGAACGCGGTGCGAGCCAGGAAGAGGCCGAACGCCGCGCCTGGGCAACGGTGAACAAGCAGGACGGCGGCGGCCGGAAATCAGGATCGGGCCGGAAATCAGGATCGGGCCGGAAATCAGGATCGGGCCGCAAACCTTGAGCGAGCGCGGCTCAGCCGAGCCAGTCCACCACCTGCCGCGCAACATCGTTTGCCGCCTGATTCAGCGCCGGGCCGATCGCCGCCGCATTGTCGTCCACATTCGGCACGCGGCTTTCGAAGCGGCGCGTCTCAATCCGCCGCGCGGCGTTTTCCTTCACCGCGTCAAACCGCACCACCGCACTGCGGCTAGGCAGATCGTAGCCGATGGCCAGCAGCCGGCCGGAAAGGCGCTGCTGCCATTGGCTGACATCGCCTTCCACCACCAGGCGGCTGCCCTTGGCGCGCAGAGTCTCGGCCACCAAATGCTGAAACTGGCGTGAAGGCCGTTCGACCCATTGCGTCTTCTTCAGATAAGCGACCTGGGTGGCATCGATCTGCACGGCAACGCGCAGCACCGCCACGCGCGCATCGGCCGCCGGTTCCATCACCACGGTGGACCTGGCCAGCGTGCCCGAAGCACCCTGCCCGGCCGCAACGCTGGCCTCGGGCGTCAGCGCAAGCAGGCTGCCGGGCGCCTTGGCGCCAATGCTGACGCAGCCGGTCAGGCCAAGAGCGGCAGAAAGCATCGTGCCGAGCGCCAGAGGCGAAACGCGGCGCAGCGAACGAGATGGCATGTCAAATTCCCCTTGCGGCGATCAGTGCTTGTAATCGGGCAGCTTCGAGCCGCCGACGATGCTGCCGACCCCGCGATCGTTGATCCGTTCGGTCAATTCGCGCAGGGACCGGGTCGTGGCCTGAAGATCGTGCATGGCCGCTTCGGCTGCGGGCAGCGTCTTTTCATCGAAACGCCTGAGGCCCGGCTGCGCCGCATTGGCGGCAGCACTCAAGGCATCGGCCGTTCCTTGCGCCGCCTTGAGCGTGCTGCGCAATTGGTCGACCAGGCCGTTCCCCTTCTCGTTCAGCAGGTTATCGGCCGACCCCGCCACTTTCTCGAACGCCGAAAGTGTATAGGTGGCCTGGCGCAGCGTCGCTTGCAGTTCGGCGAACGTGCGCTGCACCTGGGGCGAGGCTTCGGCCAGATTGGCAGTCACCTTGTCGGTATTGGCGAGGATGTTCTCGAACGACTTCTGGTTCTTGTCCGACAGAACCATGGTCAAGCGTTCGGTCAGCGTGGCCAGCCGTTCAAGCAGCAACGGCGCGTTGGACAGGATTTCGCCCAGGCCCGAACGCTTGGTGGGAATCACCGGCGCGCCTTCGGGCCCGGGCTGATCGATTGGCGGTGCCCCCTTGACGGCGCCGGCCAGCTGGATCGTGGAGACGCCGGTGAAGCTGCCCTGGATGCTGGCCGTCGTGCCCATCAGGATCGGCACACGCTTGTCGATGGCGATGCGCACGCGCACGAACTCGGGGTCCTTTTCCCAAAGTTCGATGTCCTTCACCTGACCTGACGGCACGCCCGAGAACGACACTTCGGAACCTTTGGCAAGACCATCGACCGACTGCTTGAAAAAGATGTCGAATTCGTTCTGTTCATGCTGGTTGAGCCGCGCGATCCAGATGGTGAGCAGCGCCGCGCCGACCAGCAGCAGCAGGGTGACGGCCCCGACCCAGATATGGTTTGCCCGCGTTTCCATCGCCTGTTCCTATTCCATCTGCGGGGCAGGTTGTACCACCGTCCCCGCTTCGCGGTCTTGCGCGTCCTTGGCCGCCCGGCCGCGCGGCCCATTGAAGTATTGTTGTATCCAGGGATGATCCAGCGCCAGGAGTTCCGGAATCGTGCCCACGGCGATGACTTTCCTGTCAGCCAGAACCGCCACCCGGTCACAGATTTCATACAGCGTATCGAGATCATGGGTGATCAGGAAGACGGTCAGGCCCAAGGTTTCCTGAAGCCCGCGGATCAGCCGGTCGAAAGCGGCCGCGCCGATCGGATCGAGGCCGGCGGTCGGCTCGTCGAGAAACAGCAGTTCCGGATCGAGCGCCAGCGCCCGCGCCAGCCCGGCGCGCTTCTTCATCCCGCCCGAAAGCTCGGACGGATACTTGTTGGTGGCGTTGGCCGGCAGGCCCGACAACAGGACCTTGTAGCGGGCGATCTCGTGGCGCAGATCCTCGGTGATCTCGGGATGGAACTCGCGCAGGGGTACTTCCACGTTTTCCGCCACGGTCAGCGTGGAAAACAGCGCCCCGCCCTGAAACAGCACGCCCCACTGGCTGCGGATATCGATGTCGTCGTCATCGCGCGCGTCGGTGATCGAGCGGCCCAGCACGTCGATCGAACCTTCGGCGGGAATCTGCAAACCGATGATCGAGCGCATCAGCACCGATTTGCCAGTGCCCGATCCGCCCACGACGCCGATGATCTCTCCCCGCTTCACATCCAGATCGAGGTCTTCGTGAACCGTGTGATCGCCAAAGCGGTTGACCAGGCCGCGCACGCGGATGGGGAAATCGTCAGCCGCATCTGCAAGAACCGGGGCCGTGGGGGCCTGGGGATCAGGCATCGCTCAACCCCACCCGATCTTGGTGAAAAATACGGCGAAGAACGCGTCGAGCACGATCACCGTAAAAATCGCCAGCACCACCGCAGCCGTCGTGCGGGTGCCGACTTCTTCGGCATTGGTCTTGACCTGCATCCCCTGATAGCAACCGGCCAGGGCCACCACCAGGCCAAACACCGGCCCCTTGACCAGGCCGACCCAGACATCGTGCAGCGGCACCACTTCCTGGATGCGCGAAAGGAAAGTCAGGAAGGGAATGCCCAGCGACAGCGAACCCAGCGCCGCACCGCCGATAATGCCCAGAACCGAGGAATAGATGCCCAGCAACGGCAGCATGATCATCGTGGCCAGGATGCGCGGCACGACGAGCGCTTCCGTCGGCGAAACGCCGATGGTGCGCATGGCGTCGACTTCCTCGGTCAGCTTCATCGTGCCAAGCTGCGCGGCAAAGGCCGATCCGGATCGCCCGGCCACCATGATCGCGGTCATCAGAATGCCCAGTTCACGCAAGGTGAGCCGGCCGACCAGATTGATTGTATAGATTTCGGCGCCGAACTGCTGCAACTGCACGGCGCCCTGCTGGGCAATCACGACGCCGACCAGAAAGCTCATCAAGCCGATGATGCCCAGCGCGTTGACGCCCACCAGTTCCATCTGATGGATCAGCGCCAGTGCGCGAAACCGGCGCGGATGGCGCAGGATCGAACCCGCCGCGGAAATCGCCTGGCCCAGGAAACCCACCACCTGCAGAAAACCCGTGCCCAGCGCGATCACCACCTGGCCCACTTCATCGGGCACACGGCGCAGCAAAGGCAGGCGCGGTGCGCGGATGCTCTGCGTATTATCATCGGTTTCGCTGATCGCGCTGATCAGGCGTTCGGCTTCATCGCGGCAATTGACGATGCGGGCATCGAGCTCGCGCGACAGGCGCCACACGATCCAGGCGCCCACGGTGTCCATCCGGTCGACCTCGCGCACGTCGATTTCGGCAACGGGATCGGCGATCTGGCGCAGCCGCCTGTCCACCAGACCCAGCGTGGATACCACCATCGGGCCGCGCAAGCGCAGCACGCCGCCGTGGCCCCCCTGGCCCGGCTCTATGGTGAAATCGGCTGACGCTTTCATTCTGCCCGCTTCATGGGGGAAAATAGCAGGGGCGACAAGTGCATCACGTGCGGTGGAACGCGCCAATGGTCTTTTCCGTTCCTGCCCGTGCTTGCGATGGCAGTCCGCAACTGGCAAGGCGCCCGGCATGAGCGAGACCAATACGCAACAGGAATCGGGCCAGCAACCGTTGGCCCCGGAACCGTTGGCCCCGGAACCGTTGGCCCCGGAACCGTTGGCCAAGACGTTCGAGCCAGGCGCGATCGAGGCGCGCTGGTATGCGCACTGGGAAAGCCGGGGCCTGTTCCGCCCAGAGCGTGGAGCTGCCCAGCCCTTCACGATCGTCAACCCGCCGCCCAACGTGACCGGCTCGCTCCATATCGGCCATGCGCTGGACAACACGCTGCAGGACATCGTGATCCGTCACGAGCGGCTGAAAGGCAAGGACGCGCTGTGGGTGGTGGGCACCGACCATGCCGGCATTGCTACGCAGATGGTGGTCGAGCGCCAGCTTGAACTGAAACAGGACAAGCGCGCCAACTACACGCGCGACGCGTTCATCGCCAAAGTGTGGGAATGGAAAGCCGAGAGCGGCGGCACGATCACCCGCCAGCTGCGCCGCTTGGGCTGCTCGATGGACTGGAGCCGCGAACAGTTCACCATGGACCCGCATTTCACCCGGGCCGTGGTCAAGGTCTTCGTCGATCTCTACAACCAAGGCCTGATCTACCGCGACAAGCGGCTGGTGAACTGGGACCCCAAGCTCAAGACCGCGATTTCCGATCTGGAAGTGGAAACGCGCGAGGTGCAGGGCCACTTCTGGCGCTTCCGCTATCCGCTGGCCGATGGCGTGCGGCTGGACGGGGGCGCCGACCATATCGTGGTGGCAACGACGCGGCCCGAAACCATGCTGGCCGATATGGCCGTGGCCGTGCATCCCGAGGACGAGCGCTACAAGAGCGTGATCGGCAAGCATGTCGTGCTGCCGATCACCGGCCGACGCATTCCGATCGTGGCCGACGAACATGCCGATCCCGAACTGGGCACCGGCGCTGTGAAGATCACCCCGGGGCACGATTTCAACGATTTCGAAGTGGGCAAACGCGCCGGGATCGAACCGCGCGACATGCTCGACATGTTCGATGCCGAAGCCCGCGTGGTGCAGACCGCCGATGGCCTGATCCCGGACGCGTTTCTGGGCCTCGACCGGTTCGACGCGCGCACGGCGGTGGTTGCCGCGCTCAAGGCGCAAGGCCTGCTCGTGCCGCATGTCACCTGGGACAAGGACGGCAATGCAACCGATCACGAGGCCGAACCGCGCGCCATCCAGACCCCGTTCGGCGATCGCGGCGGCGTGGTGATCGAACCCTGGCTGACCGACCAGTGGTATGTGAACGCGCAGGTCCTGGCGCAAAGGCCGATCGAGGCGGTGCGTTCCGGCGCCATCGAGATCGTGCCGAAGAGCTGGGAAAAGACGTTCTTCAACTGGATGGAAAACATCCAGCCCTGGTGCGTCTCACGCCAGCTTTGGTGGGGGCATCAGATCCCGGCGTGGTACGATGCCGAGGGCCAGGTCTATGTGGCCGAGACCGAGGAAGCGGCCATGGCGCTGGCCGGCCGCAAATCGCTTACCCGCGATCCCGACGTGCTCGACACCTGGTTTTCCTCCGCGCTCTGGCCTTTCGCCACGCTGGGCTGGCCCGACGAGACCGAGCTGGTCAAGCGCCACTATCCGAACGACCTGCTGGTGTCGGGCTTCGACATCCTGTTCTTCTGGGATGCGCGCATGGCCATGCAGGGCCTGTATTTCATGAACGACGTGCCGTGGAAGCGGCTTTACCTGCACGGGCTGGTGCGCGCGGCCGATGGGCAGAAGATGTCCAAGTCCAAAGGCAACGTCGTCGATCCGCTGGGGCTGATCGACACCTATGGCGCCGATGCCTTGCGCTTTTTCATGGCGGCGATGGAAAGCCAGGGCCGTGACGTGAAAATGGACGAGAAGCGGGTGGAGGGTTATCGCAACTTCGCCACCAAGCTGTGGAACGCGGCGCGGTTCTGCCAGGCCAACGGCATTGCCGCCTCGGCCACGCTGGAAGCCCCGCCGGCAACCAGCGCGGTCAACCGCTGGATCGTGGGCGAAGTGGTGGAAACCCTTGCCGCGCTCGATCAGGCCATGGACGATCTGCGGTTCGATGCAGCGGCGAATGCCATCTATCACTTCGCATGGGACACGTTCTGCGACTGGTACATCGAACTGATCAAGGGATCGTTCGACGATGAGACGCGCGCCGTGGCCGGCTGGGTGCTGGACCAGGTCCTCGTCATGCTCCATCCGTTCATGCCGTTCGTTACCGAGGAGCTGTGGCACGCGCTGGCGACGCCCGCCCAGCCCCGCAATGGTGAGCTGATCGTTGCCCGCTGGCCCGCCCCCGGGGCCGGGGCGGGCGTCGATGCCGCCGCCAAGGCCGAAGTCGAATGGCTGATCGCGCTGGTTTCCGCGCTGCGCACGGCCAAGAACGAGCTGGGCATCGCGCCCGGTGCCAGGCTGGTAGCCTATCTGGCTGAGCCTGACGCCCGCACTGCCGCGATCATCGCCGGCAATCCCGCGGCGATCGAGCGGCTGGCGCGGCTTTCGGCGATCCACTTTGCCCCGGCACCGGCGGGCGCGGCCATGCAGATCGTGGCCGGGGATGCCACGCTGGTGGTGCCGCTGGAGGGGATCATCGACATCGCCGCGGAAAAGGCCCGCCTGGAAAAAGCGCTGGCCGCCGCGAAAAAGGAAGCCACGGCGCTGGAAAGCCGCCTTGCCAATGCCTCGTTCGTGGAACGCGCCAAGCCCGAAGCGGTGGACAAGGCCCGGGCCGACCATGCCCATCACAGTGCCGAGGCGGAACGCCTGGCAGCGGCACTGGGGCGTCTGGGGTGAAGGCCGTGGTGCCAGGCCAGACGACCGGCCCCGCGCGGCGCCCATGACTCTTGCCCTTGCCACCACCACGCCGGGCGAGCCGGAGATATTCGCCTCGCTGCAAGGCGAAGGCCCGTCGGCGGGGCGACCTTCGCTGTTCATGCGCCTGTCGCGCTGCAACCTGGCCTGCCAATGGTGCGACACCGCCTATACCTGGCGCTTTGCCGGCGACAATCGGCCCCATCGCGATGCCCTGACATTCGACCGCGAGGCGAACCAGGTCCTTCTGCAAGAAGACGATGTGGTGGCCCGGCTGCTTGCCTTTCCGCAATCGCGGCTGGTGGTGACGGGCGGCGAACCCCTGTTGCAGGCGGCAGCGCTGGCCCGCGTACTGGCCGCGTGGAGAACGGCGCGCCCCGGCGTGTACGTGGAGATCGAGACCAACGGCACGATCGCGCCCACAGCCGCCATCGATCCCTGGATCGACCAGTTCAACGTCAGCCCCAAGCTTGCGCATTCGGGCAATGCCGCCGATCTCGCATTGATCCCCACGCGCCTCGATGCCTGGGCGGCGGAACCGCGCGCGTTTTTCAAGTTCGTTGTCGCCAGCCCAGAAGACTGCGCCGATATCGCCGCGTTGCAGGCTGCCCATGCCATTCCCGGCGACCGCCTGTTCGTGATGCCCGAGGGCACCAACAGCGAAATTCTGCGCACCCGCGAAAAATGGCTGGCGCCGTTGGCGCTGGAGCATGGCTGGCGGATGAGCGACCGCCTGCACATCCATCTTTACGGCGACACGCGCGGCACATGAGGCGAAAGGCGGAACCATTCGTCGCAACGCCTTTGTCATTGCCCTCCCGGCCTGGCTATCACTCTCGCCAACACGGCAAAGGAACATGAAATGAGGGTCAATCCATTGCTTGCCGCAGCGCTGCTGGCCATGGCCCTGCCGGTTGCGGCACATGCCGACGATCCCGCCGATCGGTCGATGCGCAGCAGCGCGGCGCGGATGCGCGACCATGAAGCGATCCGCCGCCTGAATCAGGCTCAACTCGATTACGTGCGTCAGCGCGATGCGCGCTGGGCGCGCGAATATCGGGAATCGGTGGCGCGCAGCAGTACCGATGCTCCGAACGGCGATACGGGGTACGCAGAGGCACAGGCCCAGTACCAGCGTGATCTCGCCGCCTGGCGCCAAGCCGTGGCCGCCTGCCACGCCGGCTATTACGAGGCCTGCGCACGCTAATGCCCGTGGCGCGCGCAGCTTGGCACCTTAGCGGCGCGCGTTGTATTCCAGTTGAGCCGCGGTGAGCTGAAACCCGATCAGATGCTCGAAGGTGGCGGAAGCAATCGCCTTTTTCACTTCGGGCAACGAAAGCGGATCGACCGCGGCGTCGGGCTGGCCCGGACGGCGCTTGCGCGACAGGCGGCGGCGCACATCTTCGGGCAGGCTGGCAGCCGCGCGATTGATGCTTGCCCCGGCCTTGGCGCGAACGGCGGCGCGCTCCTGCCCATCGGCAAAGTCGAGCCCCACGGTGCCCAGGCGCTTGGCCACGACGGCCGTGCCGCCCTGCATGACAACCGAAAAATAGGGCAGTTCGACATGGCGCGCGCCGCGCGTATCGGTGCGGCGCGCCAACACGTCGAACGTGGCTTCGCTGTTCACCGGGTCCGCGCCTTCGGCACAGGTCGAACGCAGGTTGGTGATCGTGGCAACCAGATCGACCGCCTGCGAATCAGAGCGGGAAGGATCGGCGAACAAGGTGACGTCGCCGGTCATTTCCGGAATTTCCACAAGCGGGCACGCCGTGCGCAGTGCCGTCACGCCGACCCCGTCTTCCACCACCAGTTCGCCCTTGTTTTTGGCGCAGCCAGTCAGCACCACGGCCACGAGCGTGGTGCCGAACAGGGCCTTGGCAAGCGAGAAACGGCGGCTTTTGGCGATCATCAGGGCAACTTCCTTGGGCGCGAAACAAAGGCGGCGAGGTGCCGTCCGGCACACATAGCGCTTTCCTCTACTCACGCGGTGGCACTTGGGCAATGGCGCTGCCCCGGGGCTATCATGTTTTACGGCATGTTTTACGGCATGTTTTACGCGGGGGCGCTGCGCTGCTAAGGGCTGGGGCATGAACTCCACCTTTCCGCAATCCGCCCCCGATGCCGCCACGCCCGACAAGGGCTTGCCGCCCCTGCAACTTCTCATTGCCGCACCGCGCGGGTTCTGTGCGGGGGTAGACCGGGCGATCGAGATCGTGGAACGCGCGATCGAACGCTATGGCGCGCCCGTCTATGTGCGGCACGAGATCGTGCACAACCGCTTCGTGGTCGAAAGTCTCAAGACCAAGGGCGCGGTTTTCGTTGAGGAACTGGACGAAGTACCCGATGGCAGGCCGGTGGTTTTCTCAGCCCACGGCGTGCCCAAAGTGGTGCCGCAGGCCGCCATCGAGCGCGGGCTCGACTGGCTTGACGCCACCTGCCCGCTGGTCAGCAAAGTGCATCGCCAGGCCGAACGCCGGGTGGAAGCGGGGCGCCACATCCTGTTCGTGGGTCACCGCGGCCATCCCGAGGTGGTCGGCACCATGGGCCAGGTGCCGGAAGGCGCGATGACTCTGGTGGAAACGATGGAGGATGTGGCCAAGCTCGATTTCCCGGCCGACATGCCATTGGCGTTCCTTACCCAGACCACGCTCTCGGTCGACGATACGGCCGAGATCGTCGCGGCGCTCAAGGCCCGGTTTCCGGCCATCTCCGGCCCCCGCGCCGAAGACATCTGCTATGCCACATCCAACCGCCAGGCAGCGGTCAAAGCCATTGCACCGCGTTGCCAGCTGGTGCTGGTGATCGGCGCGCCCAACAGTTCCAACTCGCTGCGCCTGGTCGAAGTGGCCGAGCGCGAGGGCTGCAGCGCCCGGTTGATCCAGCGCGCCAGCGAGATCGACCCTGCCTGGCTTGAAGGGGTGGAAAGCCTGGGCCTGACGGCCGGGGCTTCGGCGCCCGAAGTGCTGGTGCGCGAGGTGGTCGCGCGGCTGGGCGATTGGCGGCAGGTGCACGAGGAACAGGTGACCACGACCCAGGAACAGATGATTTTCAAGCTGCCCCGCCAACTGATGAGCTGAAAACGCGGATATGGCCGTCTACACCAACCTCGGCGCGGAGGATATTGCCGCGCTGCTCGCGCCCTATGGTCTTGGCCAGCTGATCACCGCCAAGGGCATTGCCGAAGGCGTATCCAACAGCAACTGGCTGATCGAAACCGCAGGCCCCGGCGGGCGCACCGCGCGCTTCATTCTGACGATGTACGAATTCCGCATCGCAATTGCCGATCTGCCTTATTTCCTCGGTTTGCTCGATCATCTGGCTGCCAAGGGCTGCCCGGTGCCGCGCTCGATCCACGATCGGCAGGGCAACCTCTATCGCCTGGTCGATACTCCGCGCGGCGAGCGTGCCCTGGCCCTGATCGAATTTCTGCCCGGAGTTTCGTTGCGCGATCCGACCGTGGCCCAGGCCCGTGCCGTTGGTGCCGCGCTGGCCACCCTGCACGGCGCGGCGGCGGACTATGCCACCATGCGCGCCAATGCCATGGGGCTCGCCGAATGGCAGCGGCTGGCCGATGCCTGCGGCACCGGGGGGTTGGCCAGCATCGACCCGACCCTGGCCCGCCTGGTGGCCGAGCATCTGCCCCGCCTGGCGGCTCAATGGCCCCAGGGCCTGCCCGAGGGCGTGATCCATGCCGATCTCTTTCCCGACAACGTGCTGATGCAGGAGGAGACGGTGACCGGGCTGATCGACTTCTACTTCGCCTGCAACGATATTCTGGCCTATGATCTGGCCGTGGCGCACGCAGCCTGGTGCTTCGACGCCGGAGGCACGACATTCCGCGCCGATCTTTCCGCCGCGCTGCTTGAAGGCTATGCCGGGGTGCGCGCGCTGTCACCGGCAGAGCGGGCGGCCATGCCGGTGCTGGCGCAAGGGGCGGCAATGCGCTTTGCCATGAGCCGCGCGTTCGACTGGCTCAACACGCCCTCCGACGCCCTGGTGACGCGCAAGGACCCGATGGCCTTTGCCCGGCGGCTGCAATTCTATGCCGATCCGGCCAATGCCGGCGTCTTTGCGGTATGAAACACGTCGAGATCTTCACCGACGGTGCCTGCAAGGGCAATCCGGGCAAAGGCGGTTGGGGCGCGCTGCTGCGCATGGGCGAACATGAAAGGGAACTGACAGGTTCCGATCCCGAAACCACCAACAACCGCATGGAAATGATGGCCGCGATCCGCGCACTGGAAGCGCTGACGCAGCCCTGCCGGGTCACGTTGCATACCGACAGCCGCTATGTGCTTGACGGTATCACCAAGTGGGTCTTCGGCTGGCAGAAACGCGGCTGGAAAACCGCCGACAACAAACCGGTCAAGAACGAAGACCTGTGGCGGGCGCTGGTTGCGGCGACTCGCCCCCACACGATCGAATGGGTCTGGGTCAAAGGGCATGACGGGCATCCCGAGAACGAACGGGTGGACAAGCTGGCCAGCGATGCGGCCCGCGCCGCCTGATCCGTTTCGGGACACGCTTGCCCCTCGGCTGCTTGGGTGCCGCAAGGCGATATGGTAATTTCCTGGCGCTGCCCGTCGGGGGTAGCCGCTTGCGGGATTTTGCGATGATTGGCCGTTTTCTCCTTCGCCTGACCTTTGCCTGCACTGGCATTGCCGCAGTCACGGCACCAGCCCTGGCGCAACAGCAGGCGTCACTCCCGCCGCCGGCCGCCGCGCCGGCGCAGCCCTATGCTACACAAACCGGAATGGTTCCTTATTCCGCGCCTGCTATGCCATGCACGACAATTAGCGAACCAGATCGGCATGATTGGCCGCCTGCCTGCAGCGGCCCGGCGCCAATGGCTTATCCGGCACCGGTGCCTGGTTATGGCAACACCTGGGTGGCGCCACCCGGCTATTACGTGGCCGGCGTGGTCATGGTGCCCGTACCGGCGGCGGCCACGGCCTGTCAGCCGTGTGGAACACGCACCGTCACGACCACGCGTTTCGTCGATGTGCCGGTTCGCCGGTCGTATCGCGTCTCACGCCCGGCGCCGCGGCACGACAAGCGGATCAAAGTCACGGAAAGGCGCGCGCGGGAAAAGCGCACAAAGGGATAAGGCCAGGTCTGGTTACCGATGCGTTGACCTTGCTGCCTAACCACGTTGCAGGCGCGATCAGGCTTTGGCCAGCATGAAGCGCCCGGGGGCATAGTGCGCCGGCTCCAAAGTCCGGGTCATAGCGTCAGGACCATGACCAAGCAGCAGTTGCGCCGCCAGGCGGGCGGCTGCGGGCGCTGTCTGAATGCCGAACCCGCCCTGTCCGGCAAACCAGAAGAATCCGGCAATCTGCGGATCGAAGCCATAGACCGGTGCACGATCCGCGGCGAAGCTGCGCAAGCCTGCCCAGCGCCGCTCCACGGCCTCCACCCGCCAGTCCACCACGCGGCCCAGTCGTGCCACGGCTGTTGCTACATCGATTTCCTCGGGCGCCGCGTCGCGTGGCACGTCGGGCGTCTCGTCGTGCGGGGAAAGCCACAGGCGGTCGCCCGCTGGCTTGAAATAGAAATCCCCGGCCCATCCGAACGCAAGCGGCAGTGCGGCCGGCACCGGCGGATCTACGCGCAACTGCACGATCGTGCGGCGCAGCGGCGTGATGCCCAGCGGCGTCGCGCCGGCAAGGACGGCCAGCACATCGGCCCAGGCGCCGGCGGCGTTGACCACTAGCCCGGCGCGGGCCTGCCCGCCACGCCAGACAAGACGCCATCCCCCCCTTTCGCGTAACAAATGCTCCACACGCCCGCGCAGCCGCACTACCGTGCCGGCCCGGCGTGCCAGTGCCAGATAGTGCTGGTGGAGGCCGGCGACATCGATATCGGCGCAGCCGGGCTGCCACACACCGACGCTCCAGGATGCCCGCAAACCGGGCACCAGATCAGCCATGGCGCCCCGGCCGACCAGATCGAGGCGCGCACCCAGCGCCGCATATTGCGCCACGAACGCTTCCAGTTCAGCCCGATCCCCCACCTCGCCCATCACCAGCGATCCGCGCGGCTTGAGAAAGCCGTGTTCGGAAAGGTAGGCACCCGAAGCCAGTGTCAGCGGCACTACCGCCGGCCCGCCATAGACTTCATCCCAGAACGCGGCAGAACGGCCGGTGGTATGATAACCGGGCGCGTCTTCGGCTTCGACCAGCAGAACGCGAGCGTGGGAAGCGCATTCGGCAGCAAGACTGGCCCCGGCCATGCCGGCGCCCACGATGGCAATGTCGAACTCCTCCATCCTCGCGCCTTTCCCCCTCACGCCGCCGTGGCGGCCGGCGCTTCGCGTTCGAGGAATTCGTCGATCGCGGCAAGGACGCGATCGCGCACGCCGTCGCTTTCGCGCAGCAGTTCGTGCCGCGCCTCGCGCCCCCATGCCTCCAGCCGTGCATGGGGCAGGCGCCGCGCGGCCCGCGCGATGGCGCGCCACGAAACCAGCCCGTCATAGCGCGTGGCCAAGAGCAACACGGGGGACGTGATCGCTTCGAGCACGCCTGGGGCATCGATCCGGTCGAACGATTCGCTGGCCTTGTGCAGCCAGCGCCAGCTGGCCGG
Source organism: Novosphingobium sp. DS6-6 (assembly GCF_057784975.1). Classification (NCBI taxonomy): domain Bacteria; kingdom Pseudomonadati; phylum Pseudomonadota; class Alphaproteobacteria; order Sphingomonadales; family Sphingomonadaceae; genus Novosphingobium; species Novosphingobium sp. DS6-6. The sequence goes on along the minus strand of NZ_JBYNTS010000003.1, from coordinate 210,069 downwards.
CCCGAGCGCCAGCCACGGCCGCTGCGCCCGCCACCATTGCTCGTCTTCGTACCGGACGGGATCGTGCGTCAAGAGGTTGGCCCGCAGTGCCGCACGCGCACCAGGCTTTTCGCTGGCTTTCCAGGCGGCGCGCGCCGGGTCGCCGATCCGGATCATCAACGCGGCATAAAGGCGCTGAGCCCAGCGTGGCAAAGGCGTCGCAAATCCCAGCATCGGCGCGCTGAGCACCGTGGCGACCGGATCGATTCGCTTCTCCGCCAGCGCCCGCAGCACCAGATGGCCGCCCATCGAATGACCCACCACCACATGGGGTGCGGGCGTCGCAGCCCGCCATGCCTGATAGAGCTGGGAAAGATCGTCCACCCAGATCGCGAAATCGGCAATGTCGCCCACATCCGGTCCGGGCGGTGGCCCGGCGGAGCCGGCCTGGCCGCGCCAGTCGGCTGCCGTTACGCGCCACCCCCTGGATGCCCAGTCATCGAAGGTTTCCAGATACTTTTCATAAAAGTCGCCACGTCCGGGCAGAAACAGGAGCGATCCTCTGAAAGCCTCCGGAGCATGCCAATCAATCCGCCGGATTGCCGTGCCATCGCTCGCCGTCCAGGTCGATTCGGCGACGCCCGCCGGGATCTCGCGGCCGCGCACATTCTTCCAGACATGCTTAATCATCGTTCTGCAATGCCCAGTTTCATGCGCGATTCCGCCATCCGGCTTGGTTACCGTTTGGTAAGTGGTTGTCCGGTATTCCCTCAACATCGAGGGGAATTTCCATGGTTTACGGGTTGGTCGGCCTATTGGCAATTGCACTGCTGGTTGCAGCCACAACAGATCTGCGTCGCAGGCAGATCGACAACTGGCTCAATGCCGCCATAGCCGCTCTCGCGCCCGTCTATTGGTGGGCTTGCGACCTGCAACTGTGGCCCGACATCGCCATCCAACTGGGGGTGGCAGCCGCGGCGTTTACGGTGCTGGCCGGGCTGTTTGCGGTGCGCGCGATCGGCGGGGGAGACGTCAAGCTGCTTACGGCGCTGGCGCTGTGGCTGAAACCCGCACTGTTTGGCGAACTGCTGCTGATCATGGCGCTGGTGGGCGGCGCGCTCACTTTGGCCATGGGGACCTGGCACATCGCGCGCCGGCGCAAGGATCGTCTGAAAATTCCCTATGGCGTGGCAATCGCCACGGCAGGGCTGTGTGTTCTGGGCACCACCTACGGCGCGGGCTTGCACGCCATGGCCGCTGGCTAAGGTCAATTTTAACCATTTTGTCGGATGGCTGCGGCTGTTCTGTAAGGGCGGGATAAGTTGCGATGGACAAGAGAAAGCTGATTCTGCTGGTAGGGGCGCTGATCGTGGCGACGATCACTGCCTTCGCCGGGCTGGGCCTGCTCGGTCGCGGCGGTTCGCCCCAGGTCATCGCCGCCGCCAAGATGGACATGGGTGCCAAAGTGCTGGTGGCGCAACGCGCCCTGCCGGTCGGCACGATCATCACCGCCGATGCCATCGGGTTCAAGGCATGGCCCAAGGAAATGGTGCAGGACGCCTATTTCGTGGAAGGCGAGGCCGACATGCAGAAACTGCTCGGCACTGTCGTGCGCAATCCCGTTACCGCTGGCGAACCGATCACGCAGGGTTCGCTGGTGTCGCCGGGAGACCGCGGTTTCCTTGCCGCCGCTCTCGGGGCGGGCATGCGCGCGGTAACCATTCCGGTTTCCGCGCGAACCGGCGTGGCCGGTTTCGTGTTTCCCGGCGATCATATCGATTTGGTGCTGACGCAGACCGTCAAGGGCAACGATGCCCAGCCGCTCAAGGCATCCGAAACGATCATCCGCAACTTGCGCGTCCTCGCCACCGACCAGTCGGCCACGCAAGAGCAGATCGAAGGCAAGACGAAAGTCAAAGCGTTCAGCACGGTGACGGTGGAAGTGACGCCGAAAATCGCCGAAAAGATCGCCGTGGCACAGACGATCGGCACGATCAGCCTTTCGCTGCGCTCGCTGGCCGACAATTCGGCCGAACTCGAGCAGGCGATCGCTTCGGGCGATATCAAGGTTCCCGCCGGGGCCACGCCGCAGGACGAGGAAAAGCTGCTGAAGCAGGCGCTCGGCCGCCCGCTCGACAGCGGCACCAGCTTCGTCACCGGCGGCGACGTTTCGCGGTTCCAGCGCAAGTCGATGCCGTCCCAAGGCAATAGCGGCTTTGCGGCTCCACCACCGCAGGCACCCGGGCCGATCGCCATGGCCGGCCCGGCGTCACCCCCCCGCCCGCGTGGCCCGGTCGTCAACATCACCCGCGGCAAGAACACCGTTACCGTCAGCGTGGGAGCGCAGTGAGATGACCACGCCTTCCGCTTTCCGCCCGCTCGCCCGTTCGCGGCAGCACGCCAAAGGCCTCAGCATGTCGAACCGCTTCTCTTCCGCTTTGCTGATGGCCATGGCAGCGCCCCTGGCCGTGTCGGTCGGCATCGCATCTGCCCACGCGCAGAGCGTGACCAGTCCCGCCCGATCGATTGCCGTCGGCCTGAGCCGGGGCGAACTGATCACGCTGCCCTCGCGCATGGCCGATGTTTTCGTGGCTGACGAGAGCATTGCCGATGTCCAGGTGAAATCGGCCAACCAGCTTTACGTCTTCGGCAAAGGGCCGGGCGAAACCACCGTCTATGCCAGCAATGCCAAGGGCGACGTGATCTGGTCTGCCAACGTGCGCGTGGGCACCAATATCGACAGTGTCGATCAGATGCTGCACCTGGCGATGCCCGATGCCAGGATCCAGGCCGCGACCATGAACAGCACGGTACTGCTGACCGGCACCGTCGGCGCGCCGGAAGACGCGGCCGAGGCCGAGCGCCTGGTCAAAGCCTTCGTGGGCGACAAGATGCAGGTCATCAGCCGCCTCAAGATGGCAACGCCGCTGCAAGTCATGCTGCAGGTGCGCTTCGCCGAAGTAAGCCGCACGCTGACCCGCGCGATCGGCATGAACTGGGCCAGCGCCGATAGCTCGAGCGGGATGAAGTTCGGCATCGGCCAGGGCTCTGCCGCCACGCAATACGTGTCCGGTGGCTCGCTTGTCACTGGCATGAATACGGCACTCGACACTACCAGCACCGTGAGCGGTTCGGCGACATCGGGTACGCGTCTGACGCTCAATGGCAAGATTTTCGGTCTGGACGTGCTGGGCGCGCTGGACCTGGGCGAAACGATCGGCCTTGCCAACACGTTGGCCGAGCCCAATCTTACGGCGCTATCAGGCGAAACCGCCGAGTTCCTGGCCGGCGGCGAATTTCCCATTCTGCTGTCGCAGGGATTGGGCGCGGTTGCCGTGGAATTCAAGAAGTACGGGGTGAGCCTTGCCTATACGCCCACCGTGTTGGCCAATGGTCGCATCTCGTTGCGCGTGCGCCCCGAAGTGTCCGAGCTTACGACCGATGGCGCCGTGACGACATCGACGTCCACCATTCCGGCGCTGAAAGTGCGCCGCGCCGAAACCACGGTGGAGCTGGGCTCTGGCCAAAGCTTCATGATCGCCGGGCTGCTCAGCAATTCGGCGCAGAACACGATCACCAAACTGCCTGGTGCCGGTGACCTGCCGATCCTGGGTTCGCTGTTCCGCTCCACCTCGTTCAAGAAGGGCGAGACCGAGCTGGTCATCGTGGTCACCCCGTTCCTGGTCAACCCGGTCGATGCCAAGGACATCAAGCTGCCGACCGACGGTTTCCGTGCCGCCGATGCGCTGCAACAGGTTCTGGGCAATCAGGAAACCGTGCCGTTGAAGGGTGAAGCACGGCCGATGCCCAGCGAACGGGAAGGCTCTGTTCAGGCGACGCCGGCCGCACCCAAAGTAGGCGATGCCCGCAATGCCCAGGGGGTGAAGAACCGTCAGGCCAATGCCGACGTCAAGCCGGGCTTCAGCCTGTGAGCGCGCCCATTACCGGTTTCGCGACCGATCCCGCGACGAGGAACCACGCCATGTTCACTTCCCGCAATCGCATCGCCCGCACGGCCATCGCGCTGGGCCTCACCGCTGTTCTGGCTGGCTGCATCGGCGGGCAGCCGACCAACCGTTCGCTCGACAGCGTGCATCAGCCCGTGGTGGAACGCAGCCGCTACACGCTCGACATCAACACGCAGCCCGGCGGCGGCGTGCCGGTGAGCGAACAGCGCCGTCTGGCCGGCTGGTTCGATTCGCTGAGCCTTGGCTACGGCGACAAGGTGGCGCTTGACGATCCGGCCGGGGACCCAGCCACGCATGATGCCGTGCAGGCGGTGCTTGCCGCCCATGGCCTGGCCCTGGGCGATACCGCGCCGGTAACGGCAGGCAACCTGGCACCCGGCACGGTGCGCCTGGTGGTTATGCGCACGACGGCGTCGGTACCGGGATGCCCCGACTGGTCCACCCATAACGATGGCAACGGCAAGAACGCCACGTCCACCAATTACGGTTGCGCGGTGAATTCCAACCTTGCGGCGATGGTGGCCAACAAGGAGGATCTGGTGCGCGGCCAGACCGGCGATGGCCGCACCACGGTGATGAGTTCCAACAAGGCGATCCAAGCCTATCGCGACAGCGCGCCCACCGGCAGCGGTGGTGGTGCGGTCAAGAAAGTCACCACCTCCACAGCAAGCACGAGCAACTGACATGAGCGCACCCTGGAAATCGGGCAACCGCGATATCTTCGCCGCCTTTCTGTGCGACGATGCCGCTCTGGACGTGGTGCGTGCAGTGGCCGCGGACATGGGCTGGGCGCCCGAGAAGTGCGCCCGTGGCGGCCTGCGCAACGCGGTGCAGTCGCTTTCGATCACGGCCAGTCCCGCGATTCTGATGGTCGATCTTTCGGAAAGCGGCGATCCGCTGCACGATATCAGTGCGCTTGCCGAAGTGTGCGAACCGGGCACGGTCGTCATCGCGGTGGGCCAGGTCAACGATGTCCGGCTCTATCGCGATCTGGTGGCGTCCGGCATCCAGGATTATCTGCTAAAGCCGCTGTCGGTGTCGCAGGTGCGCGATGCACTGGGCCAGGCCCAGGCCATTTTCAACGCGCCCAAGAACCAGGACGGCACCACGGCCAGGCGCCATGTCACCACGGCCGTGGTGGGCACGCGCGGGGGCGTGGGCGCTTCGACGCTGGCGACCTCGCTGGGCTGGTCGTTCAGCACGGATTTCAAGCGATCCACCGCGCTGCTCGATCTCGACGTCCATTTCGGCACGGGGGCGCTGACGCTCGATCTGGAACCGGGCCGGGGGCTGACGGACGCGATCGACAATCCCAGCCGCATCGACGGACTGTTCATCGAGCGCGCGATGATCCGCGCCAACGACAACCTGGCAATCCTCTCGGCCGAAGCCCCGGTTACCGCACCGTTGATGACCGACGGCAGCGCTTTCATGCAATTGCAGGAGGAATTTCGCCAGGCGTTCGAGATGACCGTGATCGACATGCCCCGTAACATGCTGATCAATTTCCCGCATCTTCTGGCCGACGTGAACGCCGTGGTGTTGACAACCGAGCTTACGCTTGCCGGCGCGCGCGACGCCATCCGCCTGCTTGCCTGGCTCAGGGCCAATGCCAGCCACGCGCACGTACATGTCGTGGCGAACAAGGTGCACCAGGCGGTCGGGGAAATCAGCCGTAGCGATTTCGAAGCCTCGATCGAGCGCAAGCTGGGCTTTACGATACCGTTCGATGCCAAGGCAGCCGCCAATGCGGCCAAGCTGGGCCAGACGTTCCTGGGTGCCAACCGTGCGACCAAGGCGGCGCTGGCGATCAAGGACGTGGCGCAGGCGATCATCGACCTGACAGAGGAGAGCGACGGCGGCTTGGCGGAAAAGGCCAACGCCAAGGGCGCATCGCTGCTAGGCAAGTTCGATCTCAAGAAGATGCTGCCCAGCAACGCCAAACCGAAACGCAAGACAAAGGCCGGCGCTTCAGCCTAGGCGCATTGGCGGCCAAGCCCGAAACCCGTTCAACCAGCAAGGCGGACCCGTCGATGCTAACACCCCAGCTGATCTTCATTCTTGGTGGGATCACCATGGTCTTTCTGCTGGGCCTGGCGGCATTGTCCGGTCCGAATGCAGCCAAGGAAAGCGCGCGGCGCCTGCAACAGGTGCGGCTGCGCCATTCCGACAGCGCCGTGGACAAGGTCGAAGCGCAGTATCGCAAAGCGATCGCGTCGCGCACGCCCAGAAGCTATCGGGTGGCCGGCTCCGGCTCGCGCATAGAGGCACTGGCGCTGCGCCTGCATCGTACCGGCAAGGGCTGGACCTTGCAGCAATACATCTATGGCTCGCTCGGCCTCGGGCTGGCGGTGACAGCGCTGGTATTCCTTAAATCGGGTTCTCTGCTGTTTGCCCTGGCCACCGGCGTGCTGGTGGGTGCGGGTATTCCGCACATGGTCGTGAGCCGGGCCATCAAGAAGCGCACCAACGCTTTCGTGACGCGCTTTCCCGATGCGCTGGAACTGCTGGTGCGGGGTCTACGCTCCGGCCTGCCGATCAGCGAAACGCTGGGTGTCGTCGCCAGCGAGCTGCCCGGCCCGGTGGGCGAGGAATTCAAGCTGGTGACCGACCGCATCAAAGTGGGCAAGACCATGGAAGAAGCCCTTCAGGATACGGCAGACCGGCTCGACATGGCAGAATTCAGCTTTTTCTGCATCACGCTGGCCATTCAGCGGGAAACCGGCGGCAACCTTGCCGAGACGCTGGCCAATCTGGCCGATGTTCTGCGGAAACGCGCGCAGATGAAGCTAAAGATCAGGGCGATGAGCTCCGAATCCAAGGCATCGGCCTATATCGTCGGTTCGCTGCCGTTCATCGTGTTCGGCCTCATTTACTGGATCAACCCCGCCTATATGGGCAATTTCTTCGTCGACGAGCGCCTGATCATCGCCGCGCTCGGCGGGTTGTGCTGGCTGGGTATCGGCGCTTTCATCATGGCCAAGATGGTCAGCTTCGAGATCTGAGCCAAGGAACGCGCTGATGGACCCGACCCCCGCCCCCACCCTGCTCGGCTTCAACGTCATCCATGTCGGCTCCGTCCTGATGATGATGGCCGCCGGCGCCATGATGCTTGCCATCTATGCCGCGATCACCGTGCGCGATCCCATGGCCAAGCGGGTCAAGGCACTGAACGAGCGCCGCGAACAGTTGAAAGCCGGGATCACCACCGCGACTGCGCGCAAACGCCAGTCGATCGTGCGCGGCAACCAGACCACCGATACCATCCGCAACCTGCTTCAAAGACTGCGCGTCTTGCAGGACAGCCAGCTGGCCGTGGTCCAGCAGAAACTGGCCCAGGCCGGTATCCGCAAGAAGGAATGGGCCGTTGCGGTGATTTTCGGCCGGATGATCGGGCCGATCGTGCTGGGCGGCCTGGCCATCCTGTGGATCTATGTCCTGCAAATCTTTCCGGAATGGGGCGCGTTCAAGCGGTTCATGGGTTTTGCCGTCATGGTCATCTTCGGCTACAAGGCGCCCGACATCTGGGTTGCCAACCTCGTGTCGAAACGCACCCATGCCATCCGCAAGGGCCTGCCCGATGCGCTAGACCTGCTGGTGATCTGTGCGGAAGCCGGTCTTACGGTAGACGCCGCCTTTGGCCGCGTGGCGCGCGAACTGGGCCGTGCCTATCCTGAACTTGGCGACGAATTCGCCCTTACCGCAATCGAACTCTCGTTCCTCACCGAACGACGACAGGCTTTCGAAAATCTGGCCTATCGCGTCAATCTGGACTCGGTCAAAGGGGTTACCACGACGATGATCCAGACCGAGCGTTATGGTACGCCCCTCGCCTCGGCCCTGCGTGTGCTGTCTGCGGAATTCCGCAACGAGCGCATGATGCGGGCCGAAGAAAAGGCCGCCCGCTTGCCGGCGATCATGACAGTGCCGCTCATCCTGTTCATCCTGCCGACGCTGTTCATCGTCATTCTCGGGCCGGCAGCCTGTGCGATCAGCGACCAGTTCATCAACCGCAAGACCCCCGTGACCTGACGCGGTTCGAGCGCGGCGTCAGGCCGGCACGCGCACGGCCTGTTCGATGGCACCGAACAGGCTGCGGCCGGCGGCATTGCGTGCTTCCACGCGCAGGGTTTCGCCCGGTTCCAGGGGGCCGCCAGGCAGCGGGGCGGAAAGACTGACGAGCGTGCCGGCAGCCAGCGCCCGTTCGGTGGCAAGGCCGGCAATGGTTTCGCCCAGCGCCGGCGACAGCCTTATCGCATGCGTATCGTTCCCCCGGATGACCTTGACGGGCATCGCCAGCGCGCCATCGGCCCAGGCTTCGCCCAAGGCCGTAGGCGTGGCGAAGACAGGCGAGAAATGGCCGGTAGCGCCGGGCGCGCTCTGCACCGCGACGGCGTGGGCCAGGCCCACCAGGCGCACCAGCCCCAGCGCTTCGGCCGCATCGACACCCTGCGGCACGTCGGCCGTCATCGCCACCAGCCCCACGGCCGAGGCACCGGGCCGCCGGAGCGGGTCGCGCGCGCCCATAAGGCCATCGCCGGGCTGGTGGCGCAGGGCGTCAGCCGCGTCGGTCCAGTGGAACGTGCGCGGCAGGGGCGCTGCCGCTTCGCGTTCGTGAAAGCGTTTGCGCGGGATGGCGCCGTGGGCCAGTTCGATGCTCAGGCTTTCGAGCAGATCGGCATGGCGGTGCCAGCCATCGAGCAACTGCTGCATGGTGGGCACGATATGATCGGCATCGGCATACCAGGCCAGATCGTCCGACACCACGATAAGGCGCCCGTCGCGCCCTTGCGGCAACGATGCCAGTTTCATGTCGATCTCTCCCGTTATGGCTGCATCGCCGGTATTAGGCGGCGTGGGCAAATTCCACAACGTCTACCCGCCCCTATCTGCCTCTCACGGTCCTGATCGTTACTTTGCCCGGGCTTCGAACCGCCGCACCGCGTTCAGGAGTTTGTCGAGCAGGGTGCGCAGCTTCTCGGTTTCGCGCGGAGTCAGCGCGGAAAAGATCTGCTCGTAAACCGCGATGGCCTGCGGCCAGATCTGGACATGGATGTCGCGCCCCCGCGCGGTCAGTTCCAGGTGATGGGAACGCCCATCGGCAACATTGGGGCTGCGCTGAACCAGTCCGCGCTCTTCGAGAACCTTGCAGGCCCGGTTGACTGCGACCTTGTCCATCTGCGTGGCGCGAACAAGATCGCGCTGAGTCAGCGGGCCGGCATCGCCGAGCACCGTCATGACCCGCCATTCCGAGATTTTCAGGCCGAATTGAACACGATATTCGTTGGCAATCGCCTGGCTCACCGCGCCGGTGGTAATGGCCATGCGGTACGGCACGAATTCGGCAAGGCGGGTCCGGGTTCCAGGCATAGTAGCGTATCTACGGAAACTGGCGCCGATAGCAATAACGATGTTAACTATATTTGCGAATAAGTCTTTTGATCGAACAAGACAAGCTTTCACGTCAACTAACGGGATATGAGAATCTACAACATGTTATGTGCCGAGCACGCGCCCGGCAATGGCACCCAGCCGCGCGACCAGCGCCGGATCGCGCTGTGCCGGTGCTGTCATGATCGCACCGTCGAGCGCGCGATCGAATGGGCTGGGCGTCCGCACCGGCGGAAGCAGGCCGGCCAGCGCCGTTACCGTGGCGCGTGCCGTGGCGGCATTGCCATGCATCACGCGCAGCACTTCGCCCACTTCGACATGATCGCCATCGCGCCAGGCATCGTAATCGGTGACCATGCCGACAAGGGCATAGGGCAGTTCCGCTTCCCGTGCGAGGCGCGCTTCGGGCATGGCCGTCATGCCGATGACATCAGCACCCCCTTGCCGGTGGAGCCGGCTTTCGGCGCGCGTGGAGAACTGCGGCCCCTGCATGGCCAGATAACAGCCCCCGCGGTGCACGATGGCCCCGGCGGCCTGCGCGGCATCGGCCAACAGCGCTGAAAGCCGCGCACAGACCGGATCGGCGAGCGACACATGCGCCACCAGCCCTTCCCCGAAAAAGCTATGCGGGCGGCCGTGTGTGCGATCGATGAACTGGTCTACCGCCACGAAATGGCCGGGCGCCATTTCCTCGCGCAGGGAACCGATGGCCGAAATGGCCACCAGATCGGTCACGCCGCACCTTTTCATCACATCGATGTTGGCGCGATGGTTGATGCTTTCAGGCGGTATGCGATGGCCGGCGCCATGCCGTGCCAGAAACACGAAATCCACGGTGCCGATGCGCCCCAGCGTCACCGGCCCTGAAGGCGCACCGAACGGGGATTGCACGGCAATCTCCTGCACGTCTTCCAGCACCGAAAGATCATAGATTCCCGATCCGCCGATGATCCCGATGCGCCAGCGGGCGCTGCTCTGTTCAGTCTGCAAGAATCCCTGCCATGATGATTTCAACCATGTGCTCGCGATAGCGGTCGCGCAGCCTCGCGGTCAATGAATCCTGCCTGATGCAATATCGCCGCGCGAGGCCCGCGGAAAAGAAACGGTCGGCCGCACCACCGACGGGAAAATAGAACAGGCGCGGATCGGCAAGGGCGGAAAACGCCCGCTTTCATGCCCTCGCCGCCGGCGCGCAGGGACGGACCGGCATTGCCCTGCGCGGGTTGAGATGCTGCCGTGGTCATGCCCTGCTTCACGCACTCTCGGCCGGTCGGTCAGGCGGCCGGGGAACCAGGGGGCAAGCCACTTGCAAAGCCGGGCTGTGTGGCTAGGGCAAGGGCCGATGGATGAAGCCACTTTCATTGCCGCGCTGCGCGCGCTTGCGCCCGATCCCGCCGCGCGCGGCCTGGATGACGATGTGGCCGTCATCGCCATAGGCGGCGAACACCTTGTGCTCACGCACGACATGATGGTCGAAGGGGTGCACTGGCTGCCCGGCCAGGACCCGGCCGACGTGGCCTGGAAGCTCGTGACCACCAATCTGTCCGATCTGGCGGCCAAAGGTGCCGAACCGCTGGGCGTGCTGCTGGGCTATGGGCTGGGCGGCGGCGAGGAGCGATTCCTGGCTGGCCTGGCCCAGGCGCTGGCGGCCTTTTCGGTGCCGCTGCTGGGCGGCGACACGGTGCACCGCGCCGGCCCTGCGGCACATGGTCTTACCGCGCTGGGCCGCGCCACGCACCGGCCGGTGCCCTCGCGCAGCGGCGCCCGGGCGGGCGATGCCTTGTGGGTCACCGGCACGCTGGGCGATGCGATGCTGGGTTTCGAAGCCCTGCGCGACGGGCGCAGCGATCGCGACACCGCGCGTTTTGCCCGACCCGCGCCGCGTCTTGGCGAAGGCCGCATGCTGGCCCCGCTGGTCGGCGCGATGATGGACGTTTCCGATGGCCTGCTGCTCGATGCCGCGCGGATGGCGCGGGCCAGCGGGGTGACACTGTCGATCGAGTCGGCGGCCTGCCCGGTGCCGGCCGACCTGCCGCCTGCGCGGCGGCGGGCGGCCCTTTCATGGGGCGATGATTACGAACTTCTGTTCACGCTGCCCACCGGGATGACCCCGCCCTGCCCGGCCACCCTGATCGGGCAGGCATTGCCCGGCCGCGACGCGCCGCTGCTGCTCGACGGCGCACCCCCGCAGGGCGCGCTGGGATACGAACACCGGCAATAATCACAAATTCCCGACAATACCGCTTGCGAGTAACGACAAATGATTTAGCCTTATCCTTCTGTTTCCCGCCAACACGCAGGAAACGCCGTGTACCTGGCAATTGAAACAAGCCGGGGCACGGGGAGTTAGGGGGATGCCATCGTGAACCTTGTCGTAACCGCCATCGGGTTCGGGTTGCTGGCCATAGTTTATGGCTTCGTCACCAGCCGTCAGGTGCTGGGAAGCCCGGCCGGAAACCGGAAAATGCAAGACATTGCCGGCGCTATCCAAGAGGGTGCGCAGGCCTATCTCAAACGTCAGTACGGCACCATTGCCATTGTCGGCGTGGTGGTGGCCGCAGTCGTCGCGATGACGCTGCACCCGCTGCCCGCCTTCGGCTTCGTGATCGGCGCGGTGCTTTCGGGCGTCGCGGGCTTCATCGGCATGAACGTGTCGGTGCGGGCCAACGTGCGCACCGCGGCGGCCGCGCAAAGCGGGCTGCAGGAGGGACTTACCCTGGCGTTCCGCGCCGGCGCAATCACCGGCATGCTGGTGGCGGGGCTTGCCCTGCTCGCGATCGCCGGGTTCTTCTGGTATCTGGTGCAGGCGGCCGGCTATGCGCCAGGTGACCGCATGGTGGTGACCTCGCTCACCACGCTCGCGCTGGGCGCCTCGCTCGTATCGATCTTCGCGCGGCTGGGCGGCGGCATCTTCACCAAGGCGGCCGATGTCGGCGCAGACCTGGTAGGCAAGGTGGAAGCCGGCATTCCCGAGGACGATCCGCGCAATCCGGCGGTGATTGCCGATAACGTGGGCGATAACGTGGGCGATTGCGCCGGCATGGCGGCAGACCTGTTCGAAACCTATGTCGTCACCGTGGGTGCCACGATGGTGCTGACGGCGCTGCTAATCAAAGGCGTGGGTGACATGCTGCTGCCGCTGATGGCGCTGCCCCTGCTGATCGGCGGGGTCTGCATTCTCACCTCGATCATCGGCACCTATTTCGTTCGGCTGGGCGGCAGCACCAACATCATGAGCGCCATGTACAAGGGCTTCCTGGCCACGGCGGTGCTGTCCATTCCGGCGATCTGGATGGCCATTCAGCAGGCATTGGGCGGCATGGACATTCCGATCGGCGAAGACGGTTTTACCGGCCTCACGCTGTTCTACTGCACGCTGATCGGCCTCGCGATCACCGGGCTGATTATCTGGATCACCGAATATTACACCGGCACGGGCTATCGGCCGGTGCGGTCGATCGCCAAGGCTTCCGTTACCGGTCATGGCACCAATGTGATCCAGGGCCTGGCCGTCAGCCTCGAAGCGACGGCCCTGCCCACGCTGGTGATCTGCGCCGGCATCGTCGTCGCCTACCAGCTCGCAGGCCTCATCGGCATTGCCTATGCGGCGACGGCCATGCTGGCGCTGGCAGGCATGGTAGTGGCGCTCGATGCCTATGGCCCGGTGACCGACAATGCCGGCGGCATTGCCGAAATGGCGGGCCTGGAAGACGCGGTGCGCGAACGCACTGATGCGCTCGATGCGGTGGGCAATACGACCAAGGCAGTGACCAAGGGCTATGCCATCGGTTCGGCAGGCCTTGCCGCGCTGGTGCTGTTTGCCGCCTATACCACCGATCTCCGGGAATTCTTTCCGCAACTGACGGTCAATTTCAGCCTGGAAAATCCCTATGTGATCGTTGGCCTGCTGCTGGGCGCGCTGTTGCCCTATCTGTTCGGCGCCATGGGGATGACGGCGGTGGGCCGTGCCGCCGGTGACGTGGTGGTGGATGTGCGCGAACAGTTCGCGGCCGATCCGGGCATCATGGCCGGCACCAGCCGCCCCGACTATGCCCGCACGGTCGATCTGGTGACGCGCGCGGCGATAAAGGAAATGATCGTGCCGTCGCTGCTGCCGGTGCTGGCCCCGATCGCGGTCTATTTCGTCATTCTGGCCGTGGCCGGGCAGGCCAATGCCTTTGCCGCGCTGGGCGCCCTGTTGCTGGGCGTGATCGTCGGTGGGCTATTCGTGGCCCTTTCGATGACGTCAGGCGGCGGTGCGTGGGACAATGCCAAGAAATACATCGAGGATGGCCATCATGGCGGCAAGGGTTCCGACGCCCACAAAGCGGCCGTGACCGGCGATACCGTCGGTGATCCCTACAAGGATACCGCCGGCCCGGCCGTGAACCCGATGATCAAGATCACCAATATCGTTGCCCTGCTGCTGCTGGCCGCTCTTGCCAGCCACGCCGCGGGCTGATCGACGGGCTTGGTGCGAGCGTGAAGGCATACCCCGCCGGGCCTTGGGTCCGGCGGGGTATGCCTGCCTCCGAACAGGATATTTCACTTTCGTGACAGCGAAATAGGATGCGTTGACGGTGCGCCGGCGGCTGGCATAGGCGCGCGCTCATGCTTGATCCCCTTTCGACAACCCTGCTTTCCGCCTCGAGCGACCCGGCCGCCAGCGTCGCCGGCCTGGTCAGGCTGTTGACCGCGACTGCCGACACCACCCGGCCCGGCCGGTTCGTCGGCCCCGCCAAGCCGGGCGGCACGGGCCGCGTGTTCGGCGGCCAGATCGTGGCCCAGGCCCTGGCGGCTGCGCAATCCACGGTCGCGGCGGACCGGCCGGTTCACGCGCTGCATGCCTTTTTTCTGCGTCCCGGCACTGACGATCACGACATCGGCTACAGCGTGAGCCACGATTGGGACGAGGGCGACCTCGCCAACCGGCGCGTGACGGCCGATCAAGGCATAGGGCCGATCCTGACCTTGACGGCCTCGTTCCATCGCCGGGGCGACGGCGTGCAGCACGCTCTGCCGATGCCTGCCGTGCCCCCGCCCCACGCCTTGCCCAGCGAGGCAGACTTGCTGACGATCTATGCCGACCGGCTTTCCGAACGGCGACGGGCCTTGCTCGCCCGCCCGCGCCCGATCGAGGTACGCCCGGCCGAGCCGCTCAACTGGCTGCGCGATACACCGGCCGAACCGGTTGCCCATACCTGGCTGCGCTGCGTCGCCCCACTGCCCGATCATGCGGCGCTTCACCGCGCGGTTCTTGCCTATATGAGCGACATGACGCTGCTGGGCACCAGCATGCTGCCCCATGGCATGAGCGGCAAGGCCGGCACCGGCACCGGCACCAGCCTGACGCATGCCGTCTGGTTTCACGAAGACGCGCGTGTGGACGAATGGCTGCTTTATGCCTGCGACAGCCCCTGGGCCGGCGGGATGCGGGGGTTCAGCCGGGGGCGGATCTACACGCAGGACGGCCGCCTGGTGGCGGAAACCGCGCAGGAAGGCCTGATCCGCCGGCTGGATTGAGCGAGCGCCAAATGCGCAACGGTCTATCTGCCCGCAAGTGCGCGCCTGGTGGTGGCCATGGCCACTGTCGTTTCGGCGATCGCGCCTGCGGGCTTTGCCGCACTGCCGGGCGTGGTCGGGGCGACGCAGGCCATATGCTCCATTTCCGGGTGGGCAACCATCGCGCCGGCGACAAACCGCAGCTTGCTGCCGGTGGCATCGGCAATGATGCCTTTGACCGTTCGGTCGATCGCCGCGCAGGCGGTGGGGTTGGTGCTGCCGCCGCCATACCGATTGGCCACTTGCGTGGCATACGCATCATACGCATGCTTTGCGGCAAAGCCGTGGGCCGGACTGATATAGCCATGCAGAATCCGTTCGGCTGCCGCAAAGACGACCCGATGCTGTGTCGTCATCTGCGAAAAGCTGGTTTCCACATCGACGCCATAAGCCTTGCAACGAAGCGACACCGTCATGATCATCGTCTGGAACTGATGAACGCGCGCCGCTTCCAGCACGGTCGCTTCCAAGCAAGTTGCCGCCGCAGGTGCAGCCGCCTGGGCCAAAGGGGCATAGAGCGCGGCCGAAAGCATGGCGGCGCGGGTCGATATCACGAGGGGCCGGCGCCACCTCATTGGCCGGCACCGCACGAAACGATCGGAACGGCCATCAGCCCGTCGAACTGGCGCACCAGGGCTTCTTGCGCCTGAAACGTGCTGTCGGCGATCTGCTTGTATTCGCGCCCCTCTCGAGCCAGAGCATTGCGCGCATCGCCATCGCCCAGCGCCATGGCATCGTACCGGGCCTGGATCGTGCGCAGATAAGTGACCGCCTTGGTATTGTTGGCTTCGGCCGCATCGCTGGCCGGGCGAAATATCTGCGCATGGAACGTATTGCGTTCCTGGGCGCTGCAAAAGCGCGCCGGCAGCTGCACGGCAGGCACAGGCTCGAGTTGCGGCCGGCCTGCCGTAAGGGCAGGCGCCGGGGTGACAACGGGCGCAGCCGGGGCCATGGCGACGGGCGGGGGCGCAACGGCGAGCCCACCTGGCGTTTCCTGCGATGCGGCCAGCGTCGCCAGCTCACGTTCTTCGGTAACGCCCATGGCTACCGATGCCAGAGCGGGCGTGCCGGCCGCTGCCGGTTTTGCCGTTGCCGGCGCTGTCATCGCCACGGGGGAAACGATAGCGGCATGAGGCGAGGTGGCCGGTGTCGGGGCAGCGGCCGGGGCGGGAACCGGCGTTACCGGGATTTGCGCCATGCCCGGTGTCGGGCCGTCCGATGCGTCCAGCGTAGCCGCCCCGCGCCGCAAAGCCGCGGCTTTGACCTTGGCAAGCGGGGCGAACGTACCGTTGGGAAACTGCTGAAGATAGGCATCGTACATCTCGGGATCGGTGCTGCCCGCGATCGATCGCCAGAATTCCAGTTCCATTGTCTTATCGGAAACCGGGGCTTCCTGCGCCATCGCCGGAAATACGCTCAACCCGCCAAGAACCAGGCTGCCAAGCACAAAGCTTGGCCCCGCGGCACGCGACGTCAGGCTCAGCGCGAGCCTGACAAGCACACCCGCGCGCATTCTTGCAAGGCCGGCACCCGCCGGCCACGCCGCCTCATGGCTGCTGCGTTCGGTAAACTGCCTCATATTCCCCCGACATCGCCATGTCGATCCGTCCGACTGCCCCCGACTCGGCCCTGTGAAAAGGTCCGGCCAGCGCAGCTACCTTCAGCAGGCAATTACTTGCCTTGAATACTTTAAAAAGTATGTACCACGCTGCCAAACAAGATCAGCGAAAACAGATCATCATCTTCGTTTTCGGGCGTAGCGGGCGACGGCAACCCTATCCCCTGGCATGATAGAAATCGAAAATGGTCTGCGCTACCGCGGCGCTCACGCCCGGCGCGCGCATGAGATCTTCGAGCGAGGCGGCACGCACTTTCCCGGCCGTACCGAAATGCAGCAGCAGCGCGCGTTTGCGCGCAGGGCCGATTCCCGGAATTTCGTCAAGCGGGCTTGCGGTTATGGCCCGGCTGCGCTTGGCGCGATGCGCGCCGATGGCAAAGCGGTGCGCCTCGTCGCGCAGTTGCTGCAGATAGAACAGCACCGGCGAGTTGAGCGGCAGCAGTTTTTCCCGTCCGTCGGGAAAATGGAAGTGCTCGCGCCCGGCATTGCGGTCCGGCCCTTTGGACACGGCGATCAACGGCACATCCTCGATGCCGAGTTCTTCCAGCGTCTCGCGCACGGCGGTCATTTGGCCGCGGCCGCCGTCGATGAGTACCAGATCGGGCCAGGTCCCGCTCTGGCGGTCGGGGTCGTCGGTCTGGGCACGGCCGAACCGGCGGGCCATGACTTCGCGCATCATGGCAAAGTCATCGCCGGGCCGGGTTTCGACACGCTTGATGTTGAACTTGCGGTATTGCCCTTTCTGGAATCCTTCGGGCCCGGCCACGACCATGCCGCCCAGGGCATTGGTGCCCTGGATATGGCTGTTGTCGTATATCTCGATGCGTTGCGGCACCTCGGGCAATTCGAGGAATTCGGCCAGATCGCGCAGGATCCTGGCCTTGGTGCCGGTTTCGGCAAGGCGGCGGTCAAGCGCCTCGACCGCGTTGCGCTGCGCCTGTTCCATCAGGCGCCGTCGGTCGCCGCGTTGGGGCACGGTGATCTCCACCCGGCCATTGGCCGCGCCATGCAGTGCCTCGGCCAGAAGATCGGCTTCGGGCAACACACGATCAACCATGATCAGGCGCGGCGGCGGCACTTCGTCATAGAACTGGGCCAGGAAGCTGGTCATGACTTCGGCCTCGTCCAGCCCCTCGGTGTGAGTCGGAAAAAACGCCCGGTGCCCCCAGTTCTGGCCACCGCGGATGAAAAAAGCCTGGATGGCGATCTGCCCGCCTTTGATGGCCATGGCGAAGACGTCGGCATTGCCCACTCCTTCCGCGTTGATCGCCTGGCTGCCCTGGATGAACGTCGCGGCGCGCAGCCGGTCGCGTAGCATGGCGGCCCGTTCGAAATCGAGCGCCTGGGCGGCCGCGGCCATCTGCAGTTCGATCTCGCGCTGGACGGCACCTGACCGGCCGCCCAGGAACTCCCTGGCCTGGCGTACGAGATCGGCATAGTCGGCCTCTTCGATGCGGCCGACGCAGGGCGCCGAGCAGCGCTTGATCTGGTACAGCAGGCAGGGCCGGTCCCGCCGCGCCATGAATCCGTCGTTGCAACTGCGCAGCAGGAACAGCTTCTGCAGCGCATTGATCGTGGTGTTGACCGAACCGGCGCTGGCAAAAGGGCCGTAATAATTGCCCTTGGCCTTGCGCGCGCCCCGATGCTTCATGATCCGCGGGAAAGCATGATCGGCGCGCAACAGGATGAAAGGAAACGATTTGTCGTCGCGCAGCAGCACGTTGTAGGGCGGGCGATAGCGCTTGATCAGCTGCGCTTCGAGCAGCAGGGCTTCGGCTTCGGAATTGGTAGTGACGATCGTCATCGACCGCGTCTGGCTGACCATGCGGCGCAGGCGGTTGGGCAGTCGTTCGACCTGCACGTAATTGGCCACCCGGTTCTTGAGCGCGCGGGCTTTGCCCACATAGAGCACGTCGCCACGCGCATCGAGCATGCGATAGACGCCGGGCTTGGGCTTGAGTGTCCGCACCACCTCGCGAATGGTTTCCACGCCGCGTTCCAGATCGGGCTGGTCGGTGCCGCGTACTGTGCTGATCGCGGCGTCTTCGCGAAAGCGCTGGGTATCGCGATCGGGGGTGGAATATGCGCTCTTGCGGGCCATGTCCGCCAGATAGGCGCTGTGGCGCGGTTTGGGGAGAGCCGAACCGCCACCCGCGGTGGACAAGGCCATCTGCGCAATTTTTGCTAGCCATGTGCAAGACGGCGTTTACTCTGTATCTGCTATGTTCCCCCGATGTCGCAAGCCGGAATTCCAGGCAATAGCGGCCCGCAGGGCACGCACGGGCGCCGCGCCAATGCGCGGGCGCGGCTGCACATTCCCGGCCGGCTGGTGCTGCGCCAAAGGATCGCGAAATGCCTGGTGGAAGACATTTCCCGCACCGGGGCAAGGATGGCACTGGACCCCTTGCCGGCGCTTGGCGAAACCGGCGTGCTCGAAATCAACGGGATCGAGGCGTTCGGCACGACCGTGTGGATCGGCCGCAACTGCTGCGGCTTTCATTTCGACGATCCGCTCGCCCTGCAACAGGTGATCGACCTGCGCCAGTTTGCTGACCATTTTGCCGAACACAGCCGCGAGCAGGTGCTCACCGCAGCGCGCGAATTCGTGCAAGGCCGGCGGTTCGTCTAACCACTTCAGAATTGCTTGCGGAATTCCAGTTTGAACACCCGCCCGGTGGGATCGAGATAGCCCGCCTGGTAACGCAGCGGAATGTTGCCGTTCTGATCCACCACTTTCTGCTGGGCATCGAACAGGTTGTTGATCGCCAGCGATACCCGCGTGTTCTTGAGAAACGGTACCGCCTTGACCACGCCGGGGCGGCGGCCCAAGTCTGCGAACAGGCGCAAGTTGAACTTGGCGATAGGACGGAAATCCAACGAGGTGGCGCCGGAATCGGCACGAGCGCCGCCGGTATAGGTGCCGGCGATGCGCAGCCCGAAGCTGCGGTAGAACCCGCCGCCCTCCAGCTCTATGCTGTGCCGCGCGACACCGGTGTTCGACAGCGCGTCGCCGCCGAGCAGGTTGTAGACGGCGCCGCCCGGGGTCAGTTGCACGCGGTCCATCAGCATGATCGTGTGAGTCAGCGAGAGGTTCCAGCGTCCGCGCCCGTCAAAACCACCGGGACCGCCAGGGCCGCCGGGCGGCGGGCCGCCCATACCCCCACTCAGGCCGCCGCCCGTCCCGCCACGCGCGCCGCCGCTCGGAAACGGCCGGGGGCCGCCGGGGCCAGGGGCGAACCCGCCCGGGACCATCCCTCGCATGCCCCGGCGCGCCATGGCCGGGTCCGGCGTGCCGAAGCTGCCCGAAAGATTGATGCCATATCGCAAGCTGTCGCTTTCTCCGCGGGCGAACGTCACCGGACTTTCGTCGACAGACACGATCGCGCCCGCGGCGTTGCGGGTCACGCGTCGGGGGAAAGCGGCCTCGACTTCGGCCGTCAGCAGGGGAAAGCTGTTGCTGGTATTGAAGCTGCGATTGCGGAAGTATTCCATCACGAACGTGGAGTTGGCGAGGAATGGCAAAGTCCAGTTGGCGGCCAGCTTCACGTCGCGCTGGCGTTCCTTGAGCAGGTCGGGATTGCCGCCGGTGGTCACCGTGGCCAGCACCGTCCTGCCGGTGGCGAAATCGTAAAGTGCCACGTTGGGCGTGGTCGTGGTCGGCGCGCCGAGTTGCGAAAGCGTGGGTGCCGTTTCGGCGCCGATGAAAGTGGCTGTAAAACTCAACTTTTCGGTCGGGCGCCAGGTCAGGCCGGCACCATAGTTGTACAGGCTGCCGAAGTCGGACAGATGATGAGCCTCGCCATTGAAATTGAGCGACAGGTTGCCCAGAAAAGCCCCGAAATTCTCGCGCCTGCTGGTGATCGGGACGTCCAGGCTGAACCCCGCCTGCGCATCGCCGCGGTTGAGATCGATCGCGCCCGTATCGGTGCGACTATCGGTACTGTGGATGCCGGAATAGGCAAAGCCGGCCTTGACCGTCAGCGATGCTGCCCCGCCGGGCAGGCGGAACGGCTGGCCGTTGAGCGTGGCCAGCGATGTCAGGGTGTTGGTGCGGCTGAGCGCGCGGTCGTAACCGCCGCTCACGATCGCGCCGGCCGGCAGCGCGCCGGTGGCGCTGAACGTGCCGTCATCGACCAGCGATTGCAGGGCCGACAGATCGACGGACCGGTCGATCCGCGTATCGCTGCTCACGTGGCTGCCATCGGCCGTAACCGAAAGCTGCCATGGGCCCACCCCGGTGTTCAGCCCCGCCCCGGCCGAAAGCGTGGTGGTATAGGCGCGGGTGGCCAGCGGCTCGGGCAAAAGGCTGGTGCGTGTCACGCGCGTGCCGTCGGCGTCGATCAGCGTCCCGCTGTTGAGGCCGTTCCAGCTGCGGCTGTAGTCGCGCTGCGCCAGGGCATTGAGCGTCAGGCCCGTGCCCAGGCCAAGCGGCTTGGACCAGGTCGCGTTCAGCGCGGCGCTATCGGCCTTGGGCTGCAGCGTGCGATAGGCGGCCGGGTTGGGATCACCCGGCACGGTCGATCCGCTGGTGGTGCCCGCCTGACTGATGCCCCGCTCCGCCTCGGTGATCGCGCTTTGCGTAGAAGCCGTGCCGGTCACGTTGATCCGGGCCTTGTTGGCAATTCTGGTCAGCGTCGCTTCCTCGCTGACTTCGGAATAACTGCCGTTGCCCGGCAGGCTGACTTCCGTTTCGGTGCCGAAGCTCTTGTAACGGTCCTTGAGAATGAAATTTACGACGCGCTGGTCCGGGCGATAGCCGTATTTGAGCGCCACCTCCTCGGGAAGAACTTCCACCCGGCGGATCGCTTCGGGTGGCAACCCGCGCATTTCGCGAAAGTTGGCAATGCGCATGCCGTTGAGCAATATCACCGGCCCGTCGCCACCGCGGCCCCGCCCCGAACCGGTCTGCGGCGCCAGGGCGGCAAGCAGATCTTGAATCGAATTCGCCCCGTACGAAGCGATGACCTCTTCGTCCAGCGTCACGATCGGCGGCTGATCGGCCCTGACAACGCCTTTCACCGCGGTGCCGGTCACCAGGATGTCGCCGGTGTTGTCGTCCAACCCGTCGCCATTGGCATCGACGCCCAGCTGGCCCTGGCTGTTGACCAGGGCCGTGCCGGTTGCACCAGGCGTCGGGTCCTTGGGCGCGGTGGCGAGCGGGGCGGGCACGGCACTGGCCTGATCGGCCGGGACACTGGCCGCAATCGCCGGCTGGCCGCCCAAGAAGGCCCCGAGCAGGACCCCGAGCATGGCCCGCGCCGAAACGGCACACTGCAGGTCGATACGAAAGGACACGCGCATAAATTCCGATGCTTGTCATGGTCGAGCCGAGCGGGCCCGCCAGTGCCGGCAGCAGCGCCAGCGGCGCCGTCGTGCTGGCCTGAGGCGCTTTTCGAAACAACGCACAAATGGTATCAATTTGTCGTTCCCGGCCAGAACCGCCCCGTCCGTGGGCCGCGTGCGGCAGGCGCGTGATGCCGGGGCTTTTCTTTTCGCGGCTGGAACGCTATGGGCGCCACGCGCGTCGTGTTACCGCGATCCTGAAATCCCGTGGCCATGCAACCAGCATCCTTACGGTGCCGGTTGTGGTTTCGGCCATTTAAGACAAAAAAGGCAACTGACCCCGCCGATGGCGAAAGAAGAACTCCTCGAGATGCGCGGCACGGTTGTGGAACTGTTGCCCAATGCCATGTTTCGCGTGCGTCTGGAAAACGATCACGAGATCCTGGGCCACACCGCCGGCAAGATGCGCAAGAATCGCATTCGCGTGCTGGTGGGCGATGAAGTGCTGGTGGAACTCACCCCTTATGATCTGACCAAAGGGCGCATCACCTATCGCTTCATGCCCGGCCGGGGCGGCCCCGGCCCCGGCCCCTATTGACGCCCGGTTGCCGGTGATGGAGGCCCGCGCGGGCGCCCGTGCGCAGCGTCCGTTGCTGGTGCTGGCGTCGGCAAGCCCGCGCCGGCGCGATCTGCTTGCGCGCCTGGGCCTCGTGCCCGAACGGATCGTCGCCACCGGTATCGACGAAAGCCCTTTGCCCGACGAAACGCCGCGCAGCCATGCGGTACGCCTGGCCGCGGAGAAGGCACGCGCGGCGGCCCGTGTCACGCCCGGTGCCGCCATCCTGTCGGGAGATACGGTGGTGGGCGCAGGCCGCCGCATCCTGCCCAAGGCAGAGGACGAAGCCACCGCCCGCCAATGCCTTGCCCTGCTGTCCGGCCGCCGCCATCGTGTCTATTCGGCCGTGGCGCTGCACATGCCCGATGGCACGCTGCGCCAGGCCTTGAGCGAGACCGTAGTGCGTTTCAAGCGCTTGTCGGATGCGGAGATCGAGGCCTATGTCGCCGGCGGCGAATGGCAGGGCAAAGCAGGTGGCTATGCGATCCAGGGCAGCGCCGAGGGGTTCTGCGCCTGGCTGGCCGGCAGCCACTCGGGCGTGATCGGCCTGCCCTTGTTCGAAACCCGGCGCCTGCTCGTTTCCGCCGGCCTGCTGGGCTGACGCCGTGGCCGCCGTCTGGCTGGTGGAAGAGGGCATTGGCGAAACCCGCGCGGCGCTCGTCGCCGGCGGCACGATCCTGGCAGCCCGGCTGGATTGGCATGCTGGCCTTGTGCCCGGCCTTGTCGCGCCGGCACGCGTCGCCAGCCGGATGGCCGGCACGGGGGCCGGCACCGTGGCGTTCGCCGACGGTGCCCTTGCCATGGTCGACGGGCTGACCCCGGCCTTGCCCGAGGGGGCCACCGGCCTGTTCCGCGTGACCCGCGCCGCCATTGCCGAAAAGGGCCGCACCAAGCTGCCCATGGCCCGCCTGGCCGTGCCGGGTGAGGCGCCACGCCCTGCGCCGTCTCTGATGGAACGATTGGCCGCCACCGGCCATCCCGTGCGCCAGGTCCACATAGCCGATCCCGCACTCGACGAAGCCGGGTGGGACGATCTGATGGACGAGGCGATGACCGGCGAAATTGCTTTCCCGCGCGGCGCCTTGTGCATCAGCCCGACGCCGGCAATGACGCTGATCGACGTGGATGGCAGCCCGCCCCTGCCCGCGTTGGCACTGGCAGCCGTGCCGGCCATTGCCGCGGCGATCATACGGCTGGACATCGGCGGATCGATCGGCATCGATTTTCCGACGCTGGGAGAACGGCGCTCCCGCCAGGCCGTGGACAATGCGCTGGGCGAAGCGCTGGAAAGTTTGGGCGCCCATACCGGCTGGCGCTGTGAGCGGACCGCGATGAACGGCTATGGCTTCGTCCAGCTGGTGGCACGGCTCGAGCGCCCCTCGCTCTGCGCGCTGCTGGCGCGCCATCCGTTGCCGGCCGCAGCCCGACGCCTGCTGCGCCGCGCAGAGCGGGTGCGCGAACCGGGCACGCTGCTGCTCACCTGCCACCCTGCCCTGCGCCGCGCCGTGCTGCCGCAATGGGAAAGCGCATTGGCGCGCCGCACTGGCCGGGCACTGCACTGGGCGCTTGACGAAACCCTTGCGCCCACCGCCGGATTTGCCCAGGCGATAATCCGATGACTACGCCCAAACGCTGCCCGATCTGCGGCAAGCCCCGCAGCGATGCCCACAAGCCGTTCTGCTCTGCCCGCTGCCGCGATCGCGATCTGATGCGCTGGCTGGAAGACGGCTACGCACTGCCCGGCCCGCCCGCCGACGCCGAGGAAGAATCGCCCGATTGATTGCCCCGCAAGCCTGCGCCGAAACGGCCAGATGTGGAAAATAGATGCATTTGAGGGCTGGACAAGCCCAGGCCACCTCGCCATACGGCGCTTCACCAAACGCAAGGCGCCAGGCCCAAGGCCCGCCCTGCACGGCAAGCCCGGGTAGCTCAGTTGGTAGAGCACGTGACTGAAAATCACGGTGTCGGCGGTTCGATTCCGTCCCCGGGCACCATTTCCCTGTCCAGCTATGTCTATATACGGCTAGACATACCCCCAAAATCCGCGGTATTTCAGCCTTTATCAGGCCAGGCACGTCCAGTTGCGTCCACCTCTAGCCACCCGTCTACGGGGGTATGATCGGGGGTAGCGCTCATCGGCCTGGGGGTATGTGAGGGCAGGCAATGGCGCTGACAGATATTGCGATCCGCCAGGCAAAGCCGGTGGCGAAACAATACAAGATCGCGGATGGCGCGGGGCTGTATCTTCTGGTGACACCAGCCGGGGGAAAGCTTTGGCGGTTCAAGTATCGCGTCGCCGGCAAGGAAAAGCTGTTGGCGTTCGGCGCCTATCCCGAAGTGACCCTGGCCGAAGCACGCAAGCGCCGGGATGACGCCCGCGAACAGATTGCGGCCAGCAAGGATCCTTCGCGGGAAAAGAAGCGCGCCAAAGTGCAGCAACAGGCGCAGGCCATGAACACCTTTGCCATTATCTCCGCTGAATACTGCGCCAAGCGCAAAGGCGATGGGCACGGCGGCTGGTCGGACACCACAGCCAAGCGCAGCGAATATCTGCTGTCCTGCTTGAATGCAGGCCTGGGAAACCTGGCCATTGGCGATATCGAGCCGAGCGACATTCTTGCCGCTGTGCGCAAGATCGAAGGCCGGGGAAAGCTGGAAAGCGCCAGGCGCTGCCTGCAACTTGCTGGCGTGGTTTTTCGGTATGCCGTTGCCACGGCCCGCCTGGCAACCGATCCAACGCGCGATCTGCGCGGCGCCTTGGCAACGCCCAAGGTCACACATTACGCGGCGATCCTGGAGCCGGTGAAGGTGGGCGAGCTGCTGCGCGCCATAGACGGCTATGAAAGCATGGGCCTTACCCGGCTGGCGCTGCAACTGGCACCGCATGTGTTCGTGCGGCCTGGTGAGCTGCGCCAGGCCCGATGGGAGGAAATCGACCTGGACGGGGCGCTGTGGACGATCCCAGCCGCGAAAACCAAGATGCGCAAGGATCATCGCGTCCCACTGTCCCGCCAGGCTGTGGCGATCCTGCGCGAGCTGAACGCCATTACGGGTCCGGCCGGCTATGTCTTTCCGTCGATCCGCACCCGCGCCAGGCCCATGAGCGAAAACACCTTGAACGCGGGCCTGCGCCGGCTGGGCTATGCGAGCGACGAAATGACGGCGCACGGCTTCCGGGCGATGGCCGCAACGCTGCTCAACGAAAGCGGCAAATGGCACCCCGACGCGATCGAGCGGGCCTTGGCCCATGGCGATCCCGACAAGGTGCGGGCCGCCTATACGCGCGGCGCATACTGGCAAGAGCGGGTGGAGATGGCTCAATGGTGGAGCGACCATCTCGATACCCTGCGCAAGGGTGCGGACGTGGTGCCGATCGGCAAGGCGAAGGGCGGCAGCAAGTGAGCGAACCGGCCACGAACGTTGTGCCCTTCGCGGTAAAGGGGCGCTGGACTGTCGCCGTCGAGAGTGCCTGGCGCCTGGTCAGGGTTCGGCGTCGCCGCGATTGGTATGCCGTGGCGCGGCGGCTGGGGCATGAGGACAGGCGCTATCGGTGTGCCAGCCGCGCCGATGCTTTGTGGATCGCAGAACAGTTGCGCACTGGCTTCCAGCATCTCGCGGCGACGGGGAACTAAAGCGATGGGCACTGCTCGCAAGCCATCCCTGCGCGGGCTGCGGAACAACCTGCCAGCCAACGTGGTGATATTGCCAAACGCGGCAGCACGCCAGGTGCAGCAAAGGGGCGGCCCTGGCTATATGCGGACCCGCCGCGACCTGGAGGCCCGGCAAGCCATCGCCTTTCCATACAAGGCGCCGTTCATTCGTGAACAGGAAAGGCCGGCGCAATCCCTGACACTCCGGGCAGACGTGCCGGCTTTCGATCCCGGCAACCCCGAACACCTACGGGCCTGGGAAGCACTCTGGGATTTCGGCCAGGGCCAGCCGCCAGGCACAGAGCGATAGGGCAATGCCTGGGCGCGCGGCGGCTGGGGGGTTGGGGGATGCCACACGCGCGCGCCATTCCGCGCCTGTCGCTGGCGGCGCGGCCCGCAAGGCGGGGGGGGTGGTCAAAAGTCCAGAGCGGTGGACCTGGCCAGCACCACGCCTCCCCCCATTGGGAGAGTTTTTTCTTGCTCTGCGCATTTCACAGGGGCGGGCCAAGGATCGCAACCGATGGCGGGCGCAAACCCGCCATCCGCCCGGCTGGGGTCTTTGCCAGCCCGAACGCGGCGCCGATCGCCTGGCACGGCCATGGAAGCGGCAAAGGCGCCAGGGCGGATGGCGGGTTTGCGATCTGGCGAAGTGGTGCCGTTTCCAGCCGTTTATTTTTCCACTTTGGCCGCTGCTATCGGGAGCGAATGAATTACAAGGGAACAATGGGAACATGGGAACAAGCTATAGCAAACAGGCAGAATGCCTTGCTTTGGCGGGCTGCTGATCTGTTCCCGCGCGTTCGGGGCTGGCTGGGAACATGGGAACAGAATGCGCCCTTTCCGAACCTGGAAAATCCGCGCGCGTGTGGCATCCCCCTGCTCCCGCCAGCCGGCGGGCGGGAATGATGGCGCGCGGTCCTGTAGCTACTGAACGGCTGGTTTCAGATGCCTTTGCCGCATTGGCGGGGGCCGGCGATGTTAATGCGCAAGCGGCTCAACAGGCCCTTGCTAATGCGGCAAAGGCGTTAGCGCGGGCGCTACCGGCTCGTGACGGAATGTATGATCCGGCCTTGGACGGGCCACCTATGTCGCCGGAACAAATCAAAGCGGTGGCTATTGATGCGCGATCCTTTCTCGAGCTTGTTGCCGATCTGCTGGGCAGTCCTGGCGATCCCGATTGGATGGGCGATGACTTTGCATTTTCCGGGGCGTTGAAAAGGCGGCCTGACTGGAAACCTAAGGCCGAACTAACGGCAGCTCAACGCAAGCGCCATGCGGCGGCGGCGCGGGTTTATGAGCTGATGGCGGCCGCGTTTCTCGACAATGGCCAGCCGCCGAAACAAGAGGCCGCCATTTCCGGCGCGATGCAGGAATTTGGATTGGCGCGTTCAAAGGTGATGCAGGGTCTTAAGGAATACAGAGAAAGCAAGAGCTGGCTGCAATCACGCATCAGCGACGATGACGGCGAATTGAGGATTCCGCTTGTGCGGGAGCAAATGGCGAGAACCCATCGGATGCTTGTGCACCATGCCATGGAGCGCGAGTGGTTCAGGCGAAATCCCGATGCTCAATTTCTCGGGGTTCCTGCTGGTTCCGCCTTGGAAAGGGAGCTACTTAGCCACGAAAGTCCCCGCGATCCGCAAGAGTGAGGGCATTTCGCAGGGACCGCAATCTTGCTGACTGCGCGCAGGCTGTGCCTATTGATCTGAACTCCCTGGACTTGGGAGTTCACAAATGGATGACACTGTTTCAAGCGCGCCTCTCGCTTACTCGATCAAAGAGGCCAGCCGCGCCACCTCGCTGGGACGTTCCCGGCTCTATCAGTTGATTGCCGCTGGCCAGTTGGAGGCCGTCAAGGTCGGCAAGCGAACGCTGATCCCTGCCCATGCCCTGCGCAAGCTGCTGGGCGCCGGCCAGTGATGGGCGACAGCAGCGCCGTGCGATCCGGCAGGATCAATTTCGAGCGTATCAACCGCGCCGCCCTGGCCAGCGCAACGGCGGTGGTGCGCGGCCTGCTGCCCGAAGGCCGGCTGGAAGGGCATGAATACGTGGCGCGCAACCCGCTGCGCCCGGACAAGCGGCTGGGTAGCTTCAAGGTGAATGTCACCACGGGGCGATGGGCAGACTTCGCCACAGGCGATGGCGGCGGCGATCTGGTGAGCCTGGCCGCGTTCGTGTCTGGCCTGCCCCAGCGCGAGGCCGCCATTCGTCTGGCGGAATCCTTGGGGGTGTCCCCATGGCAATGAGCGAACGCGATGCCACGCGGCTGGCCACGCTGCGCCTGGCGGTGGGCGCCGGCAATTTCTCTGCCAGCGCCCTGGGCGTGGCGATCCGCGATGTTGTCGGCCCCGCCCCCCGGCTGCTCAAAGCCGCGCGCGAGCTGCTGGGCTGGGATATCGAAACCTTGGCCACGGCGGCTGGCATCGCCGCGCTAGACGTGCGCGGCTGCGAGCGGGCGGGCGGGGCATCGGCTCGCACCCTGTGCACCCTGCAACTCTGGTTCGAAGGCAAGGGCATCCGCTTCCACGAATGGGATTTTCACGGCGAATATGGGGTAAGGCTGTCCCTGGGCTGGGCAGACGATCGCCGCGCCATCCGTGCCGCCTGTGCCCTGCTGGGTAGCCCCATCAAGGCCCTGGCCGCCCATTCCGGGCTTTCGGCCACCCGCTTTGAAAAGCTGATGCAGGCCCGGCAAGGCATCGTGCCACCCGTGGCGGCGCGCATGATGGTGGCGCGCCTGGAAAACGCTGGCGCGCGCTTCATTCCCGCTTCCCCAGCCGGCTGGGCAGGCATCCGTGCAGGCCAGGGCGAAGGGGTTTCGCTGTGACGGGTGGCCCCGATCCCTTTGACGGCGTGGCCAAGGCCCTGGCGGGTGGCGGCGATGTGCCAGCCGGCGACCTGCCCGAGACGAAACGCAAGAGCGCGCCAAAGCCCAAGGGCGATTGGGTCTGGCCAGTGCCCCCCGATGCGCCGGACGCTCGAACCTCGCACAACCATCATGGCAAGCCATCCGCGTCCTGGGCCTATCGCGATGCGCAAGGCCGGCTGGTCCATTGGGTCTGCCGCTTCGACAAGCCGGACGGGTCAAAGGAAATCCTGCCGCAAACCCTGTGGCGTGATGGCGGGCGGCTGGCCTGGCGCTGGGGCGCCCCGCCTGTGCCCCGCCCGCTCTATGGGCTGGATCGGCTCGCCTTGGCACCAGCCGCGCCCGTGCTGGTGGTGGAAGGCGAAAAGACAGCTGACGCGGCGGTATCACTGTTCCCCGGCTTTGCCGTGCTGTCCTGGTCTGGCGGTTCCAAGGCCGTGGGCAAGGCCGATTGGCAGGCGCTGGCGGGGCGCCGGGTGGCGATCCTGCCCGATGCCGATACACCTGGGCGCGAGGCCGCGCAGGCCGTGCGCAAAGCCGCCCTGGCGGCTGGGGCGGAGGGGGCCGCAATTGTCCAGCTCCCCGCCGCGCTGCCAGCCGGGTGGGATTGTGCCGATACGTTCCCCCCGGCCCTGTCCCATGCCGATCTGCGGGCCTTGATCGGCGCCGCCCTGGAAGCCGCCAGCGCCGGTAGGCTCGATATGCCAGCCGGCTACACCCTCGATGAAGATGGGCTGTATTGGCTTGAGCCTGGCAAGGATGGCGCGGAAGCGCGGCCCGTGCGCCTGTCCGATCCCTTTGATATTCTGGGGGAAGCGCGGGACGGCGATGGCGGCGATTGGGGCCTGTTGCTGCGGTTCTGGGACCGGGACGGCATGGAAAAGCGCAAGACCATCAAGCGCGCGGCCCTGGCATCGGATGCCGGCGCGGTGCGGGCCGAGCTGGCCGGCGCCGGAATGCTGATCCTGTCGGCGCCAGGCCAAAGCGATCGGTTCATTCGCTTCCTGCGAGCGGTGACGCATAGCGCCCGTCTTACCCTGGCCGAGCGAACGGGCTGGGTCGATTCCAGCCGGTTTGTCTTGCCCCATACGATCATCGCGCCGCCTGGCGCGGAACCGGTGCATTTCGATGGCGCCGCGTCTGCCCTGCATTATCGGGAGCGGGGCGACCTGGACGGCTGGCGCAACAGCCTGGCCGCGCTGGCGCCGGGCAATAGTCTGCTGATGTTCGCCATTTCGCTCGCGTTCGTGGGGCCAATCATGCGCTGGCTCGATATGGAAGGAGGCGGCTTCCATTTCCGGGGCGCGTCCAGCACTGGGAAAACGTCGCTGGCCATGGCGGCTGGCAGCGTGTGGGGTGGCGGCGGCTCGCTGGGCTTTGCATCGAGCTGGCGCGCCACCGGGAACGCTCTGGAAGGCGTTGCCCATGGCCATACGGAAACGCTGCTGATCCTGGACGAATTGGCGCTTGTCGATCCTCAAGAGGCTGGCAGCGCCGCCTATGCCCTTGCCAGCGGCCAGGGGAAGGCCCGCGCGCAACAGAGTGGCGCCCTGCGCCGCCGGGCAGAGTGGCGCGTCATGGTCTGTTCGACCGGGGAAATCGGGCTGGCCGATCACATGCGGGCCGCCAAGCGCGGTGAGCGCACCATGGCCGGCCAGGAATTGCGCCTTTTGGACATTCCAGCCGATGCCGGCGCCGGCCTGGGCGCCTGGGAAATGCTGCACCAGATGGCGGGGCCAGCCGCGTTTTCCGACGCCATCAAGGTGGCCTGCGCTGCCCATTATGGCCATGCCGGCCCGGCCTTCGTGCGCGGCCTGGTGGCCGATCCCGTGCATTGGGAGCGCGAGGCGCGGCGCCTGGCGAAAGCATTCGTGGCAACCGCCAGTCAGGATGGCGATAGCGGCCAGGTGCAGCGCGGGGCACTGCGGTTTGCAGCGGTCGCTGCGGCAGGGGAGATGGCAGCGGCCTTGGGAGTGGTGCCGTGGCGCGCTGGGGAAGCGACGGCAGCGGGGGTTTCGTGCTTCAATGCCTGGGCGGCTGGCTTCGGGCGCGCCGGCCTGCGCGAACATCGGCATATCCTGGAACGGGTGCGCAATGCCATTCAGGCTGGGCAATCCCGCTTCGCCAGCGTTCCCAAGGCCAAAGTATATGGCGCCTATGGGGATGAGCCGGACGAAGGCAGCGCCAGCAACAGGCAAGGCGAAGCGCGCTCGCTCTCCACGCTGGGATACCTGCACGACATCGAGCCGGGAAAGTCCTGCTATCTGTTCCATGACAGCGGCTGGAACGAAATCCTGACCGGTTGCGACCCCAAGGAAGCCGCTATGGTGTTGCAGCAACAAGGCTTCCTGGTGCCGGGCGACGGTGGCCGGCTCAAGCGCAAGCAACGTGTGGGCGATCAAACGCCACGGTTCTACACGGTGCGCGCAACCATCCTGGAATGGGATGCGAGCGACCTGGGCAAGCAGGGCGGCGGCGCGCCTGATCGCGCCCCAGCCGGGCAGGCCGATGCGGGAGTGGGCGCGCTTGATCCTGGCGATTCCTTCGATGCCAGCGGCAACGTAGATCCGTTCGGCTGGTAATGGTCACGCCCGCCAGCTCTTCACAATTGGACTTGTTCGCACCCGCGCCAGAACCGGCCAGGCAGCGTGGTGGCATCCCGCGCCATATCCCCAGCCCGGAAGGCTTGTTGCTGGCCAAAGAGATGAAAGCGGCTGGCGCCCGGCAAGACGCGATCGCCAAGGCGCTGGGCATCTGCACAAGCACCCTCGCCACGCACTATTTCCCCAGCCGCGCCGCCAAGCCTCCCAAGGGGCGGCGGCGGCATGAACCAACGCCAGCAACGCGCAGGATCGTTCGGCGCGCTGTACGGGCTGGGATGGGGCCAGCTTCTATTGCCAAGCTGATCGGCATTTCGCCACCGACGCTGCGGCTGTACTACCGCCAAGAATTACAGATATAGGCGATCGCACCGGCTGGGATGCCGGCCGATCGCCAGGCGCGTCCCTGGACCTGGTGCAGCCGACCGCCCGCCAGCTCGACGCGATCGCGGCCGGCCTCGATCCGCACCAGCCGCACCGCCGCTGCGCTGGCCTGGCGCTCGATCGCACCGGCTGGGATGCCGGCCGATCGCCAGGCGTGTCCCTGGACCTGGTGCGACCGGCCGCCCGCCAGCTCGACGCGATCGCGGCCGGGCCTCGATCCGCACCAGTCGCACCGCCGCTGCGCTGGCCTGGCGCTCGATCGCACCGGCTGGGACGCGGGCCGATCGCCCGGCACGTCCTGGCCCTGGTGCAGCCAGCCGCCCCGCCAGCTCGACAGGATCGCGGCCCACCTCGATCCGCACCAGTCGCACCGCCGCTGCGCTGGCCTGGCGCTCGATCGCACCGGCTGGGACGCGGGCCGATCGCCAGGCGCGTCCCTGGACCTGGTGCAGCCAGCCGCCCGCCCGCTCGACACGATCGCGGCCAGCCGATCCGCACCAGCCGCGCCGCTGCGCTGACGCTATACACCTGGCGCCGTCTCAAATGGGTATACCCAAGCGGCGCGGGACAATGAGACGCCAAATATGTCTCATTAGGATTGACATTTAATTTTGAGACGACTAGTCAGAGATGGTCTAGAGGCTATTGAGACATTTTCCCATGCCCGCGATCATCGGTTACGCCCGCGTCAGCACAGACGATCAAGATTGCGCCATCCAAGAGGCAGCATTGGCTGCGGCCGGCTGCACCATCATTCGATCGGAAAAGCGCAGCGGCACGGCGCTGGCAGGACGCTCCGAGCTTGAGACAGTTTTGGCCTTCCTTCAGGCGGGCGATACCCTGATGGTGACGCGCATTGACCGGCTGGCGCGTTCGGTTCGGGATTTGGAAGCCCTGGTGGACACGATCAAGGAACGTGGTGCCTTCCTGCGGGCGACGGAACAACCAATCGACACCGCTACGCCAGCCGGGAAAGCATTCTTGCAAATGCTGGGGGTGTTTGCCGAGTTCGAAACCGCGCTGCGGCGGGAACGCCAGTTGGAAGGCGTGGCGAAGGCCAAAGCCGCTGGTGTCTACAAGGGCCGCAAGCCGTCTGTGGACGTGGCACAGGTGAAGGCCCTTCACGGCGAGGGCCTGGGGGCAACGGCCATTGCTGCCCGCTTGGGCATCGGGCGCGCCAGCGTCTATCGGGCTTTGGAAAGCGAGTGATGCTGGCCCGGCGCGATCGGGCGGCGCGCTCGATCGCACTGGCCGGCAGCGCCGATGCCTGGCGCCTCGCCACGGCGATTGCATGGCGCAGGTGCCGAACAGCCCCGCCGCCGATCGCGCCGGTTGTTCCCAACCATGGCGGCTGGGAACGGATGCGGGCGCGGCTGGGAACATAGTTTAGCCTGCCAAATCATCGCCTTATAGGACGTGTTCCCAATTTCCCAGCGTTCCCGGCATTTCATGAGCATTCCCACAACGCTCCGCGAGCGGCCGGACAAATGGCAGCGGCGATCAAACGTGCGATTGGCACCGGTTCGATGGATCGAACGCCCCAAGGGCGAGCTGGCGGGGGTATGATTGGGGGTATCGTATCGGCCGCCCTTCACGATCACCCAACATTATAAATAGCTTATCGGGATTTTGCGGTTCCGTCCCCGGCACCATCGCCCGCACCCATTTCCCCACTCGCCAGCATCCGCCAAATGTTGGAAAAATGGCAGAAATCTGCTATTTTCCTCATTGGCCTAACCGCTGATGACCACCTTTGTTCGCCCGCAGCCGAGTGATTCTGGTATTACGGTATTACGGCGGGTATTACGGTGACAGGTATTACGGTGACAGGTGCGTAAACCCCGAAATATCCTTCGGCTTTGGCCCCCGCTTCCCGGGAATGAGCGCCAGTCCGGTTTTCCGCTGCATATCTTCCAGCCACTCCCGTGATCCGACTGGACGACCAATGGTCTCGGCATGACGCAGGGCAGCATAGGTGAACGCTTCGTCGAACGCTTCTTCAAGGAATGCGGGAAAGTCCGCGATCCGCTCCAGCGCCGGCGCGACCTTGACGACATGGTCATCCGCCCCGGCAAAATGCGCCCTTACGCTCGACCACGCCCAGTCCTGCGCACGCGCAACCAAACGTGCCCGTACAGGGTTGAGCGCCACATAGCGGAAGGCTGCGTGCAGGTATTGGGGATGATCAGGCTTTGCCCGGCCACCAGGTTGCTCGAAGGCGAGAGGCCGTTGGCATCGGCGATCATGTACCAGAAGCTGGCATCGCCCCACACTTCCAGCGCGATCGATTCCAGCGTGTCGCCCGCTTCGACCGTGTAACGCGAGGCGGTCGCTTCGTAGGTCAGCCCGTTGATCGGGTCATAGCTCTGGTCGAAATCGGCATAGTTCGAGGAATAGGTGCTGCCCCCGCGGAAGGCTCCGGTGCCGCCGCTGGCGGTGTGGCTGGCGATGCTGGTGGCTGGAGCCTGGCCCTCTTGCCCGATATGCCAGAAACCCGTTTACAGCGCTTTGGCAGCCCTATAGACCTGATGCATGACGCGCCCTCGGACCCTTAGCGATGAGCAGATCATCGCTACCGCCCGCGAAATGTTCAGGGAATATGGCCCGGACATCACCGTCGATGCCATCGCCAGTGCGTTGGGCGTTACCAGCCCGCTGATTTTTCAGCGGTTCGGCAAAAAAGCGGACCTGATGATCGCCTGCTTTGAATCGCCGATGACGCAGATGGCGATCTCGGATCTCATACCGGGCCGTCCCGACGAGAGGCCGATCGAAATACAGCTTACTGAAATCGCGCAACGCATCGTGAACATGTATCAGATAGTCGGTCCGCTGCTCAGGATCGCGCAGCAGGGTGTCATGCCGCTTTCGAGATTATTGGATTCCTCGAAAGTCCCTCCGGCGGAGGAGATCATCCAGGATTTGGCCCGCTGGTTTGGTCAGGCGAAAGAGGCTGGGCTGATTTCCGTTCCCTCCCCGGCCACGGCCGCCGCCGTGCTGCTGGGCGGGCTTATCTTCGAACACGGTTTCAATCGCGATCCGAAACTGACTTGGCGCGACGAAGATGAAAACGGGCCGATCGGGTCTTCGATCGCGTCTGAAGTTGTGACTGTCGTTATGCGCGGAATCCGTTGACGATCTGCGCGCGGACCGGGGCCCGCCTGGCCCCGATCCGCCGCGACGGCGCCGTTATCCGGTGGTGAATTGCGGCATGATTTCGGCGGCAAAACGCCGCATGGATCTTTCGGCGACTTCGACAGGCATCAAGCCGATCTGAAACCCGGCCATCATATGCCGCACGCCCATGTTGGCCATATCCTGGATCCGCGCGGCGACGGTTTCGGGCGAACCCGTCGGCATGCCCATCGATGCGCCCCCCGGTCCCATGCCCAGGCCCGCTTGCGGCGGCCCGAAACGGTCGCGGCCGAGCGGGACATCGGGATAGTAGGTGGGGGCCAGGTCTTCCTGCCGGTTGACCCAGATGCCGAATTCCTCGAACGGCTTCTGCAGCGCCGCCAGCGCCTCTTCATCGGTATCGGCGACATGAAAGAACGACGGTATCACGCACCAGTCGAGGCAGAATTCGATCAGTTCGTCGGCATGCCCGGCCGAGCGCAGCACTTGTTCATACGTCGCGTCCTCTCCGGCATCGGCCGAAGGCAGGCCGAAAATGGGCCAGCCGCTGAGCGCCGCATGGCGCACACTTGCCGGACGCTGCGATATGCGGATGATCTTCGGGTGCGGCGCGCCATTGTAGGCAGCCGGGACGATCCGCTCGAACACCTTGCCTTTGAAATAGGGGCCGCTGATGTCCAGGGGCGGGTCCTCGCGCTTCTTGGCCCACAGTTTCATCAGCGCATCGATCGTCGCCGCGTTGCGCTCGTTCGCCTCGTCATGATGAAAGCCCAGCCCCAGGGTCTCGCCCGGAATGCCGCCCTTGCCGAAGCCCAGAAGCAGCCGCCCTTCCATGAGATTGTCGAGCAGGTTGAGATCTTCGGCAAAGCGCGCCGGATGGTAGTTGGGTGGCGAGACCGTCGCAAACGACAAGTACATGCGCTTGATATGCGCCGCGATGTGCGCGCCGAAAACGATCGGATTGGAATAGGCGTTATAACCGCTGAAATGATGCTCACTTAAAAAAACGCCGGCAAATCCCAGTTCCTCGGCAACCTTGACAAGGTGGATGGTATCCTGGATTGCCTTCTGATCCTGATCAGGTTCCAAAGTCAAAGGACAAACGAACAAAGAAAACTTCATAAATTCTCCTGCTTATCAGAATTTCAATGTGCTTATAATACCCCAGCGGGCAATGGGAGCGGGCAAAAGATCTCCGCTGGAATAATCCGCGAAGTATCTCCTATCGAGAATGTTCTTGCCGAACAGGCTAAGGCTCCAGCGACCGCCGATCGATCCCAAGCTCGCCGTAAGGTTGACTATTGCGTAGGGAGAACGGCGACTTTGCGGCGTATTACTGGCAAGCATATAGGTCTCGCCGGTATAGCTCACATCCGAGCTGAAAGTGAAATTAAGCTTGGAGCTTATTTCACGCATATAGTCCATCCTTAGCGATCCAGTGAATAATGGTGCGTAATAAAATCTATTTCCAGCACAGTTATAATTTGGATCATTTGTGCAATTAGGATAATCCAGATATTTTGTCTTGTTATATCCGAATGAGCTGGCAAGCATCAGCCCCTTGAAAACGGCGGCTTGCAGTTCCAGCTCGACGCCGGACGAATAGGCATTTCCGGCATTCGTGATATAGACCGTCTGGAGCAGCGTCGGCGTCACGAAATTCTGGATATGCTTGTAATCTATGTAAAAAACGTTCGCTCCGTAACTCACTCGTCCGTCAAGTATCTTTCCTTTGATACCAAACTCATAGTTGAGCGAGGTTTCCTCACGATAATAGCGAAGCTGGCTTTCCAGATTGGGGGGCAAAGCACCGCCGTTGGGACCACCGGGCTTGAAACCCTGCGCCACGGTTGCGTAGATCGCGTTGTCGTCATCGATGGTATAGCGCAGAGCCGCTTTTCCAGCGATATTGGTTTGGGAATTGGAAAACAGCGTCCGCGGGCGGTCGGTGATGAACGTTTGAAACAGGCCCTGCGTATAATTGGTTTGCGACACATAGAATGTATAAGTGTTATAAGAAAACCGCTCACCCAATATCAATGAGAGCTTTGGCGCGAATTGATACGTCAGCTGTCCGAATATCGCTGCTTCCTGCAAATGCTTGTCGCTGCTGTTGATACCCGATCCGGCAAACAATCCCAGATCTATCAGCACGTCCGACTTGCTTTTTTCGTCATAGGCGAAGGCCCCGACGGTCCATTGCAATGCGCCTCCTCCGCCATTGCCAAGGCGCAATTCCTGGCTGAGCACGCGCTGGTTTTCTCCTTCCTTCGTCAGCCAGGATTCGATTGGCCCGGTATCGACATCGTTGGCCGAAATGCCCGTCCCCTTGCGATACCCGGTAATGCTGGTGAGACTGAGCGGGCCGAAGTTGTGGTCGATCCACAAGGCCACAGAAGTGACCGTCCGATTTCGGTCCCTGGCGGTGTTGTAATCGACACGCAGGGTTTTCAGCGGGTCCGGATCGGTCGGCGTGACCTTGAGGAAGGTAACCGGGGCCGAATCTTCGTTCAGGTGCTCGATCACCAGATTGATGTCGGTGCTGGAATCGGGTCGGTACCGCAGCGCCCCACGTACGGCATGAGACGAGATATAGCCCAGGTCTCTGCCCGCGCCGTCCTGTTTCACGAAGCCGCCATCGTTCGATTTGACGAACGTGATGCGGCCGGACAGCCCATCCACGCCCAGACCGCCATTCGCGGTGGCACGCAGCTTGAAATAGCCGTTCTGGGCGAGTTCCGGCCGGAAGATCAATTCCGGGTCGGACGTCGGCCGCTTGCTGATAATGTTGATCGCGCCCGACACCGTGTTGCGGCCATAAAGTGTCCCCTGCGGGCCACGCAGCACTTCCACCCTGTCGACATCGTAAAGCGATTCGTTGCCGGCCAGACGCCCGCCGGTGTACAGACCATCGACATAAGTGGCCGACGAATTGTCGGAATCAAAGCCGCCGCCGGCCACGCGGATGCCACGGATGACCGTCAGCCCGTTGGACAAGCGGAAATTGGGAATATTCCTGGACAGTTCATCGATATTGCTGATGGAAATGGCGTCGAGATAGTCGCCCTCGAAAGCAGAAACGGCAACTGGAACATCCTGGATTTTTTCCAGCCGCTTTTGCGCGGTCACGATGATGTCACGGATCATATTCCGTTCAGTTTTTTCGTCCGACTGTTCTTGGGACGACGCGTCCTGAGCATGAACAATGACAGGTGAAAGTGCAGAGCAACATAGAATACAACTCACTATTATTTTATCTGTTTTTTTACGTGACATACGTCCCATCCCCTACCCATTTTTGATTTATTTTTTATAGAGGCGAAATTGGATTTCGATTTTCAGGTAGTCAAAGTAAATCCATTAATTATCAGGCTTATTATCTAACGTACGAAATTTGCTGGGCGCGCGCCGGTTCTTTCCCTCCTTATTTATGGAATGTTCGCCAGCGCAGGGCCGGCCAGAGCGCGTGGCCAATGCTCCGGCGGCGCACTCTTCGCGAGGACGGGATCTTCGGTCGCGCTTTGGCGGATACTTCACGAAGCCCGAGCGTTGGTTCACTTGCAACGATTCTGGAACCAACAATCCCCGCGGTGCGGAGACCGGCGGCGGCCTGGGTGGCAGCGGCCCCCATCGGCCTCGCCGGGCACCGGTGATGAAAACCCGACCTCCGATCGCAACGAAAGCAGATGACATGAGCAAAGACCAGCCTCGCAAGGTCGCTATGCAAGCCATGGGAGACGGTGGCCGCCAAGGCGCGCCCGATGGCACGAACACGGCCCCGCCCAATGGCGGACAAAGCAGCGGGGGGCCCTATCCCAATCCTCATACGGGAAAGGACCCGGGCGAGAATCCGCGACCGGACTGGGAAGGAGGGCAGACCGAGGCCGGCTATCACGGGACCGGACAACTCGGGAAACAGGACGTGCAGCCCGGCGGAAATGGCAATTCAGGTGCGAAACGATAACCGCGCAAAGAATGCCCGCGTCAGCAGGTCTGCCAGTCAAAAATCAAGCGATACCCGCGCCGTGATCCGGTCGCGGGCGTGATCCAGGTCGGCAAGGGAGGAAACCGGGGCGACGCTCGAAATATCCGTGCCGGTGTATTCCAGACCGAGCGTAAGGGATCCGGACACCCGCTCCACCCCCAAGGACCAATCGTGATAGCGGCCGGCCGGACGCAACCGGGCCGCCCGGACAGGATCGTCGGTATGCCCGTTCGAGCGGCCTAGGCTCGCCGCTGCCGTATAGCGCGTTCCGGGAATGCCCAGGCGGCCGCGTAGCGAGAGATGGAGATTGCTGCCGCCGATGGCGCGCTGTGCCGGAGCATAGCGCGCCATCGCGGTGATCTGTGCCGGGCCGAACGCATAGCGCGCGCCTGCGCCGCCTTCGACATAGGAAAGCGGCCCCTGCCCACCGGCGAACAGATAGGCTGCAAAGAAGCCATCGAGGCGGACGAGGCCGATTTCGCGCGAATAGCCCAGTGTCGGCTCGACAACCGCATCCGCGCCACCATGGCGGGGGGCTGCCCGCGTTGCCGTGACCCGCACCTCGGCATCGAACCCGGCCGGTAGATCGACGCTTGCCCAAGCCGTTGGGGCGAGTTTCCCCGCGCTCCAGCTGATACCCCGGCGGCGCTCGTCAAGTGCGACTTCGATCCCGCCGTGCGGCACTACCTGGGCGGCTGCCGGCAAGGCCACCGCGCCCGAAAGCGCGGCAGCCACACTCAACCGCAGGGGCACGCCTAACCGCGCGTCCGATCGTGCGCGGCATCAAGTTCGGCCAGCACGGCCGCCTCGTCCCGCGCGGCAACCGCCAGCAGATGATCGCGCACGGCTCCGCTTCTGGCCGCCACTTCCTGCGCGATCGCGTCGCGATGCGTGTCGCACCAGCCCAGACGCGTGCCTTTCAGCGGCGCATCGGCATTGATGTGGCGGGTTGCGACATAGCCGGCGGCATGGCGTGCCTCGCGA
The DNA here is from genome assembly GCF_057784975.1 of Novosphingobium sp. DS6-6. Lineage (NCBI taxonomy): Bacteria > Pseudomonadati > Pseudomonadota > Alphaproteobacteria > Sphingomonadales > Sphingomonadaceae > Novosphingobium > Novosphingobium sp. DS6-6. The sequence goes on along the minus strand of NZ_JBYNTS010000003.1, from coordinate 170,048 downwards.
TGGACATTGACCGACGCTTCCCACGTGCAGCCGAGGGTGCTCTGGCGGCCCGGCGCGCCTACGGCGCCGACCTGGCGGTGGCGGACAGCCACGTCGCTGCGATAGACAACGTCGACGCGCTGGCCGCGATGATCGAGCTGTACCTGATGCGTTTCGGCGGCAAGCGGCGATGCCAGCGCGGCGGCAGCGGCGGCTGCGGCAATGAGCATGGTCATGGCATTTCTCCTGTTGCGATGCCCCGGGCCATCCTGCCCGGTGGCCTGTCCGAGATAGGCGCGCCTCGCCGGACGACAACGCCTGCGGCGCCCCCCGCAACATTACATTACATGCACCCGGCATTACTGTTGGCGCAGGGCTGCGCGTCGCTGAACCATGTCGGCTCAGCGCAATTGGTCGATAAACTGCTTGCGATCGGGGTCTGCATCAATTTGATACATTTGGATTCAACCAGGGGGCCGCGTCGATGGGCAGTATCGCGGCCTCGCCGATGGCGCGGTATCGTTCCGTTTCGGAGATCTCGGGTAAGGTCATGCCTTTGCCTGAGGCGCACTTACCCTGGCAACGCCAATCCGGCGGCCAGCATGCGCGCCAGCCGGCGGACATCGGCAATATAGACGTCCTCCGGCAGGCCGGCGTGCTTGAGCCCGGCAGCGGCATTGACGACCATGCGAGCCGTCTGCGTGCTTTGGGCAGCGCCTGCTTCGGCCAGGCGATTGGCAAGAAGCGCTGCAAAGCGGGCGGCACATTGCGCGTGCATATCCGCTAACTGCACCTCGGCCTCGGCCAGAATCTCGGGCGCGTGCGGTGTTGCGGCCAGAAGGCGGACAAGGGGCAGATCGTGCGCCAGGATGGCGGCTGCCAGACCTTCGGCAACCGGAAGCGCTTGTGGCCATGCCGCTTCGGCAGCGGCAACCGAATCGCCCAGCAATTGGTCGGCAACCGCTCTGAACACTTCCGCCTTGCCGGCAAACAGCGTGTAGAGCAGCGGCCGGGAGCAGCCCGCCGCAGCTGCGATATCGGCCATCGAGGCGCGGCGATAGCCGTACTTGCTGAATGCTTCGAGGGCAGCACGCAGAACGGCGGGCCGGCGCGCGCCTTTGATGGACGCTTCTTCATTTGACATTTCAGACTCCATTTGTCATGATGTATACAGCAATCATGGAAAAGGAAATAGTGACATGTCGCAGGGCAAGGTTCTGGTTACCGGTGCTTCGGGCTATATCGCCGGCTTTGTGATCAAGCACCTCGTGGCCGAAGGATGGACGGTGCGGGGTACGATCCGCAACCTTGCCAAGGCTGAACAGGTTCGCGCCGTGCTTGGCATGCCTGAGCTCGAACTGGTGGCTTGCGACCTTACCTCGGACGATGGCTGGGCAGAGGCCATGGACGGGATCACTTTCGTGCAGCATATCGCGTCACCCTTTCTGGACCGGGAACCGCGCGACGACCAGGAGTTGATCGTACCTGCCCGGGAAGGCGCCTTGCGCGCTCTGCGTTTCGCCAAGGCGGCCGGCGTGAAGCGCGTGGTGATGACGTCGTCCATCGCAGCGATCGCTTATGGCCATCCCGAGCCGCTGCCCGTTTTTACCGAGGCCCACTGGACCAATCCGGCCGATCCCGACAGCTATGCTTATATCCGGTCAAAGTATCATGCCGAAAAGGCGGCGCGGGAATGGATGGCGGAACACGGCGCGCCTATGGAATTCGTCACGGTCAACCCGGCCGCCGTGCTCGGCCCCGTCATGGGTCCGGACTTTTCGACATCGCTGGAAGTGATCAAGAAATTGCTGGACGGGGCGCTGCCGGGTCTGCCGCGCATGGGCTTCGGCATTGTCGATGTTCGCGATGTGGCAGCGATGCATGCGCAGGTGATGACTGCGCCGGGCATGGACGGCGAACGCTTTCTGGCTATCGAGAAATTCATGTGGATGCGCGAGATCGCTCAGGTCCTCAAGCAAGCGCTGGGCCCGCGCGCGAAGCGGGTGCCCCGCCGCGGTCTGCCGGATTGGGTTCTCCGGCTTTCCGCGCTTTTCGACCCCACGGTGCGAATGGTCGTTCCCGAACTGGGAAAACGGCGCGAATGCTCGTCGGACCATGCACGGACGGTTCTGGGCTGGCATCCGCGGTCAGCCGAGGCGACGATCGTCGAGACTGCAAAGAGCCTTTTCGAACAAGGCCTGATCCGCGCCTGAGCGATTAGCCCCACCTGTTCGATATTGTCCTACATTCAGCGATGAGCTATGCCTGTGCGATGACTGATCGCACGTTACACGAGCCCCCTTTCGCACCGGCAACGACAGTGCCCGGCAGAGTGGGTTTTATCGGCCTCGGACGCATGGGCGCGGTCATGGCGGCCCGCCTGATCGATGCCGGGTTCGATCTCGCCATCTGGAACCGGGATGCCACGAAATGCGCGCCTCTTGCCGAAAAGGGTGCAACGATCGCCGTGTCCGCGCAGGCACTGTTCGCCATGGCTGACACGGTGTTCATGATGACCGATGAAGCCGGGACCGGCGCCGTGCTCGCGGCTGCGGAACACGCTGTTGCCGATACGCTTATCGTGCCGCTGGGCACATTTGCGCCCGCTGCGATCGCCCGGCTTTGCCAGACGATCGAAAACGCGGGCGGGCGCTGTCTCGAAGTGCCGGTGCTCGGCACCGTTGCCCCGGCCGCCAATGGGCAGCTCATCGCTCTTGCCGGCGGACACGTGCAGGATCTGGAGACAGTCCGCCCTTATCTGGCGGTGCTTGCCCGGCTTGTGGTCCACACCGGCCCCATCGGCACGGCCGCAACCATGAAGCTGGCGCACAACCTTCTGCTCAGCAACTATTGGGCGGCGCTTGGCGAAACCATCAGCGTTGCTGCGGCCGGCGGGCTCGAACGATCGACCGTGCTCGAAGTGCTGGGCGAAAGCGCTGCCGCCAACGGCGCCTTGCGCATCAAGATCCCGTTGCTTTCCGGGCAACCGGGCCCGGTGGCGTTCGACATTGCCGGCATGGCCCGGGAAATGACGACGATTTGCGCTTTCGCCGAACAACAGGGCCTGACGCTGCCTTTTGCATCCCGAACACGCGATCTGGCGATCGAGGCGACAAACCAGGGAAGCGGCGGCCAGGACGTGGCCATGCTGACATTCGCCGCGCAAGCGCACACTAAGAGCCGCTGAATAGAGTCAAAGTCTGGCTGGAACAGCGGGACGTCAGGCAGCGTCGCCCAATCCGGTTGCCTCGATCCGCAGGCGTACCGCCTCGGCTGCGTGGCGCGCGCCCAGCTTGCCCATCATTTTCATCCGGTGAATTTCCACGGTGCGCGGGCTGATATCGAGATCGCGCGCAATGGCCTTGTTGCTGCACCCCTCGGCAAGGCGATCCAGCACTTCGCGTTCGCGCAGTGACAGGCGGGCAATGCGCTGGCGCGCCTCGGCCGCGCGGGCACGCTGCACGCGATGGGTTTCGGCCTCGTGCGCAGCGCGGGCAATGGCCTCGTTGAGAGGGGCGATCTGGTTGGGAAAGGCCAGGTAATCGAGCGCCCCGGCCTTGATCGCGCGCACCACGGCCCAGGTTTCGGGCGCATCGCCGATGGCGATCACCGGCAGCCAGTGTCCGGCGCGCATCATCGCTCCGATCAGGGCAGGCACGGCCTCGCCCGGCGGGTCGTCATGCGCCAGCAGCAGCCCGGTGCCGGGGGCGTGCGCCAGCAGCTCTTGCGTGTTGCCGTATATCTCGGCGTGATGCCCGGCCGCGAAAGCAAGGCGCGCGAGCTGTGCCCGGCGGGCAGAGTCGCTATCGAGGATGTGGAGTGTGACACGTTCGACCATGGAGACGACGTAATCACCCGCAGGCCCCATCGCGCCATGCGCGAAAGCTTCGTTCTGAACGCTTCCGTTCCGACCTGTGGCGATTACTTGCCCATATTGCTTAGGGATTTCGGCTCCGAAGCGGAGCCGATTAATCATTCGAAGTTCGTCGGAATGTGTCAGATCCTGTCCCATACCGACAATTTGCAGCGGGAAAGTAAGTCAAGTCTTATCAGCGATGCTTGCCGCTTTCTGGCAGAAACCTACGCAAAACAATCAAGTAAATGTGCTAAGTGATTCTACTACGTCGCCTTCCAGAGGCTCAATCGAAGCGGTAATCGGGCAATTGATGGAAGGCGTTACGCAAAGCCTCGCTCCAGCTTGACGAAATCGCATTGAAATAGGGATCGTCGGCACGGATCCGGCGCTGGTGCAGCGGCTCGAACTGATCGCGCGCAATCACCGTGAGGTCGAAGGGCAGGCCTACCGAAAGGTTGGCCGCCACGGTGGAATCGAACGAGACCATCAGGAGCTTGACCGCCTGCTCGAACGCCATGGCCTTGTCATACCCGCGCAGCAGAATCGGGCGGCCATACTTGGTTTCCCCGATCTGGAAGAACGGGGTGTCGAAATTCGCCTCGATAAAGTTGCCTTCGGGATAGATCATGAACAGGCGGGGTTCCATGTCCCTGATCTGTCCGGCCACGATCATCGTGGCGGTAAAGCGCGCGCCTTCGCCCTGCACCGGGCCGGACTGGCGCCTTTCGATCACGTTGCGCAGCAGATTGCCGACGTGCGTGGCAACCTGAAACATGGTCGGTTCTTCCAGAATCGACGGGCGGCGTTCGCTGGGGGCCTTGTTGCGTTCCTCCAGCTGGCTGATGACCGATTGCGTGGTCGCCAGATTGCCCGCCGTCATGATCGTGATGATGCGCTCGCCCGGCACAGACCAGGTGAAGCTTTTGCGGAACACGGAAATGTTATCGACGCCCGAATTGGTGCGGGTGTCGCTCATCAGGACAAGCCCCTTGTCGAGCATCATCCCCACGCAATAGGTCATCGTCCGTCCCCGTCCGGGCGGCCCCTGCCGTGCCCGGTTCCCCTGTTCACACATCCCTGGCCGTTTCCCCAGCCCCCATCCGGGGCGGGGGCGACTCCGCCCGACCCTTATTGTTCCATACGCTGCTGTTCGACGGCAAGGCTGACGTGCATCGCTTCGTCGCGCGCGCCATAGCGGATGCCCGTGATCGGCGCGCAGGCCGCATAATCGCATCCTGTGGCGACATGGACATAGCGCGCATCGGGGCAGATCGCGTTAGCCACATCGAAACCCACCCAGCCCAGGCCCGGAACATGGGCCTGGGCCCAGCCGTGGCTCGCTTCCTGCTCCACCCGGTCGTCCATCAAGAGATAGCCGCTGGCATAGCGGGCGGGTATGCCCGCCAGCCGCGCGGCGGCGATGAACACGTGGGCCTGATCCTGGCACACTCCACGACCCGCCGCGAGCACCTGTTCGGCAGTGGTGGCCACGTCGGTGTGCCCCGCCTCGTAAACGACCGCCGCCCGCACCAGCGCCGAAAGGGCATGCAGGCGGGCAAGTGCGTCTTCCGCCTCAGGCGGCAGTGCATCGACCAGAGCGCGCAGGCGCGGTCCAGGGCGGGTCAACGCGGTCTGCTCGGTAAAGTGCCACAGCGGCAGGCGCCCCTGCTGCCTGCCTATGATGCCCGCACTGTCCGATGTCTCGACCACGCCCTGACTGTGGATCGCCACTTCACGCACGCCCGGCACAAAGGAAATAAGCATGACCCGATTGCCGTTCTCATCGTCGTAAGACACCTCGGGCCTGGCGCCCTCCAGTTCGATCTCCCAGAATTCCGTGTTCTGTCCGCGGCAGGCAAGCGGGGTAAGCCGCAAGCGTTGCAGCCCATGCGTCACCGGGTTGGAAAAGGCATAGCGCGTGGTGTGGGTGATCGCGAGGCGCATGGCTGGCGTTCCCTTTCCTTTATTCGTTAAAGCGGTAATCGCGCTGGATTTGCTGCGCTAGCAAGTTGTTGGCGGCAATGAACTGACCGATCACCTGGTGCAGGCCCTGCTCGAACACGGCATCGATTGTCTGGCTTTTCAACTGCTCATGGGTACGCGCGACAATGGCGTGGGTTTCCAGCCGATCACCGTATTCGGCCGCCAGCCGGTCGAGGTATTCGCGCAACTGGGCATAGCAGAACGCCAGGCTGCGCGGGAAACGCCTGTCGAGCATAAGGAACTCGGCAATGCCGCGCGCCTCCATCCGCCCTGCGTTGAGCCAGCGATAGGCACGATCGCCCGATACCGCGCGCAACACATTGTCCCACTGGACGTTGTCAAGGCTCGAACCGACGTAGGACACCGAAGGCAGCAACACATAGTATTTCACGTCGAGCAGGCGCGCGGTGTTGTCGGCCCGTTCGATGAAACTGCCGGCACGGGCGAAGTAATAGATGTCGTTGCGCAGCATCGTGCCTTCCATTGCCCCGCGCACCAGCGTCGACTGGCGGCGGACCACGTCGAGCACGCCACCCAGGCGCGTTTCGGTCACCGGGCGTGCCAATTCCTGCTTGAGAATCATCCAGCTTTCGTTGACCGCCTCCCACACCTCGCGGGTGATCCCGGTGCGGACCATGCGCGCGTTCTGCCGCGCCTGTTCCACCATGCGCAGCACGTTGCCGGGGTTGTCGCGATCGCGGAGGATGAAATTGATCACGCTGCCGGCCGCATAATCGCTGCCGAACTTGGCCTGATAAGCGCCTTGCAGACCCAGCGTGACGACCACGGAACCCCACTCGTCGCTGGCATCGGCCGCGTCGCGGGTCAGCGCCATGCGAAATCCCGCTTCGACAAGGCGCGCGGTGTTTTCCGCGCGCTCCAGATAGCGGAACAGCCAGAAGATGCCGTTGGCGGAGCGTCCGAGCATTTATCGTTCTTCCTTCCGCCTCAATCTTCCAGCACCCAGCTGTCCTTGGTGCCGCCGCCTTGCGACGAATTGACCACCAATGACCCCTTTTTCAGCGCCACGCGGGTGAGTCCGCCCGGCGTGATGTCGATCCCCTGGGGCGAAACCAGCACGAAGGGCCGCAAATCAACATGCCGGGGGGCAAGGCCCGCTCTGGTAAAAATCGGCACGGTGGACAGCGAAAGGGTGGGCTGGGCGATATAATTCTCGGGATTGGCGCGCAGCTTATCGGCAAACGCCGCGATCTCGCGGCGCGACGACGTCGGGCCGATCAGCATGCCGTACCCGCCGGAGCCGTGCACTTCCTTGACGACCAGCTCGGCCAGATTTTCAAGAACATAGGCAAGCGAATCCGTCTCCGCGCAGCGCCAGGTCGGCACGTTGGCAAGGATCGGTTTTTCGCCGGTATAGAATTCGACGATATCGGGCATGAAGCTGTAGATCGCCTTGTCATCGGCAATGCCCGTGCCCGGGGCGTTGGCAATGGTGATGCCCCCGGCGCGGTACACGTCCATGATCCCCGAAACGCCCAGCACGCTTTCCGGCTTGAACGTGAGCGGATCGAGGTAATCATCGTCGACGCGACGATAAAGCACGTCGATCGCCTGCCAGCCGCGCGTGGTGCGCATGGCGATGCGCCCGTCCTCGACCTTGAGATCGCTGCCTTCCACCAGTTCGGCGCCCATCTGGTCGGCCAGGAACGCATGTTCATAGTAGGCGCTGTTGAACGTGCCGGGGGTAAGCACGGCCACCACCGGCTTGTGCCCACCGGCTGCCGGCGGCGCGCATGCGGCCAGGCTGCGCGCCAGGCGCCGGGGATAATCGGATACGTCGCGCACCCGGACCTTGGTGAACAGTTCCGGAAACATGGCCATCATCGTTTCGCGGTTTTCAAGCATGTAAGATACGCCCGAGGGGGTCCGCGCATTGTCTTCCAGCACCATGAATTCGTCTTCGCCGGTGCGAACGAGATCGATGCCGACGATATGGGTATAGACGCTACCGGGCGGGGTGAAGCCTGCCATCTGCGGCAGAAACGCCTTGTTGCCCCTGAGGACGCGCTCGGGCAGGCGGCCGGCACGAACGATTTCCTGGCGATGATAGAGATCGTGGAGAAACGCGTTGAGCGCGCGGACTCGCTGCTCGATGCCTCTGGACAAGCGGCGCCACTGCGCGGCATCGATAATCCGCGGCACCATGTCGAAGGGAATGAGGCGCTCTTCCGCGTCCTCGTTGCCATAGACGTTGAAAGTGATGCCGGTCTTGCGGAAGAAAGCTTCGGCTTCACCCGATTTCCGTTTCAGCAATTCCGGCGGCTGCTGTTTCAGCCATTCAAAGTAGCCGCTGTAGGCGGAGCGTGTGGCGCCGTCGGCATCAAGCATCTCGTCATAAGACGAGAGCGAGGATTTGGTCATGCAGAACCTCCCGTCCCGTGCATTGCTTGCATACGATGCAGCCGCCTGCAAGCGCCGATGCTGCGCGTGCGAGACAATTGGCTCGCGCGCGGAGGACGCCCTTGCGCGGCGCGCTTTCGCATGGCAGCATCTTTGCCGCTTGGCCGCCCGCCGCTTTTCTCCCGTTGGTTGGCAGAAACGGCTGTCATGCGCCAGGGCCATGATCCCGGCCCGTGCTGGCCTGCCCGATTAATAGCGGCCGACAAGATCCACCAGCGTGCGCGCCACCTGGGGATGGGCGGCAAAGCCCAGGTGAGTGACACGCAAGGCCACCGCCAGGTCGCGCTCGCCCGGCCGCCCGGCCGCGCTGCGCGGCGCCACGATGCCGTCGCGGGCACTCCACAAGGCAATGGTCGGCACCGGCGGCTTGGTCGTCAGGTCTTCGGCCATCGGCGCTTCGTCGACACTGTGCCCCGCCACGATCTGATACGCGCGCCAGGCATTGTTGGCGCGGCGGTCGCCGGAAAAGGGCGTGCCCATGGTGATGACCAGCGCCACATGCTGAGGGCATTGCTTGGCCAGTTGCCGGGCGAACAGCCCGCCCAGGCTCCACCCCACCAGCACCAGCGGCTCGCCCTCGCGCCGGGCCATGGTTTCGATGCGTTCCGCCAGCCGGGCAAAGCGGTCTTCGCTGGAACCGAAATTGAAGCCCAACCCCCAGTCGCTGACGCGATGCCCCGCGTTTTCGAGCGCCGCCGCCAGGGGCCTCATCCGCACCGGATGCGTGCCGAATCCGGGCAGCAGCATGATCGCCCGCGAACGCGGCGCCGGCGGCACGGCCGCCACCAGCTTGGCCCGCGCAGCCTGCCAATGATCGAGCGGCGTCGCCAGTTCACCGAGAAGCCGTTGCCAGGCCGGCCCGCGCACGCCTTCCGGCCGCCGCGCAAAAGCCAGCGCACGCCGCCGCGCCATCGCCGCGCCCAAGGCTTCGAAATGAGCCAAGGCGCCGCGGGGCAGGAAAAAGGAGTTGGGTACGATCTCGTTCATCGGCAGGAGGCTATCCCATGCCCCAGATGAACGCCACGAATACAGAATTGTTTCAAATTCAAGTCACATTGCGATCGGCAACGGAATGCCCGGGCGCGCCGGCTCGCCGCATCAGATGGCTGCGGCCTTTTCGTCGGCTTCGGCCTGGGCCTTTTCCTGGGCTGTGCATTCGCCCACGCGCGTGGATTGCGTGGCGATGTGCATGCGCATCGGCCGGCCGTTGGGGCCGCCGCCGCTCAGATCCATGTTCATCGCGAAATGATCGGCGCCGTAAGTGCCTTTGAGCGTGACGGTCTGGGCGCTGCTGCCTTTCCCGCAAGCCAGAACGCCATCGATCCGCCCCCCGGCCATGGCGAAAGTCTTGTAACGGCAGGCCTTGTCGGCCTGGCCGAAGAAATCGCCGTCAGGGCGCGCGGCCTTTTCCCGGGTGAGGCAGGAACGCTCCGCCCGGGCATGGCCCAGTGCGTCTTTCATGCGGGCGACGGCTTCGGGCGGCATGCCGGGCATGTCGATATCGATCGCCTTGACTTGCGTGTTCCATGCGCCCGGCTGAAACTTGACGCCTGCCCCTGCGACCTTGGCGGCGACCTCGCCGGCGTCGGCATCCCGGGCGACCACCGCCTGCTCTTTCTTGCAGCCGGGAAGCAGCAGGGCCAGCCCGGCAAAGGCTGCGCCCGACAGGAAGCGGGAGGGCATGGTCTTGGCAAGCATCGTCTCTCTCCCGAATGGGCGGGCTAGGCCTAACACGGCGGGCTGGCCATAGCCATATGGGCCGCGCTGCAAGACGAAGGCATCGCCGCGGCCGATTGCATCCACCGCCGATGTTCCCCATATGTTGCCCATGGCCGAAATCATCATCCGCAGAGGGCTGGACGAGCCCGATACGTCGGGCAGCTTTGTGCCCCACAAGCCGCAACGCCCGCAAAAGCTGGAGCCGGGCCGGCCATTCAAGGTCGTATCGGATTATCAGCCTGCCGGCGACCAGCCCACCGCGATTGCCGATCTCGTGGCCGGCGCGCGCGAGGGGGAGCGCACGCAGGTTCTGCTGGGGGTGACCGGTTCGGGCAAGACTTTCACCATGGCCAAGGTGATCGAGGAACTGCAGCGCCCCGCCCTGATCCTGGCGCCGAACAAGATTCTTGCGGCGCAGCTTTACGGCGAAATGAAGAGCTTTTTTCCCGAGAACGCGGTAGAATATTTCGTATCGTACTACGATTATTATCAGCCCGAAGCCTATGTGCCGCGGTCCGATACCTATATCGAGAAGGAAAGCTCGGTCAACGAAGCGATCGACCGCATGCGCCATTCGGCCACGCGGGCCTTGCTCGAACGGGACGATGTGATCATCGTCGCTTCCGTTTCATGCCTCTATGGCATCGGTTCGGTCGAAACCTATTCGGCCATGGTCTTCGACCTGAAGAAGGGCACAAGCGTCGACCAGGGCGAGATCGTGCGCAAGCTCGTGGCCCTGCAATACAAGCGCAACGACCATGCGTTTCAGCGCGGCACGTTCCGCGTGCGGGGCGACAATCTGGAAATCTTTCCCTCCCACTACGAGGACACCGCCTGGCGCGTGACGTTCTTCGGAGACGAGATCGAGGAAATCGCCGAGTTCGATCCTTTGACCGGCAAGGCCGATACCCGGCTCAACCAGGTGCGCGTCTATGCCAATTCGCACCACGTGACGCCCGGCCCCACGCTGATGCAGGCGCGCGAAGCGATCAAGTTCGAACTGGCCGAACGGCTCAAGGAACTGCAAGCCGAAGGCCGGCTGCTGGAAGCGCAACGGCTGGAACAGCGCACGCATTTCGACCTGGAAATGATGGCCGCCACCGGATCGTGCGCGGGGATCGAGAACTATTCCCGTTTCCTTACGGGCCGCCTGCCCGGCGAACCGCCGCCAACCCTGTTCGAATATCTGCCCGACAACGCGCTGCTGTTCGTGGACGAAAGCCACCAGACGGTGCCGCAGATCGGTGCGATGGCCCGCGGCGACCACCGCCGCAAGCTGACGCTGGCCGAATACGGCTTCCGCCTGCCCAGCTGCATCGACAACCGCCCGCTGCGTTTCAACGAGTGGGATGCGATGCGCCCGCAGACTTTTGCCGTTTCGGCCACGCCCGGCAATTGGGAAATGGAGCAATCGGGTGGCGTCTTTGCCGAACAGGTCATTCGCCCCACCGGGCTGATCGACCCGCCTGTGATCATCCGCCCGGTGGAAGACCAGGTACAGGACTGCATCAACGAATGCCGGCAGACCGCGCAGGCCGGCTATCGGACGCTGGTTACCACGCTGACCAAGCGCATGGCCGAAGACCTGACCGAATTCATGCACGAGGCGGGCCTGCGCGTACGCTACATGCATTCCGATGTCGAAACGCTGGAGCGCATCGAACTGATCCGCGATCTGCGCCTGGGCGTCTATGACGTGCTTGTCGGCATCAACCTGCTGCGCGAAGGGCTGGACATTCCCGAGTGCGGCCTGGTCTGCATTCTCGATGCCGACAAGGAAGGTTTCCTGCGTTCGGAAACCTCGCTTATCCAGACCATCGGCCGCGCCGCCCGCAATGTCGATGGCCGCGTGATCCTCTATGCCGATCGCATGACCGGCAGCATGGAACGGGCGATTGCCGAAACCGACCGGCGGCGCGAAAAGCAGCAGGCCTATAACGAGACGCACGGCATCACGCCCGCCACGATCAAGCGGCAGATCGCCGATATCATCGCCGATACCGCCAGCCGCGATGGCGTGCTCGTCGATCTTGACGACGAAAGCACCAACAATCTTGTTGGCCACAACCTGCGCAGCCACATCGAAGACCTGGAAAAACGCATGCGCGAGGCCGCCGCGGACCTGGAATTCGAAGAAGCCGGCCGCCTGCGCGACGAAATCCGCCGCCTGGAAGCGACCGAACTCGGCCTGCCCGAGGCGGACCGCAAGGCGCCCTTGGTGGGCCGCAGCAACGAAGGCAAGCCCGGCACCCGCAAGACGCGCTTTGGCAAAGTGCAGAAGAAATGGGGGCGGTGAAAAGGTCGATAGCATCACATGACATGCCACCCCAACCCCTCCCGCAAGCGCAAGGGTTGGGGTGGCACTGCAGGCCGATGGTGCGGAGCTGCAATTACGTTGCCGCGCCCCTGTAATCTTCGATCTTGAGGATCAATGAAACAACAAGTCTGGTTCTGTTCTCGAAACTGGCCCAGACACGACGCATGCTTCACTTTGCCTGCCGAGAAACCGAAACTATCTGGCGGGGTCACCGCAGCCGTAAGCTGCCGCCGGATATCCAGAATCGCGCGCTCGACAAGCTGCGCATGCTCAATCGGGCTCGCACTATCGACGATCTGCGCAACCCGCCCTCCAACCGTCTGCATGCGCTTGGTGGCGATCGTAACGGGCAACATTCCATTTCCATTAACAAGCAATGGCGCATATGTTTCGTCTGGAAGGATGGAAATGCGCGCGATGTCGAAATCACCGACTACCACTGATTCCGATTATCTGCACAACAGCCATGCCGGCGAGTTGCTGGTTAGGGAATTCTTGGAGCCGCTCGGTTTGTCAGCATCCGCTCTGGCAGCGAATCTGGGCGTGACGGAATCCCGGATCGAGGCGATGATCGGGGGGAAGAACCGAGTTGATGCCGAACTCGATCTGCGCCTTTCGCGCTATTTCGGTGTGTCTGAGGGGTTTTTCCTCGGGCTTCAGGCAGACTTTGAATTGTTGGAAGCAAAGCGCGCCCATCACGACGCGATAGACCGGATTGTGCCACGCGCAGCATGAACCAATTCCGTTTCAAGCGTCATCTGCTTTGTGTGTTCACTCTGATGGCGTCCGCCGCCTGTTCGCAGCAGGCGCCGGCGCCGCAGGAAAGCGGCACACCGCTCAACGCCGTGCGCGTGCCCCTGCCCGAAAGCCAGCCGCTTCCCCCTGCGCCCAGCGGGGACGGCAAGCCCATCTGGGCCGGAGCGCCCGGTGGGGACAGCGTGCGGTTCGGGCAGCCCGGGGCAGGCCCGGACCTGTCGATCGCCTGCCGCCAGGGCGTGTTGATCGTGACGCGCCACGTTCAGGCCGAAGTGGGCGCGCAGGCGCTGTTTGCGCTACAGGGGCGCAAGCGGATCGTCCGCCTGGCCGTGGATGCCACCGCCATACCCGGATCGCAGGGTTACCTGTGGCAGGGAAGCCTGCCGGCCGGCGATCCGGCCGCCGACGTGTTCGAAGGCCCGTTCGTGGGCACGCTGCCCGATGCCGGCAAGATCAGCGTACCGGGCAGCGCGCTTGTGCGCGAGCTGATCCGCCGCTGCGGCGCGCGCCCGGCAATCGGGGCGACGCCTGCCGCGCCCCAGGCCCAGGAATAGGCTAGGCCGTAAACTCATAGATGCCGCCATCGAGGTTTGCGGCAAAACGGTCAGGTGCGAGGAAGGAGGGCGCAGGAACGTGTCGATATTTCAAGCCCGACTGACGCGGCAGATGGCCGTTTGGTCAAATCCCGCAGGGACGCCGGAATGACGCCGCGATGGTGGCATTCATGATTTTACGGCCTACAACTTCCCGAACTTGTCTTCGTAGGCGGTGGTCTCGCCGCTGCTGAGCAGCTTGGCCTGCTCCACCCAGTTGTCGCGCGCGGGGCGGCCGGCAAACGCGCCCAGATGCCCATCGATGCGCGCCAGGTCTTCCTCCGTCCACGCGGCAATCTGGGCGAAACGCGTGATCCCCTGCCCCGCCAGAACGGCCTTGAGCTTGGGCCCCACGCCTTTGATGCGGGTCAGGTCGTCGCCCCCGTCGGCGTCTGCTGTCCCGGGCGCCGGCGCTAGTGCCGGAGTTGGTGCCGGAGCTGGTTCCGGTGTGGCAATGGCGGCGGCAGGGGGGGTGTCAATCAGGGCCGTGTTGCGCTGGGCAGGTGCCGCCCCTTCCGACAGCACATCGTGAAATTCGCTTTGTGGCGGGGCCTTGTTGCCGCGGCGCAGCAGCAGGAAAGCCACCATCAGCCCCAACACCAGCACGCCTGCGAGCAACGGCCAATTGGCTTCGATCAGTTGCAGCATTGTCTCAGGATCCATGTCATCGAAAACAGGAACCCGCCATGGCAACAACGGCGGCCCAGGGCAAGCATGCGGCGCGGCGGCCGCCGTGCCCCGCCTTGGGCACCGCGCCGCGCTGTCAGGCCGGCTCCGCCACGTGCGCCGCCGCTTTCTTGCGCCGCCGCCAGGCGTGAAGCAACGGCTCGGTATAGCCGCCGGGCTGCGCCACGCCCTGGAACACGAGGTCGCAGGCCGCGCGGAAGGCAAAGCTTGCCTGCCACCGGCCGGCCATGGGTTCGTAATGCGGGTCCCCCACATTCTGCGCATCGACCTTGGCCGCCATGCATTGCAACGCATCCATCACCTGGTCGTGCGTACAGACGCCGTGGAGCAGCCAATTGGCCAGATGTTGGCTGGAAATGCGCAAAGTGGCGCGGTCTTCCATCAGGCCCACGTCATCGATGTCGGGCACTTTGGAACAGCCCACGCCCTGGTCGATCCAGCGCACGACATAGCCGAGCAGACCTTGCGCGTTGTTGTCCAGTTCGCTGCGGATCTCCTCGTCCGACCAGTTCGCCCCTTCGACCAGCGGGATGGCGAGCAGCCTGTCGCGCGATGGCAGCGGCTGCGCCGCAATCGCGGGGCGCCGGCCGAAGACGTCCACCTGGTGATAGTGCATGGCATGCAGCGTCGCGGCCGTGGGCGATGGCACCCAGGCCGTGTTGGCGCCGGTCAGCGGATGGCGGATCTTTTCAGCCACCATTGCCCGCATCCGGTCGGGCGCGGCCCACATGCCCTTGCCGATCTGCGCCTTGCCCGATAGCCCGCAGGCAAGGCCGATCGCCACGTTGCGCGCTTCATAGGCGGCGATCCAGGCCGATTGCTTCATGGCCCCCTTGCGGATCATCGGCCCGGCCTGCATCGAGGTGTGGATTTCATCACCGGTGCGGTCAAGGAAGCCGGTGTTGATGAAGACCACCCGATCCTTGACCGCCGCGATGCAGGCGGCAAGGTTGGCACTGGTGCGGCGTTCTTCGTCCATTACGCCCACTTTCACCGTGTGGCGCGGCAGATCGAGCAGATCTTCCACCGCATCGAACAGCGCATCGGTAAAGTGCACTTCGTCTGGCCCGTGCATCTTGGGCTTGACGATATAGATCGAGCCTGTGCGGCTGTTGCGATAGCGTCCGGCTTTCCTGACATCGTGCATGGCGATGGCCGCCGTGATTACCGCGTCCATGATGCCCTCGTAAATCTCGTGCCCGTCGGGCAGCAACATGGCCGGGTTGGTCATCAGGTGCCCCACGTTGCGCACGAACAGCAAGCTGCGCCCTGGCAAAGTGAAAGCCGTGCCATCGGGCGCGGTCCAGGCGCGATCGGGTTCCAGCGCGCGGCCCATGGTCTTGCCTGCCTTGGCAAACTGCGCGACAAGATCGCCGCGCATCAGGCCCAGCCAGTGACGATAGGCGATCAGCTTGTCTTCCGCGTCCACCGCCGCAACGGAATCCTCGAGATCGACGATCGTGGTCAGCGCCGCTTCCAGCACGATATCGGCCAGGCCGGCCTGATCGAGGCTGCCGACGGGATGGCCGCGATCAAGTACGAGTTCGATATGCAGACCATGATGGCGGAACAGCAGGCCATCAGGCTTCTCGCCCACCCATTGCGCCGGATCGGCCAGCGCCGGAACGCCCTTTCCGTCCCAACCTGCCCACGATCCCTGCGCCAGTGGCAGCGTCGCGTCGAGGAACGCACGCCCGGCCGCGATCACCGCGGCACCCCGCTCGGCATCATAGCCGCCCGGCCGCGCCGGCGCCGCGTCGAGCGCATCGGTGCCATACCAGGCATCGTAGAGGCTGCCCCAGCGCGCGTTGGCGGCATTGAGCAGGAACCGGTCGTTGAGCGCCGGTACGACGAGTTGCGGCCCAGCCATCGTGGCGATTTCGGGATCGACGCCCTGCGTGGCGACAGCGAACGGGGCCGGATCGGGCACCAGATAGCCGATATCGGTCAGGAACGCGCAATAGGCGGCCGGATCGTGGGGCTGCCCGCCACAGGAAATATGCCAGGCATCGATTTTTGCCTGCATGGCCTCCCGCGTTTCCAGCAGAGCCCGGTTGCGGGGCGTGAACCGCGCCACCAGCGCGGCAAAGCCTGCCCAGAACGCGTCCGTGTTCAAGCCAAGCGACGCCAGAACCTCATGTTCGAGAAACGCCGCCAGCGCGGCATCCACTTTGAGGCCTGCCCGATCGGCACGGGGGCGCAGGTCGGCAAAATCGGTCAACTCACCCATGATCATCTGCCTTCGTCGTCAAAAACCGGCGAGGCAGCCCGGCGTCGTCCCGATATTCAAGCGAATATCGGGACGGCCGCTCTGCCAATCGAACCTGGGGAGGAACGGGAAGTTTGTGCCCGATTCGCCAGGGCTTGGCAACAGGGGTTCACCCCGCAGCCCGGAACGGCTAGGGACGGTTGCCGATGCAACAGCTTTCCCCGCCCGAACAGGCCCTGCTCGCTCCGATCGACGGCGCTCCTCTGCTGGACCAGGTTCTGGCATGGAGCGCGATCAATACCGGCACCCGCAATCTGGCGGGCCTTGCGACGCAGGCGGCCGTGCTGGCCGATGCCTTTGCCGCCCTGCCCGGCGCGGTGCGGCTGGAGCCCCCCGCCCCGGTGCAAACCATCGCCGCCGACGGCACGGTGGGCATGCTCAATCACGGCGCACATCTGGTGGTATCGGTGCGGCCACAGGCGCAGCGGCGCTATCTGCTCACCGGCCATATGGACACGGTCTTTCCACTGCACGACCCGTTCCAGAACACCACCTGGCTTGACGACACGACGCTCGGCGGGCCTGGCGTCGCCGACATGAAAGGGGGCATCGCGGTCATGCTGGCCGCGTTGCTCGCGTTCGAACGCAGCCCGGCTGCGGCCCATGTCGGCTATGACGTGATGCTCAACGCCGACGAGGAGACCGGCAGTCTGTCCTCGGCGCCGCTGATCGCGCAGTTGGCGGCGGGGAAGGCGGCGGCGCTCACGTATGAACCATCGGCCCTGCCTGACGGAACGTTGGCAGGCGCGCGCGCCGGCAGCGGCAACTACGCGGCAGTGATCACCGGCAGATCGGCCCACGCCGGGCGCAATCCGGATGACGGGCGCAACGCGATCGTCGCCGCTGCCGATCTGGCGCTGCGGCTCAAGGCGCTGCACCGGGCGGGTCTTTCGGTAAACCCGGCCCGCATCGACGGCGGCAGCGCCAACAACGTGGTGCCCGATAAAGCCATATTGCGCTGGAACATCCGCCCTGCGACCGAGAGTGACGCACAAGGCTTTGCCATAGCGCTGGGCGAAGCGGTCGCCGCCTTGGAGCAGGCGCATGGCGTTGCCATCCACGTTCATGGCGGCATCAGCCGCCCGCCCAAGCCGCTTACCCCGCCGGCGCTTGCCCTGTTCAGGCTGGTGCGCGATTGCGGCACGGCCCTGGGGCAGACGATCTCATGGAAGGATACGGGCGGCGTGTGCGACGGCAACAACATCGCGGCGCTCGGGGTGCCGGTGGTCGATACCATGGGCGTGCGCGGCGGATCGATCCATTCGCCGCACGAATTCCTGATCGTGCCCTCTCTGGCAGAGCGCGCCGCACTTTCGACGCTGGTGCTGCATCGGCTTTCGGGGGGAGAATGACGGCTGTGGCTTTTCGCATCCGCGCGGCGCGGCTGGCCGATCTTGAAGCGATGTACGAGATGGCCAAGCTTGGCGGCAGCGGCTTTACCAACCTGCCGGCCGACCGCGCCACATTGCGCGCCAAGCTGGAGCGCACGGCAGCCTGCCTTGCCGACGCGCGCGAAAGCCTGCCCGATGGCCCGGGCGATGAATTGTTCGTCGTGGTTCTGGAAAACGCGGCCACCGGCGAATTGCGTGGAACAGCGCAGATTTTCGCCTGCGTCGGGCGCAGCGGGCCGTTCTATTCCTATCGCCTGACAACGCTGACCCAGCATTCCAAAGAGCTGAACCGTACGTTTCGCGCCGAAATGCTGCATCTCGTCACCGATCTGGAGGGATCGAGCGAAGTGGGCGGGCTGTTCCTGCACCCGGCCGAACGGGCGGGCGGCCTCGGCCTGCTGCTTGCGCGCAGCCGCTATCTGTTCATCGCCATGCACCGCGCGCGGTTTGCCACGCGCATTCTGGCCGAATTGCGCGGCGTGATCGACGAGCGCGGCGGGTCTGCCTTCTGGGATGCCGTTGGCGGCAAGTTCTTTGGCATGGGCTTTCACGAAGCGGATCATTTCAACGCGTTGCACGGCAACCAGTTCATTGCCGACCTCATGCCCAAGCATCCGGTCTATGTAGCGATGCTGCCCGAAAGCGCGCGCACCGCGATCGGCATGCCGCACCCCAACGGCCGGCCTGCCATGCGCATGCTGGAGGCCGAGGGCTTTGCCAATGAAGGCTATGTCGATATTTTCGACGGAGGTCCGACGCTTACCGCCCGTACCGACCAGGTGCGCTCCATTGCCGAGGCAAAGCCCGAGACCGTGGCGCATATTGCGCCTCCTGCCGGCGCCGAGCCGCCGCGGCGTGTGCTCGTGGCGACCGGCCGGCTTGCCGATTTCCGCTGCACTTTGGGCGAAGTGGCCCATGGCCCCCAAGGCCTGACGCTCGATCCGGTTGCCGCCGCCACGCTCGATGTCCAGCCGGGCGACGCGGTGTGGCACGTGGACCGCTGAACTCTCACGAAGACGGACAGATAATGGCACTGGTGGAAATCAATTTCGACGGGCTGGTCGGACCCAGCCACAACTATGCCGGATTGAGCCTGGGCAATCTCGCATCGGCCAGCCACGCGGGGCAGGTGTCGTATCCCCGGGCGGCGGCGCTGCAAGGCCTTGCGAAAATGCGGCACAATCTGGGCCTTGGCCTGGCGCAGGGGCTGTTCGTGCCGCTGCCGCGGCCCAACCCCGCGTTCCTGGCGGCGCTGGGCCTGGAAAACCGCGAGCCGGCCGATGAAGCCGAACGCCGTCTGCGCGCTGCGGCTTGGTCAGCCAGTGCCATGTGGACGGCCAATGCGGCCACCGTGAGCCCCGCGCCGGATACCGCGGATGGGCGCTGCCACCTTTCCGCCGCCAACCTGGTGACCATGCCGCATCGCGCCCAGGAATGGCCCGATACCGTGCGCCAGTTGCGCCTGGCCTTTGCCGATACCGCGCACTTTGCCGTGCACGATGCCGTGCCCCCCTGCTTTGGCGATGAAGGCGCGGCGAACCATATGCGCATGGCCCCGCGCCACGATGCGGCGGGCCTGGAAATCTTCGTGTTCGGGCGTCAGGGTGGCGCTTTTCCGGCGCGTCAGCACGAACAGGCCAGCCGCGCTGTGGCGCGCATTCACGGGCTCGATCCCGCGCGCTGCCTGTTTGTGGAGCAAGCCCCGGAAGCGATCGCGGCCGGCGCGTTTCACAACGATGTGGTGGCCGTGGCCAACGAACGGGTGCTGTTCGCCCATGAACAGGCCTTTGCCGATCCCGAAGGCACCTATGCCGCGATCCGCGCCCGCCTGCCCGAAGCCGAAATCGTGATCGTGCCGGCAAGCCAGGTCAGTCTTGCCGACGCGATCCGGTCCTATCTTTTCAACGCCCAGCTATTGACTCTGCCGGGCGGCGAAATGGCGCTGGTTATCCCGCTGGAGGCCTGGGAAACACCCTCGGTGCGCGGCTGGCTGGAAACGATGCTGGCCGGCAACGGGCCGATTCGTCAAGTCCTGCCGGTAGACGTGCGGCAATCGATGGCCAATGGCGGCGGCCCGGCGTGCTTGCGCCTGCGCGTGGCAGCCGATCCGGTCACGGTCGATCCGCGCTTCCTGCTCGATCCCGCAAAGATCGACCGGCTTGAACAGGTGGTCGCCGCATATTGGCCAGATCAGATCGACGCTGGCGATCTGGGCAATGCCGCCCTCGCCACCACAGTCATAACCGCGCGCGCGGCGCTGCTTGATTTGCTGGGCCTTGAGGAATTGGCCTGAGCCGGAACTGCCAGAGCCCGAACTGCCAGAGCGGAACTGGCCTGAATGCTTGTGCGTTGCAACAGGGCTGACGCAGTTGTCGCTGGCCTTTACACCCGCAGGTTTGCCATAAGGAGCCAGGCCCGCAAACAGGCAATTGGCATGAAGGTTGCGAAGCTTTGTACGGGTCGCAGCCACACGTGGATTTCCACGAGAGAACAAAAAGGACAGGCATGTTCCGCAAGATCGGCCGCCTCTTCATGATCAAGACTCGTTTCGAGGCGTTTGCGGTGATCTATGCACTGGCACTGGGCGCGATAGAGCGAGGGCAGGCCTATCTGACGCGGTTTCCTGGTTTAAGCGGCAAGCTGCTGTTTCTGGCGACGACCTGCGCCGTGTTCATGGCCGGCGCCAAAATCCTGGATTGCCTTCGCCTGGAACGGGCGCTGAATGCCGCCGGAAAAGATCCGCAGGCTTGATCGCTCGTTCCCGTATAAGCTTCCGGTAGACGCCAGGCTTGTTAGACATCAGGCCTGGTAGAGATCAGGCAGCGTGCGACGCGGGCAGGAAACCAGGGTTGGCGCCGTCGCAATTCCGCGGCGGCTGGAGATCGAGCGCATAGCCCAACGTCGGCGCCAGGCTTTCCCGCGCGGCGCTGGCACCCAGCCGGATCTCTCCGGTCGAACGGAACCCCAATTTGGCCAGAACCCGGCGCGAGGCCGTGTTATCGAGAAAATGGCGCGCGGCCACGCGGCGATGCCCGAGCGTCGCGGCCAGGCTGAGCACGGCACGGGCCGCCTCGGTAGCAAAGCCGCGGCCCCAGTGCGACCTGGCGATCCAGTAACCCAGCAAAGGCGGCGCGCCCTGCGGATCATAGTCATCGGGCATCAGGCCGACGCAGCCGATCAATTCGGCGCCCTTTGCATCCGGCAAGGTGATGAAAAAGTGCGGATGCCGGCCATCCTGCGCCTGTGCGGCAAAAGTGCGGGCATCATCAGGGCAATATGGCCAAGGCGCCCGCGCCAGGTGGCGCACGACGGCCTCGTCGTCGATCAGGGCCAACA
This sequence comes from Novosphingobium sp. DS6-6, assembly GCF_057784975.1. Classification (NCBI taxonomy): domain Bacteria; kingdom Pseudomonadati; phylum Pseudomonadota; class Alphaproteobacteria; order Sphingomonadales; family Sphingomonadaceae; genus Novosphingobium; species Novosphingobium sp. DS6-6. The sequence goes on along the minus strand of NZ_JBYNTS010000003.1, from coordinate 148,741 downwards.
ATTCGGCCCAGTCTTCCGGCCAGCCCGGCCGCAGGAACAGCCGTTCGCTGCGAATGAACATCGGTTATCTCCAGTCAACCGCTCCCTATCGCCGAATGCTTATGCACATCCGGGTGACAAGGATATTGCGTGGTGCGCCAGGTGCTTCGAAATTCGAGGCAAATGGCGCCGGTGCGAATGAGGGAGACAAAGAAAAAGGGAGACGGGACTAAGGCCCTCTCCCTCGATCAACCGGTGCGAAACCGGCGGGGCCATCCCGTCAGGATGGCCCACGGCATGACCATCCGATTATTCGGCCGCCTGGGCCATCACGTCGACCGACACGTATTTGCGGCCGAGCTTGCCGGCGTGAAAACGCACACGGCCATCGGCAAGCGCGAAAAGCGTGTGATCCTTGCCCAGGCCGACATTGGCGCCCGGATAGACACGGGTGCCGCGCTGACGAATGATGATGTTGCCGCCCACGACATCCTGGCCACCGAACTTCTTCACGCCCAGGCGCTTGGACTGCGAGTCGCGACCGTTGCGCGACGAGCCGCCTGCTTTCTTGTGTGCCATTTCTAGCTTCCTTCCGAACCGGCTTCAGGCGACCGACACGATGCGCAGCAGAGTCATCTGCTGGCGGTGGCCGTTCTTGCGACGATAGTTGTGGCGGCGGCGCTTCTTGAACACCACGACCTTTTCCGACTTGGCCTGGGCGATGATTTCCGCCGAAACGGTAATGGCCGAAGCATCAGCCAGTTCGCCGTCCTTGCCAGCCAGCAAGACATCGCCGAGGGTGATGGTTTCACCGGCTTCGCCAGCCAGCTTTTCCACCGCGATCTTGTCTCCGGCGGCTACCCGATATTGCTTGCCGCCCGTGCGCACAATTGCGAACATGGTTCTGCTATCCGTTTCAAATGCCTGGCCCACCAAGCACCCCGATCGGCCAATTCCGAATCGCGGACAGCGGGCAATACGCCGGTTCCCCGCCAATAAGCGAAGCCCCGGAAAGAGCGGCGCGGATAGTCCAAGCGGACGCCCGTGTCAACGCCACGCAGGCAAGGATATGCCATGCTTTCGCCGGCATCCATCAGGGCAGCCATCGGGCCGGGTAACGGGCCAGGTAACGGGCCAGGTAACGGGCCAGGTAACGGGCCAGGTAACGGGGTGGCCATCGCCAACGACCATGCTATGGCACCGCCATGGCCCGCTTGTCCAAACGTGCTTTCATTCTGCTGCGGCTCCGCCATCCTGCGCTGATCTTGAGCAGCCTGGCGCTGCCCGCGCTGCTGGCGGGCGGCTGCACGTCTGATCGCGGGCGTTACCCGTCCCTGGCGATTCGACCGCAGGAGCGCGCGTTCGGGAAAACCCAGGCCTCGACTGCCGCCACTCGCCCGGCGCCGCTTGCATCCGACCCTGCCTTGCCCCAGCGCCTCTCGGCGCTGGAACGCCGCGTGCAAGAAGCCGAAAGCCGCTTTGCCGCGATGGTGCCCGAAATCAGCCAGGCGGTGGAACGCGGCCGTGGCGCGGCTATCGGCAGCGAAAGCTGGAACCTTGCGCAGATTGCCTTGGCCCGGCTCGAATCGGCACGCAGCGAAACGGCCGTTGCGCTGGCCGATCTCGACCGGATGGCGACGCAGGCCGCCATTGCCACGGTCGATCAGCCCGGCCCCGACGCGGCGACCATTGCCACCCTGCGCGACGCCGTCGCCTTGCGTGTTGCGCAGCAGGATGCGGTGCTGGCGCAATTGAAAGGTTAGGTATTACCAGCGGGCGCGGTCGACAAGATCCTGGGCGCGCGGTTCGATCCAGCGCCAACCGGCCGCGGTTTTTTCCCGTTTCCAGAACCAGCTGTCGCTTTTGAGGTGATCCATCACGAAATCGGCCGCGGCAAAGGCATCGCGGCGGTGCCTGGCAGCCGCAGCCACCATGACGATCGCATCGCCCGGATACATCACCCCGTGGCGGTGAACCACCAGCAGGCCTTCGAGGACCCAGCGCCCGAGTGCCGTTGCCGCGACGCTTTCCATGCCCGGCAGCGTGAGCGGGGCATAGTGCCGCAATTCCAGCGCCTCCACCCCGTCGCCCGCGCGGACCTGCCCCACGAAGCTGACGATCCCGCCGGCATTGACCATCCGCGCGGAAAAGGCAGAGAGCCGCGCGGCGGGATCGAAAGCCGCATCGGCCAGACAGACATCGGCCAGACAGACATTGGCAGGGCAGACATCGGGGGGGCGAATGTCGACAGTCATGAACAAGGCGTTGTCATGCCGCCGCGCCGATTTCAACCGACGAACGCGCGTTCGATCACGAAATCGCCCGGCTTGGCGTTGGACCCTTCGACAAAGCCCATGCCTTCGAGCAGCGCGGCAAAATCCTTGATCATTTCCATCGAGCCGCACAGCATCACCCGGTCGGTGGCCGGATCGAGCCGCGCTTCGCCCGGAATGCCTTCAAACAGAGCACCGCTTTCGATCAGTCCCCCGATGCGCGCATTGTTCCGGAACGGCTCGCGCGTGACGGTGGGCACGTAATGCAATTGCTGCGCGGCCTGTTCGCCAACCAGCGGGTCTTCGGCAAAGCCGCTCGCCAATTCTTCTTGGAACGCCAGTTCGCTGACTTTGCGCACCGAATGCACCACGACCGCCTGCTCGTAGAATTCGTAGACGTCGGGATCGCGCGCCAGTGACAGGAACGGCGCCAGGCCCGTGCCGGTGGACAGCATGAACAGCCGCTTGCCCGGCAGCAGGGCATCGGTCACCAGAGTGCCGGTGGGCTTCTTGCCGAGATAGATCTGGTCGCCAGGCTGGATTTTCTGCAAACGGGAGGTCAGCGGGCCATCGGGCACTTTGATCGATAGGAATTCCAGTTCCTCTGCCCAGGCGGGGCTGGCCACCGAATAGGCGCGCAGCAGCGGGCGGCCGTTCTCGCCCTGAAGGCCGATCATAACGAATTCGCCCGAGCGAAAACGAAACGAAGCGGGACGGGTGATCGTGAAGCTGAACAGGCGCTCGTCCCAGTGCCTGACCGTCAGCACGGTTTCGACCGTGGCGGCGGCCGTGGGTTCAAGCTGGGCAACTTCCACCTGGGGCTCGGACATCGAAAAGGCTTTCCTTGGCAAGCGGCCCCATTCCGGAGGATTGGCAGCCACGGGGCCGGGCAAGCTGGCCCGGCAAGCGCGGTCCCCATAGGGATACGAGGCCGCGCTGTCAAAAATTCGCCCTGTTAGAATAGCTTTCAAGGGGCGAAAATAGCGTTCAGGCCAGAGTGGCGAAGTCGGCAAGGTCTGCGGGATCAAGGAGCCCGAGCTAACCGCCGCTTACCGGCGGCAGGAACGCCAACTCGTCGCCCTGGGCCAGAACCATCGCCTTGTTTTCGCCTACCAGCTTTCCGTTGAGCGCCCAGCGCACACGCTCACCGAGAAGATCGAGCGCCAGGGCCGGATCGAGGCCCGCCAGGATATCGGCAAGCGGGCCCGGCGCCACGGCCATTTCCGCGCAACCGGCGCGCTCTTCCAGGCGGCCGAGAAAAACCAGCCGGGCCATCGCGCTCAGCCCCCGGTCATCGACATATGGCGCGAAACCGCCGGGGCCGCGCCGGGGCGATCGATGACGAAATCATGGGACTGCTGTTTTTCGCCCATGGCCCGGGCAAAGGCATCGGCCAGCGCGGCATCGGGATCGGGCCCGCGCAGGGCGGCGCGCAGATCGACCCGCCCTTCCCCGCCCAGGCACATATAGAGCTGGCCGGTGGCGGTAACGCGCACGCGATTGCAGCCGGCGCAGAAATTGCCGGTGAGCGGCGTGATGAAGCCCAGCCGCCCGCCGGTCTGCGCCACGTCGACATAACGCGCCGGGCCGCCGCTGTCGTGTGCGCTGGGCACCAGGGTCCAGCGCTGTTCCAGACCGCGGCGCACGGCGTCGAGCGGCAGGTAATGATCGAGCCGGTCCGCATCCACGTCGCCCAGCGGCATGACTTCGATCAGCGTGACATCGTGCCCCTGGCCATGGGCCCACGCAATGAGATCGGGCAATTCGTCGGCGTTCACGCCCTTGAGCGCGACGGTGTTGAGCTTGACCTTGAGGCCTGCCGCGCGGGCCGCCGCCAGCCCTTCGAGCACCTGTGGCAGGCTGTCGCGCCGGGCGAGCGCGGCAAAGCGCCCACGATCGCGCGTGTCGAGCGAAACGTTGATCCGCCGCACGCCGGCGGCCGCCAGATCCTCGGCAAATTCGGCCAGGCGCGTGCCGTTGGTAGTGAGCGTGAGTTCCTGCAGGCTGCCGCCCGCATGCCCGCTGCCCAGATGCCGCCCCAGCGCCCGGACCAGATCGATCACATCGCGCCGAACCAGCGGTTCGCCCCCGGTAAGCCGCAGCTTGGTGACCCCGCGCGCCATGAATGCCAGGCTCAGGCGATAGAGCTCTTCGAGGCTCAGCACGTCGGCCCGCGGCAGGAATGTCATCCGTTCGGGCATGCAATACGTGCAGCGCAGATCGCACCGGTCGGTCACCGAGAGGCGCAGATAGGTTATCGCCCGCGCGAAGCGATCGACCAGAGGGGCTGCCGGGGCGGCGGACGACATCATCTTGCCAGATATACGAAGTCGCGCGGGTAGGATTCAAGGCTGGCGCCGGCATCCACGAAAAGAGTCTGCCCCGTGACCGAGGGGGCGACCGCCAGGTAATGCACGGCATCGGCAATCTCGTCAGCGTCGGCAAGCCGCTGCAACGGCATGATCGCTTCTAGACGGTGCCATTGCGCGGCGTCGTAATCCTGCGTCGGCAGGATCAGCCCCGGCGCCACGCCGTTTACCCGCACGCGCGGCGCCAGTGCGCGGGCAAGCGTGCGCACCGCTGCATGAAGCGCCTGTTTCGACAAAGTATAGCTGAGTTGATCGGGCACCGGGTTGTGCACCCGCTGGTCGAGAATATTGACTACGGCGCCGGTGCCCGCGCCCAAAGCCTCGGCAAAAGCGCGGGTCAGCAGCAGGGGCGCATGGAGATTGACGGCGAAATGCGCGTGCAGAGCCTCCGGCTGGAGCGAAGCGATCGTATCGTCGCGAAACAGCGAAGCACAATTGACCAGCAGCGAAGGGGCCCGGCCGGCGCGTTCAGTCAGATCGGCCAGCAGCGCGGCCGGAAAGGCCGGATCGCCCAGATCGCCCGCCAGCGGAAAGACCTCTGCCCCCGCCTCCTGCAACTGCGCTTCGAAAGCCGCATCGAACGTATGCGCATGGTGCGCGTGCAGCGCCAGGTCCCACCCTTCCCGTGCGAGCTTGCGGGCAATCGCCGCCCCGATCCGGCGCCAGCCGCCGGTCACGAGCGCGAGCGAGCGGGCCGGGGTTTCGCTCATCCGCGGCGGACACGGGTGAGCGTCATGCCGATTTCCTCGCCCGCCTCGCTGATGGCCAGCTTCACGATCTTCACTTCCACCTGCTGCACGCGGACATCCTGCACGAACACGGTCTCGCAGATATGATCTGCAACCGATTCGATCAGCTGGAAATGCACGTCTTTGGGCAGGCCTTCGCCCGCCGCATGCTTGAGATCCATGTAATTCTTGCTGGCGCTGAGCGGGCAATCTGGGGTGTAGTGGTCCTGCGGGCGCACCCAGGCACGAACCGAAATGCGCAACGGCTGCGGGCGGCCGGTCTCTTCCGAATAGATCCCGGTAAGGACATCGGTTTCGACATTGGCGACTTCGAGGATCAGGCTGTCAGACACGCGCGGGCCATTGGCACCTGGCCGCGCGAATGTCCAGCATGCGCGCTGTTCAAGCCTCGCCGGTCCAGCGCGCGAAAATGGCCGTGGGCAGAACGCGCGCGCCTGGCCCTTCCTCGACTATCGCCAGATCGCCATGCTCGATCCGCCCGGGCAGGTGGGCCAGGGCCTGTGCCAGCAGGCCACCGATGGCAAGGCTCGACATGCGCACGGCATAGACCGTCAGGAACAGGAAGCGGCTGTTCCCGTCCAGCAGCTTCGCACAATCGGCAATCAGCCCCGGCAGGCTTTCTTCCAGCCGCCACACTTCCCCTTCCGGTCCGCGCCCGAATTTGGGGGGATCGAGGATAATCCCGTCATAGCGCTTGCCGCGCCGCACTTCGCGCGCCGCGAACTTGGCCGCATCGTCCACGATCCAGCGTATCGGCCGCGCTTCCATGCCCGAAAAGGCGGCATTGACGCGGGCCTGGGCCACCGATTTCTTCGACGCGTCGACATGGGTGACGGGGCCGAAGCGCGACAACGCCAGCGTGCCGACCCCGGTATAGCCGAACAGGTTGAGCGTCACCGCATCGCTCCGCCCATCGAGGCGCGCGCTCATCCAGTCCCACACCGGGGCCATATCGGGAAAGAAGCCCAGGTGGCGGAACGGGGTGCAACTGGCGGCAAACCGCGCGTCGGCCCAGGCCAGCGGCCAGCCTTCGCGAGGGATGGAACGCGCAAACTGCCAGCGGCCACCGCCATCTTCGTCGGAACCGGGCACGAATTCCCCGTCCGCCTGCCAATCGGGCAATGCCGGCGTCCACATCGCCTGCGGTTCGGGCCGAATGAAACGATAGGGGCCATAGCGTTCGAGCTTGCGACCATGGCCCGAATCGACAAGCGCGAAATCAGCCCACGGCGATCCCACCATCAACTGTGGCTGAAGCGCAAGCGCGGCCATCAGGCGTTCTCGAAGCCCGTCTTGGGCGTTGCCCGCTTGGCCACATAATCGGCCACCGCATCATAGGTGCCGGGCAGGTAATCGCACCGCTCGGCCCGCTCGAACAGGTTTCCCACCCGCGCGGGCAATGGCGGGCGAACGCCCGTGGCGCGCTCCACCGCATCGGCGAATTTGGCCGGATGGGCCGTGGCCAGCGTGACCACCGGCACGTCGGCCGGCAGGTCCTGCGCCGTGCGCGCGGCATGCAGGCCGATGGCGGTATGCGGATCGAGCACTTCGCCTGCCGCTTCATAGGCCCAGCGCATCGCCTGGGCCATCTGCACGGGATCGCAGCGCGCGCTGGAAAACAACGTGCCGATCGTCGCGCGCTGGGCATTGGTCAGTTGCAGGGCCTTGGTCGCGTCGAACTGCCGCATCTGCGCGGCAAGCGCCGCAGCATCGCGACCACCGGCATCGAACAGCAGCCGTTCGAAGTTCGACGAAACCTGGATGTCCATCGAAGGGGCGGCCGTCGGCGTGACCGTGCCGGCCGAATAATCGCCGGCCGACAATGCACGGTGCAGAATATCGTTGATGTTGGTGGCGACAATCAGCCGCTCCACCGGCAAGCCCATGCGCGCGGCGACATAACCGGCGAAGACGTCACCGAAATTGCCCGTCGGCACGGCAAAGGCAACTTTGCGATGCGGCGCGCCCAGTTGCAGCGCGGCGGCAAAGTAATAGACCACTTGCGCCATCAGGCGCGCCCAGTTGATCGAATTGACCGCGGCGATGCCGAACGTGCCGGTCATCGCGGCATCGTTGAACATCCGCTTCACCATAGCCTGGGCATCGTCGAAACTGCCATCGATGGCGACGTTATAGACGTTGGGCGCAATCACCGTGGTCATCTGCCGGCGCTGCACGTCCGAAACGCGGCCGTGGGGGTGGAGCATGAAGATATCCACCTTGGCGCGGCCGGCCACGGCATCGATCGCCGCCGATCCGGTATCGCCCGAGGTGGCGCCAACGATGGTCAGATGATCCTCGCGCCGGGCCAGGAATTCCTCGAACAGGAGGCCGAGCATCTGCAGGGCAACGTCCTTGAAAGCCAGCGTGGGGCCGTGGAACAGCTCCAGCAGCCATTGGCGCTCGTCCAGTTGCTTGAGCGGCGTGACGGCGGCATGGGCAAAGCGGCCATAAGCCATCGCCGTCAATTCCCGCAGGCGCGCAGGCGCAAGGCTTTCGCCAACGAACGGTTCCATGATCCGCGCGGCCAGTTCGGCATAAGGCAGGCCAGCCATGGCAGCGATCGCCTCGGGGCTGAATTGCGGCCAGGTCTCGGGCACGTAAAGCCCGCCATCGGCCGCCAGGCCTGCCAGCGTGACGCTTTCGAAATCGAGCGCGGCGGCCTGGCCCCGCGTGCTGACATACTTCATTGCCAATCCCCGTGTGCCGCACCCGCCGCATGCAGCGGAGCGCCCAGTCAACCTGGCGCGCCTAGCGCCCCGGCAGCAGCGTGACAACCGCCACCGCGCCTTTTGCCCGCCGGCGCAGGGCCAGCGCATAGATGACAAGTGCCAGGCCGGCAAAAAGGAACCATTGCACGGCATAGGCAAGGTGGTTGTTGGGAATGTCGGAAGGATCGGGGCTCGCATTGGCGTCGAGCCCGCCCAGCGGGCGATCGGCAACCAGGCGGGTGACGGCATGGAAAGGGGCAATACGGCCGGCAACGCGGCCGCCGTCCCATTGCGGCGGCTGAGGACCCCGCGACCAGCCGATCTGGACGAGCGCCGGAACGCCGCGGGGGCCATCGCAATGCGCGATGTGGACATAGCCGCCCTCGCCGCGCGCGTTGCGGCCCGCCACCGAATCCCACAGGCCGGGCTGCACCCGGCAATCGAACGTGGCCCGGCGATAGAGAACGGCGGCGCCATCGCCGGGCGGCGGGAAGGCCACAGGCGCAGGGTTTGCCAGCGCGGTGGCATAGCGGGCGAGCAGCGCTTGCTTCCTGTGCAGACGCTGCAGTTGCCAGAAGCCCAGGCCGATCATCACGGCAACCGCCAGCAGCACGACCAGCGTGGCCACGACCGGAACGCGGCGCATCAGCCCTGCCCTCGCGGCGGGACCCGCCCGGCCAGGACGGCGGCACGTTTCGCGCGAACCGCCAGGCCCACCAGCATGGCGCTGGCCGGACCCCACACCAGCGGATAGACCCACAGCGGCAGCCGCCAGATATCATCGGCCCTGAGCGCGGAAAACACCAGCAGCGCCATCAGCGGGATCACCACGGGATAGAGCGCGCGGCCGCTCGCCTCGTATGCGGACAGCGGCTGGCCGCAGGCGCGGCAATGATCGGCAAGGCGCGGCGGTTGCCAGACCCTTCCGGCCCAGACCATGCCCGGGGTGCCACACGATGGGCAGGTGCCCTGGCGCGCGATCTGCCACCAGCGCGGCCCGGTGGCCGGTTCCATGCCGCTCGTTTCCTTCATCCTGCCCGCGATAGCGGCGCGTTGCGATCCGGTCCAGCGTGCACAGGGCTGCGGTGAAACTGCCTGTGCGTGCAGCATGATGCATCACCGATTCCGGGAACAGACGTTTAAGCTGCTAAGCTGCTATCGGCAGGCAGAGCGTTGCCGTGAGGCCGATGACCCGCCCGCCCTGCCAGCGGTTTTCGAGAACGAGCGAGCCGCCATGCTGATCGGCAATGGCCCGGGCCAGCGTCAGGCCAAGGCCGGTGCCGCCCGTGGCCGTATTGCGCGAGGCTTCCAGCCGGGTGAACGGCTCCATCATCCGCAAGATCTCGCCTTCGGGAATGCCGGGGCCGTCGTCCTCGATGCGCAGCACCGCCTGGGTTCCTTCGCGAACCAGCGAGACTCGCGCCCGCCGGCCATAGCGCAGGGCGTTGGATACGAGGTTGCGCATGGCGCGGCGCAGCCAGGTGGCCCGCAGCGGCAGGACGATGCGCACGGTATCCTCCAGGGTGACATCCTCGCCCATGTCTTCGTATTCGCCCACGACATCGGCCACCAGCGCGGAAAGCTCGGTAACTTCCAGCGGGTCGGAAGGGCGGCCGACCCGGGCAAGCGAAAGAATGTCGTCAAGCGTGTGATTGATATCCGCGATGGTTGCGGCCATGCGCGCGCGCTCGGTTTCCTCCTCGACGGCTTCGATCCGCACGCGCAAGGCCGCCAGCGGGGTTTTCAGATCGTGGCCGATGGCGCCCAGCATCACGTCCTTTTCATCGAGCAGGCCCACGATGCGCGCTTCCATCGCGTTGTGTGCCACGATCAGGCCGCGGATATCCTCTGGCCCTTCCGGTTCGAGCTGGCCATCGGCGCGGCGTTCGCGGGCAAAGGCTTCCACGCGCAGGGTCAGTGCTTTCAAGGGCCGGGCGATCCGCCGCAAAATCAGCGCCACCGCGCCGACCAGCACGAAATAGAGCACCACGGTCTGGATCAAGAGCGAACCGAGCACCTGGCGCTCGTTGGCCGGAACCAGCATCCGCGCCGTCAGCCAGGTACCATCCGGACGCTGGATCGTGGCAATGATCAACCGGGCATCGAGGCCGCGATCACCATAGCTTTCGAGGCGGTGCCGGATGGCGTCGAACCAGGGATTGACGATCACGTCCGCTCTGGGATCGCGCTCCATCACCAGCACCTGACGATGTGTCAGCCCTTGCGTATCGAGCACTTCGTGAAGGGCAGCCGCCACATCGGCGCGGCTGCGGTCTCCCGGTTGTTCGGGCGATCGGTCATCGACCCGTACGCGCAGCGCACGCGGCAGGCGCCAGATATCGTCGGGGGGTGGGCGGTGCGGACGATTGTCGGCGCCATGGCTTTCGCGCGGCGACTGGCTGATCAGGCGAAAGGCTGCCTCGTTGACCGTGAGTTGCAGCCGGCGGGCATTCTGTTCGCGCCAGATGAGCGCCGCCGACAGACCCTGCGCAACGAGCAGGGCCAGCGCGATCGCCAGCAGCATCTGCCCCTGGAGGCTGCGCGGCGAGCGCGAAATCGTCCAGTGGGGAAAGCGGGGCATCAATCGCGGCCCGCAACCTTGCGCACTTCGGCGGCCAGCATATAGCCCCCGCCCCACACGGTCTGGATCAGTTGCGGGTTGCGGCTGTCCTGCTCGATCTTGCGGCGCAGGCGGCTGATCTGGTTGTCCACCGCCCGATCGAACAAGTGCGCTTCGCGGCCCTGGACCATATCGAGCAGGCGATCCCGATCGAGCACCTGACGCGGATGATCGAGAAACGCCATGAGCAGGCGGAATTCTGCGGACGAAATCGCCACGACGGCCCCTTCGCGGTCGGTCAGCCGGCGCTTGAGCGGATCGAGCGTCCAGCCTTCGAATTCGTAAACCTGCACCTCGGCAGCCTCGGGTGGCTGGCGAAGACTGCGGCGCAGGACGGAACGGATGCGGGCCACCAGTTCACGCGGATCAAACGGCTTGACCACGTAATCGTCGCCGCCGATTTCCAAGCCGACGATGCGATCGGTGGCCTCGCCCTTGGCGGTGATGAAAATCACCGGCAATGCGCGGCTTTCGGCCAGGTGGCGACACAACGAAAGGCCATCCTCGCCCGGCATCATGATATCGAGCAGGACCAGATCGAAGCTTTCCCCGGCAATGCGCGTGCGCGCATCGGCGGCGCTGCCGGCCTGGGCCACGGCAAACCCCTGGCGCGCCAGATAATCGGCCAGCGCTTCGCGCAAGGCGGCTTCATCGTCGACCAGCAGGATGCGGGTTGCCGCCGTATCGTTCATGCGCAGCCGGTCCCGTGCTCAATCGTCGGCCGGCGGCGGCATGCCCTCGGGCGGCGGACCCCACCCCTGGCCGTCGCGGCCGAATGCGGCGTGCATTTCATCGCGGAGAAGTATGCCATCGTGGTTGGTATCGGCCTTGTCGAACTGTGCCTTGACCGCGGCATCATACGCGGCGTGCGTCATGACGCTATCCTGATCGAACATGATATCGTGCAAAACCGGTCCGACGAGCGCCATGCCCATGGGACGCTTGCCGCGATGACGGCCGTGCGGCGCATCGCCGGCGCCGGGCGGGGGCGGCATGCCGGCACCCGGCCCCGCAGCCATCAGCGCATCGCGGTCCGCCTGGTCGATCCTGCCATCCTTGTTGGCGTCGAGATGTTGCCACAAGGTATCGGCCTGCGCCTGGGCCTGCGCCCGGGTGATCGCGTCTTCACCGGCCTGTCCGGGCGCCGGCGCCGCGGCGGGCGGTACGGCATCGTCGGGCGCGGCAGCATGCAGCGGGCCGGCGCCGGCCAGTGCAGCGGCCGCGACAGCGACAGACACCCAAAGGACGCGTTTCTTCATCTCGGCAAGCTCCGAACATCAACGCCGTGCACCACGGTGGCACCGGCCCGGCAAACGGGGGGACAAGGAAACTGCGGCGCCGCCTGGCCGAAAGAGGCTAGGGACTAGGGGGGAGGGAAGCCCCTTCCGGCTGGGACCGAGGTGGCCGGCACCGCAGTTTCCATGCACCATTCACTAGCGGGCGGATGTCGCGCGATTATGTCGGCGAAGGGGGTATTTTGTCGCCAATTGTCGCATCCGTGCCGGCCAGGATCACGCCAGGTCCGGATGGGTGCCCTCGCCCTGCCTGTCCGGCACCTCTGCAAACCGTCAGTGTGCGCCCATCACGAATGCGTTGAGCTTGTTGCCATCGAGATCGCGGAAATAGGCGGCATAGAATCCGCCATCGCCGCGCGGCCCGGGTGCCCCTTCGCAAGTGCCGCCCTGCGCCAGCGCAATGGCATGCACGCGATCGACCTGCGCAGGGTCCTTAGCCTCGAACGCCACCATGACACCGTTGCCGACCGTTGCCGGCTGCCCGTCGAACGGCTTCATCAGCGCGATGCCGGGTGCACCCCCGGCGGTACCCCAGGCAATGGCGCCGGGCCATTCGAACATGCGTCCGGTGCCCAATTCGGCCGCGATGGCATCGTAAAACGGCGCGGCGCGCTCAAGGTCATTCGTTCCCAAAGTGACATAGCCAATCATAACTGCTCTCCTTACGGGTGAGTCGCGATGACGGAACGTATCAGGAACAAAAGATTCGGCAACCGCTAGATCGGCGCGCATGCGGCATCCAGCCAGGCAAGGTCTTCCCCATCCAGCTGCGGCGCCAACAGCTTATGGGTGCGCGCGTGATAAGCATTCCACCAACGGCGCTCGGCCTCGGTCAGCAGCGCCACGTCCACCAGCGCGCGATCTATCGGTACGAAAGTAAGAGTTTCAAAGCCGCAGAACGCGCCTTCTGCGCCGGCAATCTTGCGCTCTTCCACCAGCACCAGATTTTCGATGCGAATGCCGTATTCGCCGGCCTTGTAATAGCCCGGCTCGTTGGACAGGATCATCCCCGGCAACAGCCCCTGGCCCGTACCCGCCTGGCCGCCCGAAGCCTTGGCGATCCGCTGCGGCCCTTCGTGAACCGCCAGGAAGCTGCCGACGCCATGGCCGGTGCCATGGGCGTAATCGAGGCCCGCGGCCCACAAAAACTGGCGAGCAAAGCTGTCGAGCGCGCTGCCCGGCGTGCCCAGCGGAAAAACCGCCTGATCGAGCGCGATATGGCCCTTTAGAACGCGGGTGAAGCGGTCCTTCACTTCGGCCGGCGCGTGACCCGGCCCGATCCACACCGTGCGGGTAATATCGGTCGTCCCGTCAAGATACTGGCCTCCCGAATCGACGAGGTAGACGCTGCCGGGCGCGATGGCGCGATTGGATTGGTCATCGACGCGGTAATGGGGAATGGCGGCGTTGGGGCCGGCCCCGGAGATCGTGTCGAACGACAGGTCCTTGAGCAGCCCGGTCTTGTCGCGTTCGGCCCGAAGGCGCGCCGCGGCGGAAAGCTCGGTCTCTCCACCGCGCGGCGCCGCAACGGAAAGCCAGTGCAGAAAGCGGGTGACAGCCGCGCCGTCGCGCACCTGCGCGGCGCGGTGGCCGGCCTGCTCCACCGTATTCTTGCAGGCCTTGGGCAGAACGGTGGGATCGGTCAGCGTGAGGACCCGCGCCCCCGCTCCTTCCAGTGCATGGAAAACAGCCGATACGGCGCGTTCGGGATCGACCGCCACGGTCTTGCCAGCCATTCCCCGCAGCGCGGGCAGGAATGCGGCGCGATCCTGGACGCGCACGGCATTGCCCAGGTGCGCGACGAGTTGCGGCGTGACCTTTTCAGGCGCGATGAACAGATCGATCGTGCCGTCGGCATGGGCCAGCACGAACGAGAGCGCCACGGGCGTGCGATCGACATCCTGCCCACGGATGTTGAGCAGCCAGGCCACGCCATCGAGCGCCGTGACGACGGCGGCATCGGCGCGGTTGTCACCCAGCCACTGCGCCAGCACGGCACGCTTTTCCGCCACGGTCTGCCCGGCATATGCATCGGCATGCGGGACAGCCGGAGCAGTCGAAGGCGCAGGCCGATCTGCCCAGACGGCGTCGATCGGGTTGCTGTCCACGGCCACCAGGCTCGCGCCCCGGGCCGCGAGCGCACGGGCCACGCCATCGGCCCAGGGCTTGGCATGCAGCCAGGCGTCATAGCCGATCGCGCCGCCGGGCGCGGCATTCTCGCCCAGCCACGCCGCCGGGCTGGTCTGCGGCACGGACTGATATTCGTAAAGCCGGCCGTCCACTTGCTCGCGCACCTGGATGGTATACCGCCCGTCGACGAAAATCGCGGCTTTGTCTTTCAGAACCACCGCCGTGCCGGCCGATCCGCCAAAGCCGGTCAGCCAGGCCAGCCGCTGTGCATAAGCGCCGACATATTCGCTCATGTGTTCGTCGGAAATGGGAATGACGAAGCCGTCCAGCCCCCGCCGCGCGAGTTCGGCGCGGAGCGCCTCCAGCCGGGCTTCGTGAGTGTGCATGAGCATCGGGGTGATCCTTGGCGTTATGAAGCAAAAGGAAATGGTTCATCCTGTAACCATCTTGGCATCCGCGCGCCAGAGGCGCGCCTTGCGGTGACGGCGTTCGCACCATAGATGGCGAGGATGACCATGTCCGCCAAGCCCCCAGTCTCCAAGCCCCCGGTCTCAAAACCTCCGATCGCTGCGAAAAGACCGCATAGCTATACCCACCACGGGGTCACGATCACCGACGATTATGCCTGGTTGCGCGATCCGGCCTATCCCGAGGTCAAGGACCCCGAGATCCTGGCCTATCTCGAAGCGGAAAACACCTGGTTTGACGCGCACATGGCGCCGCACCAGCCGCTCATCGATACGCTGTTTGCCGAAATGCGCGGGCGCATCAAGGAAGCGGACAAATCCGTGCCGCAAAAGGATGGCAACTGGTTCTACTGGATCGAATACGAGGAAGGCGCCGAGTACAAGAAGTGGTGGCGCCGCCCGGTCGATGCGCCCGACGATGGCAGCGCGGATGAACTGCTTCTTGATGAAGTGGCGCTGGCGCACGGCCTCGACTACTTCCGCCTGGGCGCCATTTCCGTTTCCAACGACGGGCGCCTGCTCGCCTGGTCCATAGACGACAACGGATCGGAGCGGTTTACTGCACGGATCAAGGTCATCGCCAGTGGGGAGATTCTGGCCGATGAAATTCCCGGCACCAATTCGGGCCTGATCTGGGTGAAAGGCGATACGGGCCTGGTCTACAGCCTTGCCAACGAAAACTGGCGGACGGACAACGTGCGCCTGCACTGGCTGGGCCAGCCGCTCGACCAGGATGTAGAACTCTATCACGAAGACGACGAAGGCTTCCGGGCCGGAGCGGCGCTTTCCGCCAACGAGAAATGGCTGATCATCTCCACCGGCGATCACGAGACCAGCGAAGTGCGCCTGATCCCGGCCAACGATCCGCTGGCGCCACCCCTGCTGGTGCGGCCGCGGGAGAAAGGCGTCGAGTACGATGTCGACGAGCGCGACGGCACGCTGTTCATCCATGCCAACGACACCCACGAGAATTTCCGGTTGGCAACCGCGCCCTTGTCCGATCCGGCGAGCTGGACGACGCTGATCGAAGGCAGCGACGATTTCTATCTTACCGGGTTCGAGCTGTTCCGCGATTTCTACGTGATCGAAGGCCGGGTGCGCGGTCTCGACCGGATCGAGGTCCGCTATTACGACGATCCGGCGCGGATCGAGCCGATCGCCTTTCCCGAAGCGAGCTATGAAGCAAGCCTGGGCGAAAACCCGGAATGGGCGACGCAGACCTTGCGCGTGGGCTATGAATCGATGGTCAGCCCGTCTTCGGTCTTTGCTTACGACGTGCCCACGCGCATGCTCACCTGCTTGAAAGTACAGGAAATTCCTTCTGGCTATGACGCCAGTCGCTATGCCACCGCACGGCTCGACATTCCGGCGCGCGACGGCACGCTGGTGCCGGTCTCGGTGGTCTGGCGCAAGGACCGCGCGCCTGGCGGGCCGCTGCATCTCTATGGCTATGGCGCCTATGGCATTGCCGTAGGGCCGGGCTTTTCCACCACCCGCCTCTCGCTGCTCGATCGCGGCATGGCCTATGCGATCGCCCATATCCGGGGCGGCGACGATCTGGGGCGCGGCTGGTACAAGGCCGGCAAGCTCGACGCGCGCACCAACACCTTCAACGATTTCATCGATGTGGCCCGCGGGCTGATCGCCCATGGGTTTACCGCGGCCGGCAAGATTTCCGCTTCTGGCGGCTCGGCCGGGGGCGAACTGATGGGCGCGGTGATCAACCAGGCGCCCGAACTGTTCGGCGCGGTCGTGGCCGATGTGCCGTTTGTCGACGTGCTGGCAACGATGCTGGACGAAAACCTGCCATTGACGCCCGGCGAATGGCCCGAATGGGGCAATCCGATAGAGGACGAGGCTGCGTTCCGCCTTATCCGCTCCTATTCGCCCTACGACCAGGTAAGCGCCCAGGCCTATCCGCCGTTGATGGTGACGGCCGGGCTGAACGATCCGCGCGTCACTTATTGGGAGCCCGCCAAATGGGTCGCGCGCCTGCGTGCATTGAAGACCGATGCCAACGCGCTGATCCTCAAGACCAACATGGGGGCCGGGCACGGAGGCAAGTCAGGCCGGTTCGAAAGCCTGAAGGAAGCGGCGGAGGAGTTTGCGTTCGTGCTGACCGAACTGGGGATCGCGTAGGCTGCATACGTTTCGAAGACGCTGCCATTATCGGGGTTGCCTGCGACGGCTGCAAACGTGCGGAAAGATGTCCGCGTCCGCAAAGTCCGGTTCCCGGACAAATGGCTGAAATGACCTACGGATGGCGCAAACAAAAACCCCCGCCGCTGCCGACGGGGGTTCTGTAAGCAAGCAGGCCCAATGGCTCAGGCCGCCTGTTCCTTGCCCTTGAGCACTTGGACCGGTTCCTTGCGGCCGTCGACTACGTCCTTGTCCACCACCACTTCGGTCACACCGTCGAGCGTCGGCAGATCGAACATGGTATCGAGCAGCAGGCCTTCGACAATCGAGCGCAGGCCGCGGGCGCCGGTCTTGCGGTCGATGGCTTTCCTGGCAATGGCTTCCAGCGCATCGTCCGTGAAGGTCAGCGTCACGTCTTCCAGCTCGAACAGCTTGGCATATTGCTTGACCAACGCGTTCTTGGGTTCGCGCAGGATCTGTACCAGGGCCGGCACGTCAAGATCGTTGAGCGTGGCGATGACCGGCAGACGGCCGATAAATTCAGGGATCAGGCCGAACTTCTGCAGGTCTTCGGGTTCCGCCTTCTGCAACAGTTCGCCCACCCGGCGTTTGTCCGGATCGGCGACATGGGCGCCGAAACCGATCGAACGCTTCTGCAGGCGATCGGCAATGATCTTTTCCAGCCCGGCAAACGCCCCGCCACAGATAAACAGGATGTTGGTGGTGTCCACCTGCAGGAATTCCTGCTGCGGATGCTTGCGTCCGCCCTGCGGCGGTACCGACGCGGTCGTGCCCTCCATCAGCTTGAGCAGTGCCTGCTGCACGCCCTCGCCCGATACGTCGCGCGTGATCGAGGGATTTTCCGCCTTCCGGCTGATCTTGTCGATCTCGTCGATGTAGACGATGCCATGCTGCGCCTTTTCGACATTATAGTCGCTGGACTGGAGCAGCTTGAGAATGATGTTCTCGACATCCTCACCCACATAACCGGCTTCGGTCAGCGTCGTGGCATCGGCCATGGTGAACGGCACATCGAACGTCCTGGCCAGAGTCTGGGCCAGCAGGGTCTTGCCCGAACCGGTGGGGCCGACCAGCAGGATGTTGGACTTCGACAGTTCGATGTCCCCGCCCTTGCCGCTGTGCTTGAGGCGCTTGTAGTGATTATGCACCGCCACGGACAGCACGCGCTTGGCACGATCCTGGCCGATCACGTAATCGTTCAGCGTTTCGAAGATATCGCGCGGCGTGGGCACCCCGCCATCCTTCTTGCCGGCAATGCCCTGCTTGGTTTCTTCCCGGATGATGTCGTTGCACAGCTCGACACATTCATCGCAGATGAAGACCGTCGGCCCGGCGATGAGCTTGCGCACCTCGTGCTGCGACTTGCCGCAGAAGCTGCAGTAGAGCGTGCTTTTTGAGTCCGATCCGGAAAGCTTTGTCATTCTTCAATCCCAGGCACCCCTCCACGAGGGGCGGGCCCGGCTATCCTACTACCGCAAGGGTATTAATCAACCGGACACGAAAAAACGACACGTTTCCTGCCATACGCCTCCTTTCGCAAGGCTTAAGGAGGCAGGCAGAAAGCGAAGTCAGGCCGCAGGCGCGCCGCCGCTACCGTCTTGAACGCCAGTCTGTTCGGATTGGGGACGCGACTCGAAAACCTTGTCGACGAGACCGAAGGCCAGCGCCTCGTCCGCTTCGAGGAAAGTATCCCGGTCCATCGCCCGCTCGACCTCTTCCAGGCTCTTGCCGGTGTACTTCACGTAAAGAGTATTCATGCGATTCTTGATGCGCAGGATCTCGCGTGCCTGGATTTCGATATCCGAGGCCATGCCCTGCGCGCCGCCCGAAGGCTGGTGAATCATGATGCGCGCCTGCGGCAGCGCGATGCGCATGCCCGGCTCGCCGGCCGCCAGCAGGAAGCTGCCCATCGAGCAGGCCTGGCCGATGCACACGGTGGAAACGCGCGGGCGGATATACTGCATGGTGTCGTGGATCGCCATTCCGGCCGTCACCACCCCGCCAGGCGAGTTGATGTACATCGAGATGTCCTTCGAGGGATTTTCCGATTCGAGGAACAGAAGCTGGGCGACGATCAGCGAGGCCATCTGGTCTTCCACCTGCCCGGTGACGAAGACGATGCGTTCACGCAGCAGGCGGCTGAAAATGTCGAAGCTGCGTTCGCCGCGGCTGGTCTGCTCGACAACGACCGGGACGAGCGCACCGGTCACGGGATCGGCGTTGAACTTTCCTTGGGCAGAATGGCTGCCGAACAGGTCGAGCATGGGAATCCTCATCTGGTTGCGAGCGTCTATGTCGCGTGCCAGCAAAGGATGTTCAAGGGCATTAACCGCAATTGCGCGGGAATGCGTGGATAGTGGTGCAGATTTCCGCGTCCTGCCCGCCTCAGGTTTTCAGCCGCGCGCGCAGGGTTTCGAGCGCGGCGAGTTGCGCTTCCATCGCGCGCAGCCGCGCTTCGGCGCGGGCCACCCGCTCGCGCAGTTCACGGCCGCGCCTGGCACCGGGCATCAACCTCGCCAGAAAACGTCCGGCATCACCAAGGCTTGCACTCAGCACGTCGAGCAATCCGTGGTGGGGAACGGCGAGTGCGCGGTGGCGCGGCAGCGGGGTGCGATCGTCGGGCGCCGTCCAGAGCGCCGCGGTCGGCAGCATTGGCTGGGTCGGAGGAACAGGGTCGGCAGCGATTGGCCTGTCGCGCAGCGGTGCGACCGCGACGGGCGCGGCATTCTTTTCGTGCAGCGCGGGCGAGGCTGACTTCGCTGCGCGCGGTGCCGCCACCTTGGCCTTTGCCGGGCGCCGTGCCTTGCCGGCGGTGCCGACGCCGGGTTGCGACGGCGATGCCCGGCGACGATCGCGGCCGGGTGCGTCGCGATGCGGCTGCCCTTGCGGATCGGCGGCTGGCCCGCGCGGCAGGATCAGAGGCGCGCGGAGCGGTGGTGCCATCGGCGCTGGGGCGGGAATCGTGGCGGCAGGCCAGGCGGCGGTGGCGATGGTCGGGCCACAGTGCGACGGCAGAATCAGATCTGCGGGGAACGCCGGCGTGCTGGCTTCGGCCAGCAGGAACGGCGTTTTGAAATCAGGCCTGGCGACGCGGCCGGTCTTGGCCATGGATTTGGCCGATGGCGGCGGGCCGGGTAGGACCGGCGGCTTGGCCGGCGTGGCATGTTCCGGGCGAGCGCCCTTGCGATTGCGCACCGTATGCACCGGCAATTCCCCTCCTGGGTTTCCGATGCAGCGATTCTCTCACGGCGGGAATCACGCTGCCAATCCGCACGATTCCTGCGGAAGATTACGTGAATGCAAAAGGGCGCCACCGTTGCGGTAGCGCCCCCGATTGCTGGTCACGTCTTTCCACAGTCAAGGCGATGGATCAGGCCTCGTCGCCTTCGGCAGCGGCCTTTTTCACGGCCTTCTTTCTCGCCGCAGGCTTGGCCTCGGCGTCAACCGGTTCGGCTTCGCCTTCGGCAGCCGCCTTTTTCCGGGCCGGGGCTTTCTTGGCGGGCTTGGCGTCCTCGGCCTGGACCTCGGCCGCAGGTTCGCTTTCGGCCTTCCTGGCTGCCGCCTTCTTGGGCGCCGGCTTGGCTTCGACCGGCGCGGCAGCGGTGCCTTCCTCGGCCTCGATCGCGGCTTGCAGCTCTTCGCGGGTCACTTCCCGCGTGGTGACTTCGGCCTTGTCGAACAGGAAGTCGACAACCTTGTCTTCGTAGAGCGGGGCGCGAAGCTGTGCCGCGGCAAGCGGTTCAGAGCGCACGTAGTCTATGAACCGCTGGCGATCCTGTTCGCGATATTGCTGGGCCGCCTGGCGGATCAGCATTTCCATTTCCTGCGCGGTGACGACCACACCGTTGGCCTGGCCGATTTCCGACAGAAGCAGGCCCAGGCGCACCCGGCGCTCGGCGATCCTGCGGTAATCGTCCTTTTCGGCCTCGATTTCCTTGAGCGCCTCTTCGGGGTTTTCCTCGTTCTGCGCTTCCTGGGTCAATTGCTGCCAGATCTGCTCGAACTCGGCTTCCACCATCGAGGGGGGAACGGCAAAATCATGCCCCGCGGCCAACTGGTCGAGCAGGGCACGCTTCATCTGGGTGCGGGTAAGGCCGGCGGTTTCCTGTTCCAGCTGCCCTTTCAGCAGGCCGCGCAGCTGTTCAAGGCTTTCCAGACCCAGCGACTTGGCGAACGCGTCGTCCGCCACGAATTCACCCGGATGCTTCACCGCCTTGACCTTGATGTCAAAGGTGGTTTCCTTGCCGGCCAGATTGGCGGCCGGATAATCGGCCGGGAAAGTCACGGTGATCACTTTCTCGTCACCGGCCTTGGCGCCGACAAGCTGCTCTTCGAAACCGGGAATGAACCGGCCGGCGCCGATTTCCAGCGGCTGGTCTTCGGCAGCGCCACCGTCGAACGGTTCGCCGTCAAGCTTGCCCAGGAAATCGATGATCAACTGATCGCCGTCCTTTGCCTCGGTCCCTTCGGGCGCGTCGGAAAACGTCTTCTGGCCGGCAGCGATGCGGTTCACCGCTTCGTCCACCTGCTCGTCGGTCACCGGAACGACCAGCTTGTCGAGCTTGAGGCCATCGAGCGCGGGCGCTTCCACCTTGGGCAGCACTTCCAGGCTGACGGTCAGTTCGGCATCCTTGCCTTCTTCATAGCCCTCGCCCAGCGAAACCGCCGGCTGCATCGCCGGACGCAGCTGGTTGTCGGTCACCAGCTTGTCCATCGCCTCGCGAATCGTCGTCTGCAATGCTTCCTGGTGGAGAGCCGGCCCGTGCATCTTCCTGACGAGATTGGCCGGAACCTTGCCCGGACGGAAGCCCGGCATGCGCACCTGGGGGGCAATCTTTTTGATTTCACCGTCCACGCGCGCGGCGATGTCTGCTGCCGGGATGGTCACGGCATAGGCGCGCTTCAGGCCCTCGTTGCTGGTTTCGACGATCTGCATCCTGATCCAACTTTCTTGACTGGCGCCGCGACAAGGCGCCCCGAAATCCGTGCATAACCGGCTGGGGATGGACCCTGGTGCGGGCGAAGGGACTCGAACCCCCACATCTTGCGATACTGGAACCTAAATCCAGCGCGTCTACCAGTTCCGCCACGCCCGCATCCGGCAAAAAGCGAGCGGTGCCCCTATCGCAGCCCGGTCAAAAGCACAAGCCCGACGGATACGGCACGGAACAAGCGTTTTGCGCGACGGTTGAAAGACAGAGGCCGCCCATCACGGGCCGGCACCGAGGAACCTCTGCCATGGCCAGCACGCCCCCGCCCGACCACATCGAGCCGCAATCCCCGCCCGACGTGCCGCCGACGATCAGCCCGCCCGAAACGCCCGTGGAGGAACCCCAGGAAACGCCGCCGGTCACGCCCGACCGTATCGAGCCGGTAACGCCGGTGGAAATCCCGCCGCCCGACTGACCCTTGCTGCCTAGAACAGCTTGCCGAGCAGGCCGAGCCAGCTGGACCCCGCCAAAAGGCTTTGGGCCGGAAGCGGGGCGGTCTCGAGGAAACTGCCGCATTCGAGGCAATAGACCTGTGCGCCGGCAGTACCGTTCAGACGTTCCATGTCGAACAGAATGCGCCGGCCCAATGCCTGCTGACGCCGGGCGAGAAGGCCGATGACATCTCCCCCGATCCGCGTTTCGCTGGCGCTGTCATCGTTTATCAGGTCGGCCAGGAAATTCTGCCAGCCAGCGGAACCGGCACCCAGGAATTCGGCGTGCCAGGTCTGTGCATCGGCCGCCCTGGCGGCCCAGGCCATGGCATCCTCAAGCTCGCCGAACTGGTCCACCAGGCCCAGCTGGCGTGCGGTGCCCCCATCCCAGACGCGGCCCTGGGCAATCTTGTCGGTGTCTTGCGTCGATTTATGCCGGGCATCGGCCACCAGGCGCAGGAAGCGCGTGTAATAACTTTCGACGGACGCCTGCGAGAATGCCTCGAACTGCGGGCTAAGGCCGCCAAACACGTCGGGCTGGCCCGAAAGCGGCGTGGTGCGTGCGCCATCGGCGGTTACGCCATAGCTGGCCAAGGCGTCTTCAAAGCTGGGGATCACGGCAAAGACACCGATCGAGCCGGTGATGGTCGCCGGTTCGGCAAAAATCCGCTGCGCCGGCGTGGAAACCCAGTAACCGCCACTGGCCGCCAGGTTCGCCATCGATACGGCCACCGGCAACCCGGCCGCGCGGGCGCGAGCAATCGCGGCGCGAATGCGTTCGGCCGCCGTCACCGATCCGCCGGGTGAATCCACCCGCACCACCAGCGCGGCATAATCGCCGCTCGTCACGGCCTCGTCGATCAGCTTGGCAATTCGCGTACCGCCGGCCGAACCGGGCCCTGCCTCGCCGTCCACGATCGTGCCGGCCACGGTCACGACCGCGATGGCTTTCCCCGTCTTGGGCGCGGGCCTGTCGGCCAGATATTGCGCCAGCGTGGTGCCCCGATAGCCGCCTTCCCCGGCAGCGGCATCATGGCCCACCAAATCGCCCACGCGGCGCCCGAAACTGATCTTGTCTCCCACTTTGTCGACAAGCCCGGCCTTGACGGCCGCCTGGGCCATGTCGCCGCCATTCTGCGCCAGCCATTGCGCGGGATCGCGGGTCACCAGGTCGATATCGGCCTTGGGGCGGCCTTTCCTGACATCGGCTTGCCAGGCAGACCACAGCGCCTGGTAGACGGCGGAAAGGTTTTCCTTGGCCTCGGGCGAGGCATCGCTGCGGGAATAGGGTTCGACGGCAGATTTGTAAGTACCCACTTTGAAAATGTGCGCCTTGATTTTCAGCCGATCCATCAGGCCCTTGTAATAGAGCTGCGAACCGCCCGGACCGATCACCACCGCGCCGCCGATGGGATCGATCCACGCTTCGCTGGCATGGGCCGCAAGCTGCACGGCATCGTCGGTATAGAGCAGGGCGCGCACCAGCACCGGCTTATGCGCCGCCCGCACTTTGTCCATCGCGGCGCCGATCCGGTTCAGATGAACCTGGCGTCCGCCGGTGAACTGCTCCAGATCGAGCACAACCGCCTTGATACGGGTATCATCGGCTGCCGCCTCGATCGCGCGCGCCACGTCGCGAACCTGATATTCCTTTTCGGGCACTTCGCCCGACAGCAGCAGCTGCGTCGGTTGCACGGCGCTGCGCTCTTCAACCAGACTCCCGTCGAGCGTGATCGTCAGCGCCCCTTCGCGCACCTGGCCGGGCACCGGCCGGATCGTGAGCGCGGCATAGAGCACCCAGAAAAACAACAAAAGGAACAGGAGAACGAGGCCGTCCTTGATCGCGACAAGGACTTTCCAGACCGAACGGGCGAATTTCATGGGGGATATCTAGCCCCCTGCCCCGCCTGGCGCCAGCCGAAAGACTTGTCGGACCGTTTGGGCAGGTCTAGGGCATGATGCTCGATGCCGCCATCGATCCCATCATCCTCGCCAGACGACCAGGCGCACAATGGCCAGGCCCGCAGCTATCCCGCCGGCAGCCTGGCTTTCCCCCATCGCGATCTCACGGGGATCGGCCAGCTTGCCCGGCACGAGATTCTCTATCTGCTGGACGAGGCCGAGCAGTGGGTAGAGCTCAACCGCCAATCGCAGAAGCGCGCCGATCTGCTTGCGGGCCTGACCATTATCAATGCCTTTTTCGAAAACAGCACGCGCACGCTGCTGTCGTTCGAGATTGCCGGCAAGCGGCTGGGCGCCGACGTGGTCAACATGCACGCGGCCACGTCCAGCGTGAAGAAGGGGGAGACTCTGATCGACACGGCGATGACGCTCAACGCCATGCGCGCCGATGCCATCGTCATCCGCCATGCCAGCTCGGGCGCGGTGCGGCTGATTGCCGAAAAGGTCGATTGCCCGGTGCTCAATGCCGGCGACGGGCAGCACGAGCACCCGACACAGGCACTGCTCGACGCGCTGACCATCCGCCACGCTCTGGGCCTGCCCAAGGGCAGCGATCTCAATGGCCTGCGCGTGACGATCTGCGGCGATATCCTGCACAGCCGCGTGGCGCGCTCCAACATCCTGTCGCTGACCGCGCTGGGCTGCGATGTCAGCGTCTGTGCCCCGCCCGCGCTGATGCCCGCTGGAATCGAGGCCATGGGCGTTACCGTGTTCAACGATTTCGACGCCGCGCTCAAAGGCGCACAAGTGGTGATGATGCTGCGCTTGCAGATGGAGCGAATGCAGGGCCAGTTCATCCCCTCGCCGCGCGAATATCGCCATCTTTACGGGCTGTCGCTCGATCGCCTGGCCAAGGCCGCGCCCGGCGCCCTGGTCATGCACCCCGGCCCGATGAACCGCGGCGTTGAAATCGACAGCCAGGTGGCCGACCATATCGAACGCAGCCTGATCACGCGGCAGGTGGAACGCGGCGTAGCCATCCGCATGGCCTGTCTCGAAGTGCTGACCCGCCGTGCCCGGCAATTGCCCGGCTGGGAAGCCCCGGGCGGAGGCAAGGCATGACGCCGCAATCGCTGGTGATCACCAACGGCCGCCTGGTGCTGCCGTCCGGCAAGCCGCAACAGAGCGATCTGCGCTGCGAGGGCGGCCGCATCGTGGCGATCGGCGCCGAGGCGGCCCCGCGCGCAGGCGATGCCGTGTTTGATGCGGGCGGCGCACTGGTGGCGCCCGGCCTGGTCGATCTTGGCGTCTTCGCGATCGACAAACCGGCATTCCATTTCGGCGGGATCACCCGCGCGGCGCTCATGCCCGATCAGGGCCCGCCGCTCGATCACCCGGCGCGGGTGCGCTTTGCCGCGCAATCGGGCAAGCCCGATTTCTGGGTGCACCCCCTTGCCGCGGCAACGCGCGCGCTGGACGGCACGGAACTGGCCGAACTGGCCCTGATGCGCGAGGCGGGCGCCCGTGCGGTGAGCACCGGGCGCCGCTGGATCGCCGACTCGGGCGTGATGCTGCGCCTCCTCTCGTACTGCGCGATGCTCGATCTCATGGTGGTGAGCCATGCCGAGGACGCAGGGCTTGCCGGGCAGGCCGTGGCGACCGCCGGCGAAGTGGCGACGCGGCTGGGCCTGCCCTCGGCCCCGGCCGAGGCGGAAAGCCTGGCCGTGGCGCGCGATATCGCGCTTGCCGAAATGGCCGGGGCGCGGCTGCATATCCGCCAGGTCACCACGGCCAGGGCGCTCGATCTGGTGCGCGCGGCCAAGCTGCGCGGAGTTCAGGTCACGGCCGGGGTGACCCCTGCGCACTTCATGCTATCAGACCTGGAACTGATGGATTTCCGCACGTTCTGCCGCTTCTCCCCGCCCTTGCGGGCCGATGCCGATCGCCGGGCGGTGATCGCGGCCATTGGCGATGGCACGATCGACGTTATCGCCTCGGGCCACGATCCGCGCGGGCCGGAAGACAAGCGCCTGCCCTTTGCCGATGCCGAACCGGGCATGGCCGGGGCCGAAACTCTTCTGGCGCTGAGCCTGACCCTGGTCCGCGACGGAGTGATCGACCTTGCCCGCGCCTTTGCCCTGCTAGCCGGCAATCCCGCGGCGCTTCTGGGGGTCAATGCAGGACGGCTGGCCGTGGGGGCGGAGGCGGACATCGCGGTGATCCACCCCACCCGGCCCTGGGTCGTCAATTCCGACAAGATGGCGGCGAGCGCGGGCAATACCCCATTCGATCGCCGCCCGGTGGAAGGCCGCGTGCTGGCGCTGTGGAAAGGCGGCGCGCGGATCGACTGACCGACGCGCGCGGTTTCGCTAGGGCGTGACTGCCGGCCCATGGCTGACCAGCCATACGCGGATGGCGCTGGCCAGGCCCGGCGGCGTGGGGCTGACGATGCGTTCGGCATCGATCCGCGCCACCAGCGCATTGACCGGCAGCCCCTCGGCTTCGGCCGCGCGTCGCAGCCAGTCCCAGAACAGCGGCTCCAGACTGATCGAGGTCTTGTGCCCGGCAATCTCGACCGAGCGCTTGACCGGGGGATGATAGGGATTGGCCATGCCTACCGCGACGCGTGC
Source organism: Novosphingobium sp. DS6-6 (assembly GCF_057784975.1). NCBI lineage: Bacteria > Pseudomonadati > Pseudomonadota > Alphaproteobacteria > Sphingomonadales > Sphingomonadaceae > Novosphingobium > Novosphingobium sp. DS6-6. The sequence continues at coordinate 122,034 of NZ_JBYNTS010000003.1, read as the reverse complement.
CGCGGTCAGTACATGTGCTGCCCGCCGTTGATCGACATTGTCGATCCGGTGACGAAGCCGCCATCTTCCGATGTGAGGAACGCCACGCCCCGCGCGATTTCGCTGGCCTGGCCCAGGCGCCCGGTGGGGATGCGAGCCACGATCTTTTCCAGCACCGTCGCCGGCACGGCGGCCACCATGTCGGTATCGATGTAACCCGGGGCAATGGCGTTGACTGTCACGCCGTACTTGGCCCCTTCCTGGGCCAGCGCCTTGGTAAAGCCATGGATGCCCGATTTGGCGGCGGCATAGTTGACCTGGCCATACTGGCCAGCCTGGCCGTTGATCGATCCGATGTTGACGATGCGGCCCCAGCCCCGTTCGCGCATGCCGGGGAAGGTGGCCTTGGCCATGTTGAAGCAACCGCCGAGGTTGATGCGCATGACTTCGTTCCAGTCTTCGAACGTCATCTTGTGCAGCACACCGTCGCGGGTGATCCCGGCATTGTTGACCACGATGTCGATCGGGCCCACTTCGGCCGCCACGCGTGCACAGGCTTCCTGCGTCGCTTCGAAATCGCCGACGTCCCAGCGATAGGCTTTCATGCCGGTGCGATCGGTGAAGGCCTTGGCCTTTTCTTCGTTCCCCGCATAGTTGGCAACGACGGTGCGTCCCTGTTCCTGCAAGGCGAGGCAGATTGCTTCGCCGATACCCCGGGTTCCGCCCGTTACGATGGCCACTCGCGTCATTCCGGCACTCCCATACCGCCTGGTTTGCAGAGCCGCTAGGCTAAGGTCATGACAGTTGCACGACAAGCGCCATGATACCGGATTGATAAATTTCCTTATCGCATATCGATAACCGGATGCAGAGGTAGGGCGGGCCGCGCAGAACCCGGCCGCACTGCATTCAAAGCCGCATGTCCCGCGCGTTCGCCGCAGGTAGAAAAGCATTGCCGCAAGGCAAAAAAGCATCGGCAACAGGCATAAAAAGGCCCGCCAAAGCGAGCCCCTTCAGTCCACGATCGTGAAACAGTCAGAAGCGGAACTGGGTTCCGAGATAGACCGCCTGGCTGTCTTGCCGGCCATCGGTAAGCGGGCGGAGCCGGTCGCGGTCCGAGGAGTAACGGATACCCGCCGTCACATCGAGGTTGCGCGTCAGGCTGTAGCTGCCGCCGAAATCGACCTGATAATTGCCCTGGCTTTCCAGCGTGCGCGGCGCCCGGCCGGCGCGCTCCTTCTCGTCGAGCGCGAGACGCGGACCAAGACGCCCGACCGTGTTCGTCGCACTCGGCTGCGGCGCGGCAATGGCGAAACGGTTGAGATCAGCCGTGGCAATGCGCTGGGCATCGCGATCGGCGTTGCCGGGCGTGGCAAGGCCCGTCGTGACGGCGAAGCTCTGATAGCCGCGGGCCATGCCAAGGTTGAAAGCATTGGGCACAATGCGCATCGGCGCGCCATTGCCGGCGGCGCCATTGATATTGCCCAGCACGCCGCGCACCGAAATGGCGCGGGCCACGTCGGGATTGACGCGCACCGCCACCGTAATCGCGCGATCTGCGCGCGAATCAAGCCCTGCGGGAGTGAAACGGAAAAGATGGCGGTTGGCCAGCCCCCGCACGGTGATCGCTGCAGCGAGCTTGGGATCGCCCGAAGCCGGGGTGAACGAACCGATGCCGCCACGCGCCGCGAGGCTGACTTGCGGAAGCGCCTTGAACGAGCCAGTGACGGCGCTGCTGACCGTCGGCGCGATCACCAGGCCGCTGGCAACGCAGGTTGCCGCCAGCAATGGCGCGCGGACCGCACGCGGCAGCACAAAGCGACGCGACTTTCGCGCATTCGCCATATTGCTGCCCCTGCCACTCATGGTCCTGCCTGCTTCCTGTATTCGTTGCGAATCGCCCATTGTCGATATGCGATCCGGTTTATATCCAAGGCGTCACAAATATGACACCCGCATGACACATGCACTGGTGTATTCTTTCATTCCCGCGATTTCCAGCATGGAAACGTCGAAAGCGGCCAGGATTTCCCGGCCTGTGGCGAAGTGGTGACACCATGCCGACCGCAACCGCCCGAAGCATGCCCCGAAGCAGCCCCGATGCGAGCGCGTTAGCGGCGCCGCCCGCGCTTGCGAAGGGTTTGCGCGGCGTGGGCCGCGGTGATAGAGGCGTGCACCGATCAGACGTGCAGCCGCACGGAATTTTCATCGCCGCGGGAACGATCGCCGCGGCGCAGACAGGACAGGATTGACGTGACGATCAGCGCCACCGCACGCCGTAACACCATCGCCGCTGCCCCGGTCGCCACGCCGGCCAAAGGCAGCGTCTTCGTCAAGGCGCGCCGCACCGGCCGCCTGGCCGGCCGCACGCTGGCGGTGGGTCTGCTCGCACTGGCGGTTGTCGGCTGCGCGGGCAGTGGCAACAAGCGGACGGCCAAGCTTGCACGGGCACGCGCCCAGATGGCGTCGAGCAAAGTGACGACGATCGGCGTCAATGCCTATCTGTGGCGCGCCAGCCTGGACTCGCTCTCGTTCATGCCGCTGCTCCAGACCGACAGCAACGGCGGCGTGATCGTGACCGACTGGTATGCCAACCCGCGCAATTCCGGTGAGCGACTCAAAGTGACAGTCTCGATCCTTGACCAGGACCTGCGCGCCGATGCGCTGCGCGTCGCCGCCAGCCGTCAGATATTGCAGAACGGCAACTGGGTCGACGTTCCGGTGCAGGCCGCCACCGTGCAGAAACTGGAAGACGTGATCCTGACCAAGGCGCGCGACTTGCGCCGCCAGGCCCTTCCCTCTGCGATCAATTGATCCCGGCAAGACCAGGCACGCCCGATAGCGGCACGCGCTTGCGGTAAGGCGTGCCGCTTCCTAAAGAGCGCGCCATGACTTCTGTAACGCCTTCTGTAACGCCTTCCGCAACGCCGTCTGCCGCGCCATCCGGGCCAACCCGTTTCGATCCTGTGAGCGCCGATCTGCGCTGGCAGGAAGCGTGGGATGCGGCGCAGTCTTTCCGCGCCGACGATGCGAGCACCAAGCCCCGCAGCTATGTGCTGGAAATGTTTCCCTATCCGTCGGGACGCATCCACATCGGCCATGTGCGCAACTACACGATGGGCGATGTGCTTGCGCGCTACAAGCGCATGATCGGCCATGAAGTGCTGCATCCGATGGGCTGGGACGCCTTTGGCATGCCGGCCGAAAACGCGGCGATGGAAAAAGGCGTGCATCCGGGCGGCTGGACGCGCGAGAACATCGCCACCATGAAAGCGCAGCTCAAGCGCCTGGGCTTCGCGCTCGACTGGAGCCGCGAGATCGCCACCTGCGAGCCGGATTATTACGGGCACGAACAGGCCTTGTTCCTCGACCTTTACGAGGCGGGCCTGATCTATCGCAAGGAATCGGCGGTCAACTGGGACCCCGTCGACCAGACCGTGCTGGCCAACGAACAAGTGATCGACGGGCGCGGCTGGCGCTCGGGCGCGCTGGTCGAAAAGCGCAAGCTGAACCAGTGGTTCCTCAAGATCACCGCCTTTGCCGACGAATTGCTGGACGGGTTGGACAGCCTCGACAAGTGGCCCGAAAAAGTGCGCCTGATGCAGGAAAACTGGATCGGCAAGAGCCAGGGCCTGCAGTTCGCGTTCGACCTTTCGAACGGCGAGACGCTGGCCGTCTACACCACCCGCCCCGACACCATCTTCGGCGCGACGTTCGTGGCGGTTGCCGCCGATCACCCGATCGCGCAGGGCCTTGCGGCTGGCAATCCCGCCGCGCAGGATTTCATTGCCCTGTGCAAGCAGGGCGGCACCACCGCGGCCGAACTGGAAACCGCCGAAAAGCTGGGATTCGATACCGGCCTCACCGCGCGCCACCCGCTTACCGGCGCGCCGCTGCCGGTCTACATCGCCAATTTCGTGCTGATGGATTACGGCACCGGGGCGGTGGTGGGCGTGCCCGGGCACGATCAGCGCGATTTCGACTTTGCCACCAGGTATGGCCTGCCGATCCTGCGCGTGGTCGCGGCCAGCGCCGAGGATGCCGGCAAGCCTTTCGGCACGGAAGCCGAGGCGGGCGATGGCGTGCTGGTCAACTCGCAGTTCCTCGATGGCCTGGGCGTGGCCGACGCCAAAAAGGCCGTGATCGCGCGCGCTCAGACCGAAGGCTGGGGCCAGGGCCAGACGGTCTGGCGGCTGCGCGACTGGGGGGTGAGCCGCCAGCGCTATTGGGGAACGCCGATCCCGTTCGTGCACTGCGAGGTCTGCGGCGTGGTGCCCGTTCCCAAGAAGCACCTGCCGGTCACTTTGCCCGAAGACGTCGATTTCTCGGTGCCAGGCAACCCGCTTGATCGCCATCCCACGTGGAAGCATGTCGATTGTCCGCGGTGCGGCCATGCCGCGCGGCGCGAAACCGACACGCTCGATACCTTCGTCGACAGTTCCTGGTATTTCCTGCGCTTTGCCAGCCAGCCGGCCGACCGGCCGTTCGATCCGGAGGTGGTCAGGCAATGGCTGCCGGTGGAACAGTACATCGGCGGAATCGAACATGCGATCCTGCACCTGCTCTATGCCCGGTTCTGGACCCGCGCCCTGACCCGCATCGGCCAGATTGCGGTGCAGGAGCCGTTTGCCAGCCTGTTCACGCAAGGCATGGTCACGCACGAGACCTATTCGCGCGTCGATCCGGTCAGCGGCCAGCCGGTGTGGTATGCGCCGGCCGAGGTGGAGCGCGGCGGCGATGGCGCCACGCTCAAGGCTGACGGGCAGCCGGTCGATATCGGCCGCGTCATCAAGATGTCCAAGTCCAAGAAGAACGTGGTGGACCCGGATGACATCGTCGCGCGCTATGGCGCCGATGCGATCCGCTGGTTCATGCTGTCGGACAGCCCACCCGAACGCGACCTGCCGTGGTCCGAAGCCGGCATCGAAGGCTGCGCCCGCTTCGTGCAGCGGCTGTGGCGCCTGTTCGGCCAGGCCGAGACGGCCGCAACGGGCGAAGATAGGGCGCTGGATCGCAAAGTGCATCAGACCGTCCATGCTGTCGCCCGGGACATCGAGGCGCTGAGCTTCAACAAGGCCGTCGCGCGCGTTTACGAACTGACCGGGGCAATCGAAAAGGCTGAGGCTTCGGCCAGCCGCACCGCGGCGATCGGCAAACTGCTGCTGCTCGTCGCGCCGATGATGCCGCACCTGGCCGAGGAGGCCTATGCCGCAAAGGGTGCCGGGCTGGTGGCCGATGCCGCCTGGCCCGAGGTGGATCCCGCGATGCTGGTCGAAGACGAGGTGACCGTGGCGCTGCAAGTGAAGGGCAAGCTGCGCGATACGCTGACCGTTACCAAAGGCACCGCGCGCGAGGAGCTGGAAGCGCTTGCGCTCGCGTCCGACAAAGTGCAGCGTGCGCTGGACGGGGCAAGCGTGAAGAAGGTGATCGTGGTGCCCGACCGGCTGGTGAACCTCGTTGTCTAGGCCCCTCATTGCGCTGACGCTGTCGGCGCTTTGCCTGCTGAGCGCCGGATGTGGCCTGCAGCCGATGTATGCGGGCGGCGGATCGGGCGCGGTGGCGCGGGCTGTCGAAAGCGTGGAAGTGGCGGCGATCCCGGGCAAGTCCGGCTGGCTGGTGCGCCATGCCCTGTCCGATCGTCTGGGCACGGGCCAATCGCGCTATCGCTTGGACGTGCGCCTCGATGAAAAGCTGCAAGGCCTGGGCGCGCTGTCCGACGATACGATCACCCGCGAACGCCGCACGATGCGCGCGCGCTATCAGCTGGTCGATCTGGCCTCGGGCGCGGTCGTGCTCGATGCGACGGCCACCGCCGATGCCGGGCTCGATGTTGTTTCCAGCGAATATGCAGTGATCGCGGCCGAACAGACAGCACAGGAAAACCTCTCGCGCGAAATCGCCGATCAGATCGTGACGCGCGTCGCGGCACGCCTGCGCGAAGCGGCGCAGGGCACCGCCGCCGTTGCTGTGCCAGCCGCCGCACCGGGCGTGGGGCAACCGGCGCGTCCGTGAAAGTCACCCAGAAAACCTTTGCCGGCATGGCCGCAAAGGCGGCCCGGGAATGCCGCATCTTCTATTTCTGCGGCCCGGATGAAGCGGGCGCCGCCGATGCGGCAGCACGCATTGCCGCCTTGCTGGGCGATGCCGAACGGGTAGAGCTGGCCGGCGCCGCGTTGCGCCACGACCCGGTGCGCCTGGCCGACGAGGCGCGATCGGTCTCGCTGTTCGGCGACCGGCGCCAGATCCACGTGCGCACTGCGGGCGACGAAGCTTTCGACGCGGTGGAAGCTTTGCTTGCCAGCCCCGTGGATGGCTGGCCCGTCGTCATCGTGGCGACATCGGCAACCGACAAGTCACGCCTGGCCAAGTTGCTGGGCGACCGAGCCGACGCCCTGGTCGGCATGTTCCACCCCGCCGATCTGCGCGCCGTGGCCGACAGCGTGCGCGACATGGCGGGCGCGGCGGGATTGCGGATGAGCGGCGATTTGGCAGAGCGCATGGCGCGGGCCGCCGGGCTCGATACGCGGATGGCCCGCAGCGAAGTGGAAAAGCTGGCGCTCTATCTCGATGCCAGCCCGCAGTCGCCGCGCACGGCTGATGCCGCCGCGCTCGACGCCATTGGCGCCGTGAATGACGATGACAGCATGATGCCGGTGGTCAACGCGGTGCTTTCCGGCGATTCCCGACGGCTCGGCACGGAGCTGGCCCGGGCTCGTTCCATGGCCATGAACCCGGTTGGTTTGCTGCTCGCGTTTGAACGGCGTGCCGCACAATTGGCACAACTCGCCGGGCGAATGGATGGCCGCACTGACGTCAACCGCTTTCTTGAACAGGAGATGGCGGCGCGACGTGTCTTTTTTCGGGACAAACCGGATCTTGCCGTCCAACTCGAACGGTGGCGCGGACGCCGCCTCGAAAGGCTGATGGAACGCATTATATCTTTGCATTCCAATATCTTGTCCGATAGCCGCAATGCCGATCTGATCCTGTCTCACGCTCTGGCGGAGTTTGCCCGGGTCGCTGCTCGCTAAATCCTCAGGCTTTTTCAAACGTGGATCGATATCCGTACGCCTGCTAAGCAGAAACACTTGCCATCACCGCGTAAGCATGTAGATATTGCACCGCAACAAAGACCTGGTCCGGCGCTTTGACAGCCACGGGCAGGCCGGTGAAGCACGCTTTGCCTATGTGCAATCCTGGGGACTACGACCGTTGGCATAACCATGCCTACATCGAAGGACAGCGATAGCGGCATGACCACGCTAGATCTTCCGGCCCAGACGGCCCTAGCCAAACCGGGCGAACATCGTCCGGTTGCCGCTGCGCGCCTCAAGCTGCCGCTGGCAGCGTCGCTCGAGCGCCGGCGCCTGCAATGCTACCTCCTGCTGGTCGTTGCCGATGCGCTGGTGATCGCGGCCGCCATGCTGGGCGTGGGCAGCTTCCACTATGGCAGCATCGTACCGATGCTGCGCAAGCTGACGCTGCTGCTGCCTTTCTATGTCATCGGGGCGCTGGCTTTTGACGCCTATTCGCTGAACGCTCTCATTTCCACGCGCTTCAGCCGCAACCGGGCGTTCATCTCGCTGCTTTCAGCTTTTGCGATGCTGATTTTCGTCGCCTTTTTCGCCAAGGCATCCGATCAGATTTCGCGCCTTGCCGCAGGCTTCAGTTTCCTGGCCTGTGCCATCGGGCTGATGCTGTCACGAACCTGGATGCAGCCGCTGATCCGCAGGTTGTGTGGCCCGACAGCGCAGAACGTGCTTATTCTCGATGATGGCGGCCAGCCCGTGCGCATTCCGCACGCCTGGCATATCGATACGCGGCAGCATCGCCTGGTGCCTGATCGCAACGATCCGCACATGCTGGATCGGCTGGCCATGTTCATGACCAACATGGATCGGGTGCTGGTCAGCTGTCCGCCCGAACGCCACATGGAATGGGCCATGGTGCTCAAGGGCGCCAATATCACCGGCGAACTGATCGATCAGACGGTGGTTTCCATGGGCGTGCTCGGCGCCCGGCGGGTCAACGATACCGGTTCGCTGGTGGTTTCGGCGGGACCGTTGGGCATTCGCGGCCGGGCCGCAAAACGGGCAATGGATCTGATAATCGCCGGGTCGGCCGTGCTGTTCCTGGCGCCGTTGCTGATCACCGTTGCCACGCTGGTCTATCTCGAAGACCGCGGCCCGGTCTTTTTCAAGCAGCAGCGCCAGGGCCGTAACAACCGCCTGTTCTGGATCTACAAGTTTCGTTCCATGCGTGTCGCGCAGCTTGATTCGGCCGGTACCCGGTCCGCCAGCCGCGACGATGATCGCATCACCCGGATCGGCCGCATCATTCGCCGCACCAGCATCGATGAATTGCCGCAGTTGCTGAACGTCCTGCGGGGGGACATGAGCATCGTGGGGCCCCGCCCCCATGCACTCGGCTCGCTTGCCGGCACCAAGCGATTCTGGGAAGTGGACCCGCGCTACAACCAGCGCCACTCGCTCAAGCCCGGCTTGACCGGCCTTGCTCAGGTGCGCGGCTTTCGCGGCGCAACAGATACCGAGGCAGATCTCTCGGGCCGTCTTCAGGCTGATCTGGAGTATCTCGATGGCTGGACGATCTGGCGCGACGTGCAGATCATGTTCGCCACTTTCACTGTGCTCGTGCACGACCGCGCTTTCTGAGCGTGGCTCCGTTGAACTGCCGCTGCGGTGCGGCAAAAAGGCTTTCGACACCTTTGTTGATTGTTGAATTTTGCGGCGCTGCGCGGCAAAATATTGGCCTATGACAAATATATCGCGTCGCACTTTCGCAAAGGGCACTGCGCTGTCGTTATGCTTGGCCAACCCTGTCGGCAAAGCGGTTGCGGCGGTGGTACAATCACGAGGGTTTCGAATAGGCGTGAACCTGGCTGGCGCGGAGTTCGCAACGATCGGCGGCAAGTGGCAATGGCCCTCGCTCGATAACCTGTCCTACTATCTCGACAAAGGCTTCAACGTCTATCGCATCCCGTTCAAGTGGCTGCGCTTGCAACCGCAGCTTCTGGGACCTTTGGACGAAGACGCGTTGTCTGGCCTGGATCGACTGGTGCAGGCCGCTACGTCGGCCGGTGCGATCGTGCTCGTCGACGCGCACGATTATGGCAGGCGGGAAAAGAACGTCATCGCCGATACGGGCTCGCCGGTCACGGCCGAGGCTTTCGCCGACTTCTGGGGGCGGATGGGCGCGCGTTACCGGACCAATCAACGGGTCTGGTACAACCTCATGAACGAGCCGCACGATCAGACGCCCATTTCAAACATCATGGCCCAGAACGCCGCTTGCGCCGCAATCCGGGCCAACGGCGCCCGTTCGAAAGTGCTGTTTTCCGGCACGGCCTGGACAGGGGCCCACTCCTGGCTGACTTCGGCCAATGCCAAGGCGACCTTGCAGATGGTCGATCCCGGCTACAATTATGCGTTCGACGCGCACCAATACCTTGATCGCGGCTTCGGCGGGAGCAACCCGATTGCCATTCCCGGCGTTGGCGCGCGCATCCTCCAGGCGATTTGCGATTGGGCACGGCGCAACGGTAAACAGATATTCATCGGCGAATTCGGCACTGGCCCCACGTCGGCATCGCTGAAGGAAATGGGCGACATGCTGCAATACATGGTCGACAACAAGGACGTGTTTATCGGCGCGACCTATTTTGCCGGTGGAGGTACGTGGGGTAACAGCATGTCGTCCGCCGATCCCGTCAACGGGATCGACAAGCCCCAGACGCTGCTGATGCAGCGTTATCTCAAGTATTGATGATCTTGACCAATGATGTCGCTAGCAAGGCCGGCCTGCCGATGCGTGCGCCCGCGAGCCGAGGTGCGCGCAAAACTTATTGCAGTGCAAAATTCTGTTGAATGGTTGGTTCAGGTCATGTAAGTAAATCTTCGTAAGCCGATTCTGGAGTAGTTGCCATGAAACTCACGAAGATAGGCGCCTTCGGCGTCGCCGTTTCCCTGCTGATGGCGGGAACCGCACAGGCTGCCGGTACGCAGGCTGGCGTTCCTGTCGCTTCGGTCACGACCAAGAAGCTGGTGCGTTCGTCTGCTCCGGTTCGTAAGCAGTCGAAGAGCACTGAAGGCGTGATCCTTGGTATCGCTGCGCTTGGCGTTGCGGGCTGGGGCATCTACGAGCTCACCAAGGACGACTCTTCCGGCAGCTAAGCTGGTTGTCGTTTCCTGAATTTCGAAAAGCCTGTACGCTCAAGCGTGCAGGCTTTTTGTTTGTCCACGTGCTCGATCCCTCCGGCCGACGGACACTTCGCGCTGCGTCAGCCGCGCCACGCCTGCCTGGTTGCACCACAAACAAGGCGGCGATAATCAGCATGTGGCAACCTCGCGGGCCGTTGCTGCACGGGCAGGGCGGGCCGGCCGGGCACCTTTGTGATCGAGCTTGACCCCAGTGAAAGAACGCCAAGACCCAGAGCCGCTACGTCGATCCCGCCGGCGTCGCACCAAGCCGGAACTGGATGAAGACTACGTATCGGTAGCCAAGGAACCGGCATCGCGAAGTCGCCGACATCGCTCTGGCAACGCCAGCCGTCGCCGGCGCGCCCCGCGGCCCGTACCCGGCATAATGGGCCTGCCCCAGACTGGCGTTGCGATGTTGATGGCGGCGCTGGCTGCATGCCTGATGCTGGGTGGCGGTGGCACAAGCAACCCCGAGACGGAAATGATCCTGCAGCCGCTGGTCGCGGCCCTGTTCATGTTGCCCCTGCTGCACCCGCGACTTGCCCAAGGGCTTGAGCCCATCCCACGTCTGGCGTGGGTCCTCGGCGCCTTGGTTCTGGCCATACCGGTCCTGCAGCTCATCCCGCTGCCGCCTTCTGTCTGGCATGCTTTGCCAGGCCGGGAAAGCGAGGTGATGTCGCTGGCACTCATCGGCGAACAGGACCGCTGGATGCCCTGGTCGATGACCCCTGCCCGCACGTTCATTTCGCTGTTGGCGATGGTCGTGCCGGTGCTGATCCTGCTGGGCGTCTCGCGCCTCGGCTTGTCGGGTCGTTTCTGGCTATGCGCCACGATCGCAGTTGTCGCGGTGTTGTCGGTGATGCTGGGCGCATTGCAATTGACGCGGGCCGGCGGTCACGACTGGACGTTGTACAGCTATTCCCACATCGGGGTTATCGTCGGCTTCCAGGCCAATCGCAATGCCGAGGCCGACCTGCTGTCGATCGCTCTCATGGCTTTGGGCGTGATTGCCGCCGCGGTGGCCGGACGCATACGCAATCGCAAGCTGTTCTGGGCGAGCGCGGCGTTCGTCGCCGGGATCATGGTCGTGCTCATCGTGTTGACCGGTTCGAGAACAGGCATTGCATTGTCAGTCATCTCGCTGCTGACTTTCATCGTCATGCTTTTTCCGCTCGCAAGGGCTGATTTGTCCCGCCGCGCGCTGCTGCTTATCGCGGGAAGCGTCGTTGCTGCAGTCGGTCTTGTCCTCACCGTGGGCCTGCTCTCGATCAACCGCGTTCTCAGCCGATTTTCCAACCTGAACGATTCGCGTCACGAGATCTGGACCGATACGTTTCAGGCCATTGGCAGGGTCTGGCCCATGGGCAGTGGCGTGGGCAGCTTTCCGCCAGTGTTCAATGCGGTTGAGCGCCTCGAAGTGGTTCGAAACACGCTTGCCGGCCGGGCCCATAACGATTGGCTGGAATGGACGTTGGAAGCCGGTCTGCCGGGATTGTGCGTTCTGCTGACGGTCCTTGCCATTGTCGCTATGCTGCTGTGGCGGCGTTTGCGGCTTGAATTGCGCGGGATGGGAACGCTTCATTCGCGAGCGCAAGCCGTGTTCGCGCTCGGCGTTTTTGCGCAGCTTGGCATTCACGCGGCAGACGATTTTCCCATTCGCGAAATGTCGCTCGCCGCACTTCTGGCAATGGCGGCGGGCATGGTGTTCAAGCCGCATGACCTGGCCACGCCGTCAGCTAAACCGGCCGGTCTGCCGGAAGAGCCGTCTGTCGAAGCCGAAACGCAGGCAATGCCAGCCGCAGAGCGAGCCTGATCCAGCGTTACGCCGTTGCAGGGGGGTAAACCGGCTTGAGCTTGCGCCCGGCGAGAATACTGGCCAGAAAAAGGGCATCGCCGGCATAGCGCGGTAGCAGGCGGCGAGGCTCGCTGAGCATCCGGTGCGCCCATTCCAGGCTGAGTGCACGCATCCAGCGCGGCGCGCGCTTCTTGTGCTGCGAGGAAAAGTCCAGTGCCGCGCCAACGCAGAAGATATGCGCTGCAGGCAGATCGCCGAAATGGCGCGAAACCCATATCTCGGATTTAGGCGCGCCCACGCCCATGAACAGATGGGTCGTCGCCAGGCTGCGGATCCGCTCCGCCATTGCCTGGCTGTAAGCCTGATCGTCCTGAAAGCCGTAGGGTGGGCTTTCCACCCCGATAGCGGCTGGATCGAAACCCCGTTTGACGAGACTGGCTTGCAGGGATTGCGCCGCCGCAAGCGAGCTGGCAACGAAATAGGGCCGGTCGATGCCGGGCCGCAGCCGCTCCAGGAGCGCGGGAAACAGGTCTGCCCCGGTCACGACCGGCAGGTCGTGCCCGGTCTGCAATCGCGCCAGCATCCGGATAGGCCGTCCGTCCACCGTCACCATGGCGGCGCGCGAATAGGCTTCGCGGAAATCGGAATTGCTTTGCAGCATCCGCAGATGGTTGACGTTGCAGGTGCAATAGAGCCGGGGCGTAACGGCCGGACGCAGGGCGATCGCCACAATGTCGTCCAGCGAACGTTGCCCGAAGGCCAGGCCATAGCGCCGATACAGGGCTTCGCCGCCGCTCACCGTCAACGAACTCATGTCCATCGCTTGCCCCCTTGCCAGCTTGATTTTTCGATCAGTCCCAGCCGAACAAGTCGCGGGTAAAGACCTTGTCTTCCACGTCCGCCAGTTGCTCGGTGCGTCGGTTGGCAATGATCACGTCGCATTCGGCTTTGAACGCGTCGAGATCGCGCACCACGCGCGAGCCGAAAAAGCGGTCCTGGGTCATTACCGGCTCATAGATGATCACTTCGATGCCCTTGGCCTTGATCCGCTTCATGATGCCCTGGATCGAGGACTGGCGGAAGTTGTCGGAGCCCGCCTTCATCACCAGGCGGAACACGCCGACCTTGCGCGGCCGGCGGGCGATGATCTGGTCTGCCAGGAAATCCTTGCGCGTGCTGTTGGCATCGACGATCGCCCGGATCAGGTTTTGCGGCACGTTGGAATAGTTCGCCAGCAACTGCTTGGTATCCTTGGGCAGGCAATAGCCGCCGTAACCGAAGCTGGGATTGTTGTAATGCATCCCGATGCGCGGGTCCTGGCCCACGCCTTCGATGATCTCCCGGGAATCCATCCCGCGCGCCATGGCATAGCTGTCAAGCTCGTTGAAAAAGGCAACCCGCATTGCGAGATAGGTATTGGCGAAAAGCTTGATCGCCTCGGCCTCGCGCGCGCCGGTAAACAGGATCGGCACGTCCTTGCGCACCGCGCCTTCGCGCAACAGCTCCACAAAGATGCGCGCCCGTTCGGAACGATCGCCCACGACGATCCGCGACGGATGGAGATTGTCGTACAGCGCCTTGCCTTCGCGCAGGAACTCGGGGCTGAAAATGATCTCGTCGCTGCCCAGCCGGGCGCGCATGCTGTCCACGAAACCCACCGGGATAGTGGATTTGATCACGATCGTGGCAGTCGGATTGATGCCCAGGGCACGGGCGATCACCGTTTCGACCGACGAGGTGTCGAACATGTTGGTTTCGACATCGTAATCGGTGGGCGTGGCCACGATCACGAAATCAGCCCCGGCAAGCGCTTGTTCCGCATCGAGCGTGGCCACCAGATCGAGCGGCCGATCGCGCAGGAATTGTTGCAGTTCCGCATCGACGATCGGAGCCTGCCGGGCATTGAGCTGGTCCACCCGTTCCGCCGAAATGTCCACGGCGACGACCGTGTGATTCTGCGCCAGCAGGACGGCGTTGGACAGGCCGACATAGCCAAGCCCGAAAACGGCAATCTTCATTCAGCGTTACTCATCTGATCGGCCCCGGCAACGCGGCACCTTTCCGCCGCGCCGCCGGGCCAGTCAATGCAAAAGCGCTCTGGCCAAAAGCGTTCAGGCCGGCACGGCCAGCGTGCGGACGAGATCGAGCGCCTCGCGATTGAGGCCAGCGGCGCGTTCGGGCGTGGCGCTTTCGGTATAGACGCGCAGTTCGGGCGCATTGCCGCTGGGCCGCAAGTGGATGATGTCCCCATCGGCAAAGGTCGTGCGCAGGCCATCGGTGGCATCGACGCGCGCGGCGGCTCCGGCCAGCGTGCCGAACGTCTGCGTCAGGCGCGCCAGGATATCATGCTCGCTGCCCTGCTGCAGGCTGGCGAGCAGTGCCTGGCTTTGGCTGGTTGGATAGTTCTGCAGGCGCTCGCTGGCGGTATAGCGGGCGGGCAGTTGCCCCTGCAGGGCTGACAGGCTGAGCCCGCGCGCGCGCGCGTCGGCAAGCACCGCCACCATCGGCAGCACCGCATCGCGCGTGGGCAGGGCCGCCAGAACATGGCCGTCGCGGGCGATGTCGCTGCCCAGGATGAACCCGCCGTTCGCTTCATAGCCGCAAGCGCGCGCGCCGCCGGCCAGCAAGGCGTTCATCGCCTCGATCACGAACGGAGACCCGATGCGCGTGCGCTGCACGGTGCCGAACAGGCCCGAAAGCTCCAGCGCGGAATTGGAGCTGACCGGCGTTGCCACGGCCTCGATCCCCAGCGCCCGCGCGCAGAGGATGCCCAGCACGTCGCCCCGCATCCAGGCGCCGGTTTCATCGGCGAGCAGCGGCCGGTCCGAATCGCCGTCGGTGGACAGAATGGCATCGAGCCCGTGCGCGGCAGCCCATTCGGCGCCCAAGGCCACGTCCTGCGGCCGCACCGCCTCGGTATCGACGGGGATGAACGTGTTGGAACGGCCGAGCGCCAGAACCTCTGCCCCCAGGGCACGGGCGATGTCGAACAGCGTGTCGCGCCCCACGGCGGAATGCTGATAGATGCCAAGCTTCAGACCCTTGAGCGCGTCCGGCCCGAAGAAATCGGCATAGCGCGCCAGATAAGGTGTGGCGGCATCGGCGAGTTCGGGCATCGCGGGCGGGGCGGCCAGCATGCCCTGGGCATCGAACAGCGCCTCGTCCACCGCCACGTCCTGCGCGCGGATCGCCAGTTCGTCGCTTTTGAGCACTTCGCCGTCGGCCCGGTTGAACTTGATGCCGTTGCGATCGTCGGGAATGTGGCTGCCCGTGACCATTAGCGAGGGTATGGCCCGTGCAAAGCCATGGGCGGCGACGGCAGGCGACGGCACGAAGCCGCAGTTGACCACGACACCCCCGGCATCGCGCACCGCCGCCGCGCAGGCCGCCATGATGCGCGGGCTGGACGGTCGCAGATCGCCGGCGATCGCCACGGCCGTGCCCGGGCGGAACTGCCCTTCCTCCCCCATGTGCTGAAGGAACGCGCGGGTATAGGTGTAACACACGCGATCGGTCATCGCCGTGACCAGGCCCCGCGCCCCGCTGGTGCCGAAAGCGACACCGGAACTGGCCATCAATGCGGAAACGGAGAGGGTCTGCATCGTCATAGGTCCTCGATCTTGTTCGCGTTCGCAGTCACGGCTGCGCGGGAGAGTGGGTGCCGGCAGAAAACGTTTCAATATCAGCGTGAAACTTCGTCACCTCCAGCAATAGCAGGTTCATTTCCGCTCGGTCAAAGCTGCGCAAAGGCGGCTGCTGCACGCTCGACCGTAAAGTTCTTCATCACTGTCCCCGCCTTCTCCAGCCGCATGGTGACCTCATCCGGGCCAAGGGAAAGCGCATGAGCCAGTGCGGCCTGGATTTCTTCGGGCGCCAGCCCGCAAACCAGTGCCGGATCGATCTGCTTCATCAACTCGGCGCTGCCGCAGAATTTCGACACGACCGCCAGGCGCCCGCGCATCAAAGCCTCGTTGACCACCAGCCCCCAGGGATCGATCACGGAGGGCAGCACCAGCACATCGATCGCATCGAAAAACGCCTCCAGCGCCGGGCCCGAAACATAGCCGTGCACATGCTCGTGCGGCGCGGGATCGGACACGGCATGACCGGCCAGGTGCAGGCGAATGCCCTGCTCGGGCACGGTGACAACCAATGCGTTCATAGCTGCCCGCAGCGAACCGACATTCTTGCGCGGCACGCTGCTGCCCAGGAAACCGAACCGCCTTAGCGACCGGACCGGGCGTGGTGGCGGCGCATCGGCCGGGGGTGGCGGCACGACCTGCGGGATGCGGCGGATCGTGCCTTTGAAACCCAGCCCGCGCAGATAGCGGTCCGACATGGCAGACCAGCTTGCCGCTGCGCCGGCAAAGCGCAGCAAGGCGCGGGAGGTGAGCGTCTGGTAAAGCTGCTTGCCCCGACCCTTCGAGGGATCGGGGATATGCTCGACCCACACGTACGTACGCTGCGCGATCCGACTTACCGCAGGTGCGAACAGCAGCATGGCAATGTTGGTGGGATTGTTGTCAACCAGCACGGCAACTTCCGCTTGCGAGGGAAGTTGCAACTTGCCATTGGGCAAGATCATCTTAGCAACTTGTCGGGTCGGTACCCGAATCGCACGGTAATGCACCGGAACTTCCTCGGCCCATTGCCGCCCTTCGTCGCTAGCCGACTGCATATAAATCACCAGCAATCGGCGCATCTTGCCAAGCTCTTCGAAAATAGCATGGCGACTGGGCGAAAAATAATTCTGAAATACCAGGATATCAACCGCATCATTGGGGTTGTCACTCTGGCGCATGCATCACCCGTCGCTGGCCGCTGGCTGTTCGCAGCTATATAAAGACACTTGCCGCATTGCAACATCTTGTGCGGTCAGGGTCCTAGCCGCTAAAGGCTTGACCCACGGGGCGCTGCGATGCAACATTCGTTAGTGCCGTGAGCCGCTGGCCGGCGATCGGATAGTCCGCCCTGCCAGCACGCGACGATCAGGGGAAGGACGCTAGCAAATGCAAGAGACATCCGCGGCCTATGCGCCTAAGCTCGGCGCGCGCTATGAAGCTCTTGACGGCTGGCGCGGAGTGGCCGCCCTTTGCGTTGCGGTGTTTCACTTTCAAGTTGCGAGCCATGTGTATTTCCTGCCTTTCGTGCGCAACTCCTATCTGATGGTTGACTTCTTTTTTGTCCTCTCAGGTTTTGTTATTTCACATGCTTATTATCGTAAGCTGGACAGCGAGGGCGCATTGCCGCTTTTCCTATTCCGGCGGGTGGGCAGAATTTGGCCAATGCACGCAATAATGCTCGCTGTTTTTGTAATCGCGGAAACGACTTTATTTGCATTGCACAGCCACATTGGAAATGTGCTGCCCCGCCCGCCTTTCTCCGCTGATCGTACACTGGCAAGCATCCCAACAAATCTTCTGTTATTGAACGGCGTCAGCAGTTTCCAGTTTGGAACGTGGAACGGACCAAGTTGGAGCGTGAGCGCGGAACTGTGGGTCAATCTCGTTTTTGGCATTTGCGCTGTACTCTTGCCTAAACGCGGTATGTCTTTGGTTGCTTTGATGCTGGTAATCGGCAGCGCAGCGGCACTCGCTGTGCTTTCACCAACTTACCTAGACTCCAAAGACGCTTTCTCCATTCCGCGCTGCGCCTACGGATTTTTCTTGGGGTTCTTTGTATGGAAGGCGATCTCACAAGGCCGATATAAGCCTGCTGGATCGATGCTTTGGACAGTTTTAGAACTGTCTGTAGTAATCATAACATGGATCATGATATCATACATCGACATAAGCATTTGGCAGATGTCTTTACCAGTTATTTTCGCAATATTTGTTTACATATTTGCAAATCAATCAGGTGCTATATCAAAAATTATGGAAAATAATTTTTTTCTTTTATTGGGAAAGCTATCTTATAGCATATACATCATGCACTTTTTTGTTGCTTTCTGTCTTTATAATATCATTCGAGTAGGTGGAAAACTTTTCCATTTTCAATCGACCCTGCCAGGCACGCAACTAGCGTTGATCCAAAGCCCTTACATCATGGATTTTATAACTGTCGTTTACCTTCTGGTGCTGTTGCTGGCCGCGTACCTCGCTAACAAATATATTGAAGCTCCAGCGATGCAGTGGGTCAACGATCGCGCTAAACGCTTGCTCAGCTAGCCCATGACCAAAGGCTGTCGCAGACCCAGTAATCCTATCTTGGGCTCTACCCAGAAAAAAGCGCGAAGATCGACCCACGCAGGCCGCCTTAAAGGCTCGCAACATCTGATGAGGTTCGTCGCCTTCCCAGAAAGCGAGCAAGCTTGTGTGAAGGCCATTCGACGAGGCGATAAAACACCCACGCCCCTGCGAAAATCGCCAATAGCTTACATATCCATAGCACGATAGGCGAACTCATGCGAAAATGTTCTTCTATGATCGTGAGCATGAATCGATGGGTGAGATAAATGCTATAGCCTGCAAGCCCAAACTTCTCAAAGACCGAATGGCGAGATTGCGCAAATCCAAAACTGGTTTCGGCTGCCAGCCAATAAATACAAAATAGTCCGAAGAACCAAATTGTCCAGGTATAACCAATAGCGACATTTCCCAAGTGAGTGGCCAAGATCGTTGAAATCAAACAATAGAAAACTGCAGTAAATCGAAAAAAGTAAATAGGGATATTTGACACGGCCTGAGAAAAGTATGCTCTATGCTCGGCAAGAAGGCAACCAAACAGCCACAAAGGAAGACAGAACAACCAGTTTAATTTCGTTCTGAAAGACCATAGATAAATATAGTCATAATGAGTTGCTATCATTGCAATAGATATCAAAAAGGAAAAAAGAGTTAGCCTCACAATACCCATTTTCTTGACTAATGTAAAAATAAATGGGTATATAGCGTAGTATATTATTTCAGCATATACCGACCAAGTTACATCTTCTAATGCTGAAAGATAGGTTTCCCCGAAAAAATAAGATATGCAATATATTGAGAGCAATGGAATTACAATTCTTACTCCTCGCTTAATCCAAAAGTTCTTTCTGTCGATAGAACTCTTTCCCACGTTAGCGCCGTGGATGAGAAATCCTGATATTACAAAGAATACAGCTACTGCAGCTGTTCCATTGAAAACGGTTTTCGACAGCAGGAAAAGCAGTTTCTCCAACGGCCCCTCGGGGTTCACGTAGGCCGCTATCGGGAAATACGCGCCGTGAGAGAAGGCCACCCACATGGCAGTAAAAAAGCGCAAGGTGTCAAGGCCATACACTAAGCGTGACGGCGTCACCCCATGATCCCTGGTCAGATCTTCAGCAGTATCAGACGCCAAGTTTACCCCCAAAACATGAGGCTGATAGGATAGAGATGTTATCGTGATCCAAAATGCAACTGCGATAACCGCGCTCGAGCCGGTTTTGCATGAGCCTTAACGACTAACGACCTAGATATTGAACCAGGCCAAGACGCTACACCGACTAGATAACCGCATAAGCTTGCAGCTTTTATCGAAAATACGGCGGCGCCAAACAAAAGCATGGTCGTCAGGTAGATCGCAATCATTGAAAAAAACGCAACATTTGATCCTTTGCCCCTACTTATGCCGCCGCAGTACATAAATATACCTAAAAATAGCCCAGCCAAGCCAGCACTTTTAACGAGATATAATATTCCGGTATCACTAAGATTATCACTATCGACATTCCCAATGATAATTTGCCACACGCTAAATTGCTTTAAACCGTCGAACGTTATCGAGAGACGTTGGATCGTGTCGCCCAAATGATCTCCTGAGACAGTCAGGTATACAAACCAGGCCGCGGTCATTACGCCGATAGGGGCAAGCCAGATCGCGGCAGCAGGCCAGCGCAGGCGTGGCAACAGAACCAGACTGCAAAGGAAAATGAGCCCGGAAGCCGCACGTGAATCAGAAAACAGGGCCAGCAGCAAGCAGACGCCGATAGCCCCCAAGCGGACGAACAGCCGTCCGTTGTAAAGCGCCGCGTAATAGATGGTCATCAGGACCGCGAAATAGCCAAGAGACAGCGGTTCAAGGAATGGCCCTGAAACACGATGGTCCACCAGCGAAAATATCGATCCCCCCCCGCGATAGGCGCCCGCGTAGAGGCCATCGCGCGAGGCGTCGGTAGCGCCATGGCCCGCAACCCAATCTCTGGTTGCCATGAAAAAATCGCCGGGGCTAACGATGCGCGTGAACAATGAGGGAAGCAACACCTCAACCCCAACGACCAGCACGACCGCCCCCAACAGCCAGTGCATCCAATCTGCCTTAATATTTCGCGCAGATTTTCCGACCATGATGTATAGCGGAATTATCAGACAATCATAAAAGGACTTCGCATTAAAACCATTGATTGCTGCGCCAAGAATCAACAAAAGCAACAGCACGCCCAGCGCATTCTGTTCCGCTGCCTTGAGCTTGATCGGGTTGGCAAAAATCAACGCGCCGGAGGCCAAGGTCATCAGAATCTGGATGACGACCACCTTGCTGTTGTTCATGCCGATGCCGTTAGCATTGGCAATCGCCAGGAACATGTTGAGGAACATCGAGGTGACGACCGCCAGATAACAGTGCCACGCATGTTTGGCGGCCGCATTTTCCGACAGGGCCGCTCGCACTTTCCGCCGCCGCCTGCGCACGGGCGGCGCCCATGGCTGGCGCCCGGGTGGCACCGCGGCCGCCGATGCCGTGGATAGGGCGGCAGGAAACGGGCGTCTAGCTGGGGATTTCATCCGAACCGCGGTTCCCTGTATGATCGTCCGGCAAGGCACCGGCTGTTGCTGCAGCGCCAACCATACCGGCGCCAGTGTAGCAGAGGCAAGCGCTAGTCGCCAACGCCGGCCCGGTTTTGCAGCACGAAGCGCCGCAAACGGCTCTTTCGTTCCAAAGCGATAGCGATGGAACCGCTCATGGCAGAAGCAGAACCGCTGGTACGCCCCGCCCGAGATTGTTGCGTCGCAGCGAAATTGTCGGCACAAGGTTTGCGCCCCTGACTCGCTTGGACAAGCCCCCGTGACTATCGCCGTCGATCTTGTTCTGGCCACGCGGCCCAATGCCTCTACGGGCATCGAGCGCTATGCCATCAACCTGTTCCAGGCGATGCGCCGGATTGCGCCCGATGCGATCGCCTTTGTCGATGCGCGGGCCGCCGTCCCGACCGGGCCGGGCGTCGTGCGTGTCAAAGGCGGGTTTCGCGGCTGGCTGTCGCTGCCGCTGTCGCCTTCCTGGCGCCGGGCACGGGTCGAAGCCGTGGTCTGCCCGGCTTTTCCGCCCAGCCCGCTGCTGCTTGCCATGCGGGTGCCGGTGTTGCGGATCATCCATGACGATTTCCCGTGGACCCGGGGCCAGGCGATGAACCTGCGCGGACGCGCCCTGTTCAAGCATGCCGAAACGGCCATGGCACCGTTCTACAAAGATGTGGTGGCGCCGACCGCGCTGATGGCGGAAAGCCTTGCCGCGATCCTGTGCCGGCCAGTGGACGTTATCGGCAACGCGCCGGGCATCGATCTGGCGCTGGCGCCGGCACCGGCACGATCGCTGCCGGGGGTGATCGCCGTCGGCACGGTCGAGCCGCGCAAGAACTATGCTGCGGTGCTGACCCTGGCCGATGCCCTGCCCCCACCCTGGACCGTGCGCGTCGTCGGCCGCCAGGGCTGGGGTGATGTCGCGGCCGGCTGGGAAAGCCAGGTGGCGGCGCGCGCCGGGCGGCTGGAATGGCACGGACATGCCCCGGACGATGCGCTGCTCGCACTCTATCAGTCGTCCACCTGCTTCGTTTCGATGTCGCTGGCCGAAGGGTTCAACATGCCCTTGGTCGAGGCCGGCAGCCTGGGCCTGCCGATCGTATGCAGCGATATCGCGATTCACCGCCAGGTGGCGCCGCCATGGGCGCGGTTCGTGCCGCTGTCCGTCGCGCCGGCAGACCTGGCCGGCATCGTGCAGGACGCAGCCGCGCATCCGCCCGCGGCCGCGGCCGTGGATGCCTATCGCCACAAGTTCAGCTGGGACGGGATTGCGCAGGCTGTGGCGGCGCGGATCCGGGCCTTCTGAACCCAGATTGCAGGGTCAGCCGCGCCCCAGCACGCCCTGGCAAGACGCGTCCAGCCGCGCACGTGCCGCGGCGGCCTGCTCGTGAATCGTGGCGGTGACGATCCCGGCCATGTCGTCCCGCTCGATCAGCTTGGCCACATGGCCGGCCGTGGCCGGGATGGCGAGCGGGTTGGCGATATGTTCGCGATAGAGGTAATAAGGGGTGGCCCCGTACTGCGCGAACAGGATTTCCTTTTTCTTGTCGCCCAGGGTGTGGGCCACATGCTGGCTGCCATAGCCGAGGCAGACTGCGGGAATGCCCAGGTTCCAGGCGTTGACGCACAGGTGATAGGTATCGGTCAGCACGAACTTGCATTCGAGCAGGCTGTGCAGCAGTTCGCGCGGCAGGGGCGGCAGGCGCCGCGCCGGAAAGCCGAAGGCGCGGGCCAGCGGCAACTGGCGCGGGGCCGAATCGACCCATGGGATCCACTGCGCCTTGCACCCGATATGCCGCGCCAGCGCGCGGGCCAGCGCAAGGGGCTGGGCGATCCATTTGGCCCGGCCGAAGAACACGCCCATCTTTTGGCCCGGCACTTGAGGAAAGGCGTCGACCACGCCATAGCGGACGAAATCCTGGCGCGAGAGTTGCAGTGCACAATCGCTGCCCAGCACGCTGCGGTCGCCACGCAGAGGCGATGACTTCATCTGCGACAGGGCATCGCGGAAATGGATGCCGCCGGCACCCGCGATCAGCCGCCGCAGGGCCGCGGCATAGCGCGCGTCGGACAGGTCGGCCGCACCGATGGTGATGATCGTTCCGCCGAAAACCACCACTTTGCTCAGGATGGCATCGCTCGCATCCTCGAGCATGAAGGCGCGATAGATCAGTTCGATAGCAGCCGCATGGCTTGCGCAGATGCCGTCCCGCACCAGCCATTTGGCCAGGTCCACCTCCCAATAGGGCTTGGAATGCAGAAAATCGCCCCAGAACACGATGAGGTCCGCCTGGCGCACATCTTCGATATGGTCTTGCAGCGGCAGATACTGCTGGTGCGTTTCCGCCGGCGTGTAACCCAGCTTATCGAGCGGGCCGAGCGCATAATAGGCGATCTCGTCCCTGGGATAGGCACTCTGGAAATAGGCATAGGCAGACAGGTCGACCGTATACATGCCCGTGTTGCGATTGGGCAAAAAGGCGCAGATGACGGCGATACGCGCCATGGACAGTCCTCCCTTAGCGTCTTGATTTGATGGCGGTGAACACCGTGATCAGGCGATCGCGGAACAGCAGCAGGGCAATGCCGCCGTAGAGCAGCAGCGTCAGCGTGGTGGCGGCCAGCGCCGGCCCCAGATGCGCAAGATCAAGTCCGGCAGCCCAGACGATACCGCTCACTGTGGCCACCACAACCAGGCCCAGCAGCGTGGGCAATGACAGCACCACATCGCGCGGCACACGGATTTCAGGCACAAGGCGCGTGGTCAAGAAGATCAGGATGCTGCCACCCAGAAAGCATCGGATGACAAACGCCATCCCTGCCGCCAGCACACCGAAATAGGCCCCCACCCAGATGAATGCGATGTTCAGCATCGTCTGGATCACGTTATTGAAGAACGCCAGCTTGGGGCGCCCGATCGCCACCAGATAAGTCTGCATCGGCACGACCACCGCGATCAGCGGCAGGGAAACCAGCAGGATGGTGATCATCTGCGCCAGATCAGGCCACTTGTCCTTGAATACCAGTTCGGCAAGATATAGCCCGGCAAAGGCCGACGCCACGAACGGCACCGAAGCGACCAGGCTGGTAATGCCGCAGGCGCGCCACATCGCTTCCATCGTGCGTTGCCGATCGCCCGCCATGCGCGAAAAGATCGGCAGCAGAGTGTTGTTGATGGGATTGAGGAACAGACTGACCGCCAGATCAAGCACCGTGCGCGCCAGGCGGAACACGCCGGTGGCGGTGGGGCCGGCAATGAAGCCCACGATCACGTCAACCGAGCGGATGTTGATCTGGTTCATCGCGGAAAAGCCCAACAAGGCTGCGGAAAACCGCGTCAGGGCCTTCATGTCGGCCAGGCCTGACAAGCGCTGGGGCCGCCAACCTGCCGCGAAGATACTGATCGATGTGGAAATGATAGGAGCGACGGTTACCTGGACGACAATGCTCCAGGCGCCGAAACCCGTGACCGCCATGGCACAGCAGATTACGCCCGCAACGGCCTGACCCAACGTCTTGCGAACAGCCAGGACGCGATAGTTGAACGCGCGCTCCAGCAGCCCTTCGGCCACGACGCCGAGACCCGCGGCCAAAGGCGCCAGCGCCGTGGGCAGGATCATGAAGCACACCACCTCATAGCCGGGATAGAAGCGGATTGCGGCCGCCAAGGCAACGATGATCGCGGTTGCCAGCACCCCGAGCCACAGAAACAGGCTGAAAGCGGTATCCAGGAATGCTGGCGTCGCCTCTTCGCGCTGAATGACAAGCTGGTTGCCCGATTGCAAGGTTGCGGCCATCACAATGGCGGGCGCCGTTGCCATGGCGGCAATACCGAAATCGTGCGGCCCCAGAAAAAGGGCCGCCGTAAGCATGACTACGGTCTGGGTGAACCGTTCGGCCACGACCTGCAGCAACGACCAGATCGCGCCGCGTATGGCCAGTTTGGAATAGTTGATGTCGTGATCAGAACCGTCCAAGAGTCACCTTGACCGCAATCGCATGGCGCATAGATCGCCTGGCCCCATGCCGCTTCCTTGGCGTACAAAAATTTTTGCGCTGCAGCAAGCGCTGGCATGAGCCGCAACACGCGACCGCATAGCCGCCGTTTCGAAATGTTGCTGCCGTTCCCGTTTTATCCGAAACCTAAGCCATTATGGTTAAAGCTGTTTCAGCCATAACGCAACATCACGTTGTTTAACCGCAACGCGTTCTCATTCCCTTCGCTGCCTGCAGGCATTGGCCTTGGGCCCACGTTCTCCCCGTGCAAATTATTTCGCTATCGCAGCAAAAATCTTGTCCCTTGGCCCCCGATGGTGTTGGAATACCGTTGCAGCGCGCCGCGGGTTCCGACATCGCGGTTGCCACCGACACCGATAGACAGGGGATTTGGCATGACGACAGATGTTCTTGCACCCGAGCGTTCCACGGCTGGTGACAAGGTCGCCATATCGATCGTCATCTGTACCATCGAGCGTTCCGGACGCGAAGAACGGCTGGCCGAAGTCATCCGCAGATTGCAGCAGCAGGAAAAGGTTGATCTTGAAATCGTGCTGGTTTGGCAGGGTTTCGATCCCAAGCTGTTTCCGCGTTTCGATGGCGTGACCACGGTTATCACCGATTTGTGCAGTTCTGCCGAATCGCGGAACATCGGTGCCGATCACACCCGGCACGATCTGATTGCATTCTATGACGACGATGTTTTCCCGGTGGGGCCCGACCAGCTTTATCGCACGGCCAGGATGCTCGATGAGCGCGGCCTGGATTTCATTGCCAGCAATATCAAATCAGAAGGCGATGTTCAGTCCGCGGCCCCGATTACGCGGGATGTCGTTTTCGATTTCAGCAACATGCTCAACAACCTGTGGGAGCCGGGCCTGCTTGTGAAGCGCGAAGCGTTCGCTGCGACGCGGTTCGATCCGACGCTGGGCATCGGTTGCATCCACGGGTCGAGCGAAGGCATGGACTTCGGCTACCGGCTGCTGAAAGCCGGTTACAAGGGCCAGCGCGTTGCCTCGCTCTATATCGATCATCCGCCGCTGGACAGCAACGTGGACGTGAACATCGAACGCTATTTCTTCTATTCGATCGGCAACGGCGCCGCGCTGCTGCAACATGGCTATCGCTATGTCTATGCGCGCGCGATCTTCCGTGCGTTCGCTCGCCTGATCGTGTCGCTGCTCACCGGCAGGACGCCTCGCGCCAAGACTGCCTTTGTCCGCATTCTCTGTCTGCTCGCAGGCCCGTTTCTGCCGCGTCGCAATGCCCGCCTGTTGCCGCGCAATCATATCAAGGCCCCGGCCTACGTCTTGCCGCCCGCTGATCCCGCTTAAGCCAGGCTGCGCCTGCGGCATGTTCCGCCGTTCCAGGCCGAACGAAGCGTGCCGATCAGGGGTTCACGTGCTCGAGCTTGACGTCCGCAATGCGCACATCGACACTCGGCGCCAGCCAGAATACCAGCGGGCGCAGGCGGCAGGCGGCATCGAGGGCGATCTCGGTACCGACGCGGTCACGCGCGCCGGGAATCGGGGAAGGCGGCTGTGCCAGGCCCAGATCGTAAGTGCAGGCAAGGCTCACGCGCAGGGAACGCAATGCCAGTTTGCTCGCCCCCGGCATGGCCCAGGATACCCGGTAGCGCCCGGCCGGCAGCACGATAACCTGCTGCAGGACCGGCTGGGTCGAAGCACCGTTGACGCGCACGTTCAGTTGGCGCGGATTGCCGTCCGTCGCTTCATCCACCAGCATTTCGATATCGCCAGTCTCCGGCACCCGCCAACTGAAAAGCGACCCTCCCGACTTGCCATCCAGATTGAGGTTGGCAAAATCGCCATCGTGGACCAGCGAGGTTCCGGCATCGCACGATCGCGTCCAGACATCCTGGGCTTCGTCGACGCGTTCCGCTTTGGCGAGTGCCGAGACAAACCAGCCGATGCGGTCGCATCCAAAGGTACGCCGCGGCGTACGGCGGATGACATCGACCCGTTCGGCAAGGATTTCCGGAGGTGTATCGTCCTGCGTCATCAAAAAGGCGGCTTGCCAGGGGGCGCCCTTGGCAAAACGGTCGGCAAGCGCGGTCCGGCCCTCTACGCTCGCCGTCACCGCGTTCATGAGATCGTCGCGATTGGCATTGTCGGGAAATTGGCGCATCACGGCATCCAGCCGCTCGGCCGCTATTCGGGCATCGCCCAGTTCGAGCGCACGATTTATCCAGTATATCTGGGTAAAGACATCGCGCCACCCCATCGTGCCGGACACGCGAAAGGCGGCTTCGGCTTCATCACGCTGCCCAAGTGCCAGCCGCGCACGCCCCAGCGTGCTGATTGCGAAGGGATCTACCGGATCGGACAAGACCGCCCGCCGGGCCAACCGCTCTGCTTCGACCGGCTGGTTCAATGCCAGCGCATCGTTCGCCCGCATTCGGGCCGACATCGTGTCGTAAGGCCAGCCGACCAGGCCGCGAGTGGTACTCAGCGGATCGGTGGAAAGGCGGTCTGCGCCGCTGATCGCGGCAACAATGCCATAACTTGCCAATGCCAGCGCGCCGACGATGGAAGTCCACCGACGCGCCGCTGACCATGACGCCGTCTCAGCCATTGTTCTCGGGAACGTAGCGATAATAACTATAGCCGTAGTACTCGGAATAGCGGTTACCCGACTTGGACGCATCGAACATCGTCAGCACCGCACCGAGGATATTGGGATGCATCGTGCGCAGACGGCGCAGCGATGCCCGCAGCGAACCGCGGCGGCTGCGATCGGACTGGACGACCAGCACGACACCATCGACGATGGCGGACATCAGCGGCGCATCGGCAAGGCCGAGAACAGGCGGACTATCGAGGATGACCACATCGAACTGGGCACTAAGTTCCTGGAGAAGAGCGCCGAGGCGTCCGGAACTGATCAGTTCGGTCGGGCTGGGCGGAATTGGGCCCGACGTGACAACAAACAGGTTTTCGTTGTCGGTCGGGCGCAGCACGTCGGGAATAGCATGCTGCGCGGTCAGCAGGCTCGACATCCCCGCATCGTTGGAAATGCCGATAACGGCGTGCAGCGCGGGACGGCGCATGTCGACGTCGAGCAGAACGACTTTCCGGCCAAGCCGTGCAAGACCCTCGGCGATCGCAAGGCTGGTGGTGGACTTGCCTTCCGAGGGTTGTGAACTGGTAACCAGCAACGTGCGCGGCAGCCCGTTTGCGGTGGAATAGAGCAAGGCCCCACGCAGCGAGTTATAGCTTTCGCTGATGGCCGATTTGGGATCGGCCAGCGCCGCCGTGGGCGTCGTATCTTCGGCCTTGGGAATGACACCCAGAAGCGAGATACCCAGCTTTTCCTCGACATCCTCGGGAACACGCACCGCATCGTCGAGCTGGAAGCGGACAAGAATGATGAGACCCGAGAGCACCAGCCCCGCCAGCATCGCGATCAGCAGGTTATTGATCAGCACCGGAGAACTCGGAGCCCCGGGAACTTCCGCGGAATCGATGATCGAGATGTTGCTGGCGCTGATGCCGGCAGCTGCGTTCAGTTCCTTGTAACGTTGCAGGAGGCCATCATAGAGCGAGCGGTTGGTATCCGCTTCGCGGGCCAGAAGATTGTACTGCACCGAGCGGTCCTGCTCTGCGAGCGTCGAACCCTTGAGCTTTGCAAGGTCGCTCTCCAGCTGCTTTTCCTGGTTTACCGCGGCATCGTACTGCTGCTTGATCGAGGACCGAATGCTCTGGGCGACGGCGGTGATCTGCTGATTGATTGCAGCAACCTGGGCGCGCGCCTGCTGTACCGATGGATATTCCTCAAGATGGCGTGCGCGCTCGCGCTCCAGGTCCGACTGTGCGGTAGCACGGCTGGTCAAAAGGCTGGAGATCGAGGGATTGGCCAAAACTTCGGGCGCAGACAGCAAATTGGAGCCGGAAATGGCACGCCAGCGCTGCTCGGCTGCCATGCGGTTGACCTGCGCCTGGTTAAGGGCGGTATTGATCTGCAGCAGGCTGGACATCGTGACCGAACTGCCATCGCTGCTATCGCCGCCACCGCCATCGGGCGTGACCGGCGCGTTGGCATCACGCATGCGGATCAGGCCGACTTCGCGGGCGTAAGCGTTGAGATCGCGCTCCGACTGCTCGAGCTTGGCCTTGGCTTCGGCAAGCTGGCCGGAAATGAAATCGCGCGCATAGGCCGAGCTGTCATAGCGGCGTTGAAGGTTTGATTGAATGAACTCGTTGGCCCAGGCATTGGCGATCTTGGCCGAAAGCGCCGCGTCGGTGCTGGTAAAGCGGATCGTAGCAAGTCGCGAGGACGGTACCAGGTCGGCGAGGACCGCCTTGTCGAGCAGGTCCAGGGCATACTCCCGCTGGGCTTCGGTCGAGGTACCCGGCTTGGGCGCCTGCCCGCCCATCGCGACATAAAAATCGGGGTTGCCGATCAAGCGCAGACGCTGCGCCACCCGGTCCGCAATGGCCCGGCTGTTGAGAATGGCGATCTGCGTCTTGAGGAAGCGATCGGTGTCTTGCGGAGAAGCCGCCTCGGCCTGCGAAGGGTCCTGGTCGTTGCTCAAGACCTGCGCCGACTGGTTGTTGATCTGCACCGTGGCTTCGGCCGTGTAGCGCGGCGTCATCAGCAGCGTCACGACAAAGGCCAGCGCGATCGAAAGCGCAACGATGATGGCGATGATCAGCAGGTTCGCCCTGAGGATCATCAACAGCTTGCGCAAATCGAACGACGGCGTTTCCTCGTAAAGCTCGTCGAGGCCGCCATCACCATCCATGACGGAGCGCGACGCGTAATGATCAGCCGAAGCACTGTTTATAGATGTGGACACGGTACCGCCGATGTTAGAAGCGCAGAAGGAAGATGTTGAAGATCGGCGCCATCTGGATCACGTCCCGATAACCGGACTTCAACTGAGAGAAACCGACGACGACGACGTCGCCGCCAAGGATCTGTGGATCGGGGTCGAGGCCTTTGCGAATGCGGTTAAGGTCAAACCGCGCCACCATCCGCTTGCCGTTGACCGTCCGGAACACCATGGTCTCGTCCAGTTTGGCAATGCGCGTGGGGCTTTGCGCCATCGACACGGCGCCCAGGAGCGTGGTGGTGGAGTTGATCGGATAGGCCCCGGCGTGATTCACCTGCCCTTCGACGGAGACGAATTTGCCGGCGGGCGTGGTGACGTTTATGGTGACCTGCGGATACTTGAGGTACCGCGATCCGAGTTGCTTCTCGATAAGGTTCGACGCTTCCGCCGGGGAAAGGCCGCTTATCTTGACAGATCCCACCAAGGGAACCTGGATACGGCCCGCATCGTCAACGATCAGTTTGGCATAAGTGAGATCCGGTTCCCCCATTACGGAAAGGGAAATCTCGTCGCCCGCTTGGATGGGCGACACGTCGGGCATCCTGGCATCGGCGATGGACGGCGCAACTTTGTAAGCATCCACCCCCCCTTGCACCTCAGGCCCAACCGGTGTCGAAGCGCAGCCCGCAAGCATCGCGGACGCAGAAACCGCCACAAAGATGGTAGGAAACTTCACGAGTTCCATCGCTCCTGAAAAAAGTCCGGCTTCGCCATCTCGCACAACAGGCCGGCATGCGCGATTACCTTGAGCGTCGCGGCCAGCTTGATTGCAATCCCTGACAGGTCGATGCCAGTAAATGTTGCCATGCACAATACCATTCTACGAAGCCCCCGCCTTGATAGCGAGGCCCCCGCTTGCTGATGACCACCCGCATGCGGCAATGCCATCAGAATGTATTTAACTCCAAGAGCAATATGGCTTGATTGGCTGATTTCAGGCGCCGCTTACCGCCTCCCTGAGGCAGTTCGTCGCAAGTTTTGTGATGGTATTTAATGGCGAATGCTGCGCAACAGGCCTGCGCATTGCGGCGCAACCCTGGCGGGGTCCTCGGTTCCGATAAAGGCAACCAGCGACCGAGGCGTCATGCGGCATAATAGGAAAGATACCAATCGACAAATTGTTGCACCCCGTCCCTTACCGATGTCGTCGGGCGATAGCCCAGCCCGCGTTCTAGGTCCGACACGTCGGCGAACGTGGCGGGAACGTCACCCGGCTGCAAGGGCAACAGGTTCCGTTCGGCCTTACGGCCTAAAGCTTCCTCGAGCGCCTCGATATAGGCGGTCAGCTTTACGGGATCGTTGTTGCCGATGTTATAGATGCGATAGGGCGCGTCTGATGTCGCTGGATCGGGCTGCATCGGATCCCAATCCGGATTGGGTGCGGCCGGGCGGTCCAGGGCACGCACCACGCCCGCCACGATATCGTCCACGTAGGTGAAATCGCGGGTGTGGTCGCCGCGGTTGAACACGTTGATGGGCTTGCCTTCAAGGATCGCGCGTGCAAACAGGAACAGCGCCATGTCGGGGCGGCCCCACGGACCATAGACGGTGAAGAAGCGCAAGCCCGTGGTAGGCAGGCGATAGAGATGGCTATAGCTATGCGCCATCAGTTCGTTGGCCTTCTTCGTGGCGGCATAGAACTGCAACGGATGATCGGCGCCGGCATGCTCGCTGAACGGCATCGCCTTGTTGGCACCATAGACCGAGCTTGTGGAAGCATAGACCAGATGCTCCACCCCGCCATG
The DNA here is from genome assembly GCF_057784975.1 of Novosphingobium sp. DS6-6. Taxonomy (NCBI): domain Bacteria; kingdom Pseudomonadati; phylum Pseudomonadota; class Alphaproteobacteria; order Sphingomonadales; family Sphingomonadaceae; genus Novosphingobium; species Novosphingobium sp. DS6-6. The sequence continues at coordinate 90,691 of NZ_JBYNTS010000003.1, read as the reverse complement.
GCGGCAGGCTTCGAGCACGTTGGTGAAACCCACGATATTGCTTTCGACATAAGCGTGAGGATTTTCGATCGAATAGCGCACACCCGCCTGCGCGGCCAGATTGATCACCCGGCGCACGTCGCCATGCGCAAAGGCACGCTCCACCGCTGCCCGATCGGCAAGGTTGGCACGGAAGAAGCGATATGAGGAACCGGTTCGCCCGGCCGTCTCGGCAAGGATCTTGAGCCGCGCTTCCTTGATCGCAGGATCGTAGTAATCGTTGACGACGTCGAACCCGATCACCGCATCGCCGCGTTCCAGCAAGGCCTTGGCCGTGTGAAAGCCGATGAAGCCTGCGTTTCCGGTCACCAGGATAGCCACGTCACGTCTTCCTTCTCCGGCGTCGGCCGCACTTGCGCGGATACGCGAGCGATAGCAACAAGGCGCAAGCGCCCGGCACTGCTGCCGGAAAGCTCAACTGGCTTTCTTCGCCACGTTGAACGTCCCGGTGACCCGGCCATCCGGCGCGGTGACCCCGTTGCCCGTGGCAGGGGCCGGAGCGCTGCCGCGCCCGTCGACGCTGGAAAGCCCGGTATTGAGATCGATGACCAGGCGGCCGCCATTGAGCGTATCCTTGCCACGCCGCAAGGCGACATTGCCGACCATCGTGATGATCCGCCGGGGGATGTCATAGACCGCGCTGCTGCCGCTTGCCCGCTGGTCGCCGCGCGTCACCACGACACCGCCAGCGGCATCGATACGCTGCACCTGAACCGTGCTCGCGTCGGTATAGGCGAGAGTCGTACGGGCCGCCTGGAGACGCAGGCCTTCCTGGGTGATATCGACATTGCCGGTCAGAATCACGCGCTTCTGCCGGTCTTGCAGTTCCATGCGATCGGCACCGAAATTGACCGGCGCGCTGGAATCATGCTTCCCCAAAGCCTGTGCGTCGAGATTGACCGCGCCGGCAACAAGCGCTGCCGAAAGAGCAAAGCCGGCGGCGAGCGACCGCAAGGCCATGACGCGGATGGGGAGGCGGCGTGACGCGGGGATCGGGGCAGGAAACGGGTCTGTCATCTGCTTGTCCTCTTCGTATCGCACGTCACGGCCTGGATGGCAGGGTCAGCCGGCCCTGGTCCATGCGCATGCGCGCATGCCCTTCCAGGGTGACTACCCGGTCGTCAAGGTCGGCACTTATGCGGTTGGCCGAAAAGGTGCCCGTCGGCAAGCGCCCTTCCACATACCCGTCGCTGATCAGACGGTGCCCGGAAAGATCGATCGATGCGCCCTGGGTGATCATGCGATAGCCGTCGGAACTTTCGAAATTGACAACGCCCGGCACTTTGATGAACTGCCGTCCGAAATCGTAGGTGCCCTGCTGAGTGGTGAGAATGGCAGGCCCATCCTTTAGCATCACGCGCGCGGTCACGTCCTTCATCTGGATCAGGTCTTGCGTCGCGGAATGCTGAACCGCGCTGCCGGCGGTGACGGAAAAAGCACGGCCTTCGTTGTCCGCCCCCCGATACATCGCACTCGCCACCCGCAAGCGATCCTGCACGATGGCGACTTTTGTCCGATCGAGCAGAAAGCTGATTTCCCCGCGCGGGGTCAACGGGCTCAGCACGAGAACCGCCATCAATGCACCGATCAAACCGGGCAATGTCACGGCCAGAACGCGCACGATGAAATCGTGCCGCCCGCCCGGCGCGGCGTTCTGACGGCGTTGATCACGAAGGCGGTCGGCCTGGACAGTCATGGCGATGGATCGGTCATGAACGCACCAGGATTACTCGTGGCTGAAGATATCGCGGTCGGCCCATCCGGCAATATCGAGCGAGGCCCGCGTCGGCAGGAAGTCGAAACAGGCCTGGGCCAGATCGGAACGCTTTTCCCGCGCCAGCCGTTCCACAAGGATGGCGTGGACACCATGCAGGTAACGCACATCCGATGCGGCATATTCCAGTTGCGCCTCGCTCAGCACGCCACCACCCCAGTCACTCGATTGCTGCTGCTTGGAAATCTCCTTACCCAGCAGTTCGCGCACCAGATCCTTCAGTCCATGACGATCGGTATAAGTGCGCACCAGCTTTGAAGCGATCTTGGTGCAGAACACCGGCGTTGCCATGACGCCCAGGTAGTGACGGATCGCGGCCAGATCGAACCGTGCGAAATGATAGAGCTTGAGCCGGGCCGGGTCGGCCAGCACCGCACGCAGATTCGGCGCTGCATAATCGCTGCCAACCTCGAAACGGACGAGATGCTCGTCTCCCTGCCCGTCGGAAATCTGTACCACGCAAAGCCGGTCGCGCGGCGTGATCAACCCCATCGTTTCGGTATCGACGGCGAGAATGCCCGGAGCCAGGAGATCGGCGGAGGGCAGGTCTTCTTCATGCAGATAAACGGCCATGCCCGCGTGCTTAGGCCCGTTCGATGCCAGCGGCAACCCCGACACGTTTCCCGCCCCCTTTTCAACGGCAAGACAATTGCACCAGCACCGGCGCTTTCCGTGGTGCAGCAAATTCAAGGTTGCCGCTCCATGACACGTGCACTAGGGTCTGTGTGCCAATGTTGCGGCCTGGCCCGACAGTGCAGTCAGGCGGCGCGGCATTCTTGGCCAGGTAATCGCAGCGTCTTCCTACGAGATTCTCGTACCTGAAACAAATAAAGCCAAGGCAGTTAAGAACATAAGCAGGACGCGAAAACCATGATCACACCGGTAATCCTGTGCGGCGGCAGCGGCACGCGTCTCTGGCCGCGCTCGCGCAAGGTCAAGCCCAAGCCTTTCCTGCCCCTGGTGGGCGATACCACGCTATTCGAAGCCACCGTGCTGCGTTGCAGCGTGGACGCGGGCTTTGCGCCGCCGATCGTGGTCACCGGCGCACATCATCTCGATCATGTGGTGGCACAGTTGCCCGATCCGGCCAGCAGCCAGATCATCGTCGAACCGGAAGGCAAGAACACGGCGGCCGCCATCGCGCTGGCTGCCCTTCGGCTTCCCGAAGATGCGATCATGCTGGTCTGCCCGAGCGACCACCACATCGGCGATTGCGGCGCCTTTCAGGAAGCGGCCCGCGCCGCGGCCGCGCTTGCCGCTGATGACTGGCTGGTTTCATTCGGAATCGCCGCGACCGCTCCCGAAACGGGCTTCGGCTATCTCAAGCAAGGCGACCCGATCCCGGGCAGCGCCGGGCGCCGTGTCGAGCGGTTCGTCGAAAAGCCCGATCTGGAACGCGCCAAGGCCTTTCTGGCTGATGGCGGCTATGCCTGGAACGGCGGCATCTTCGCCTTTCGCGCCGGGCACTTCCTCGGCGAACTGGAAAAACATCGGCCTGATATCGCGCAAGCCGTGCGGGCGGCGGTGGAAAAGGGCCGCGCCAATGGCAATGCCTTTCATCCCGATCCCGCCGAGTTTGCGCGCATAGCCGGCGAATCGGTCGATTACGCAGTCATGGAAAAGACCGACCGCGCCGCCATGGTGCCGGCGGTGATGGCCTGGTCAGACATCGGCAACTGGCAGGCCCTGCACGAGGCGCTCGACAAGGATGACATCGGCAATGCCGTGAAAGGCACGGTGGAACTCAAGGACTGCACCAACGTGCTCGTCCACACCGACGGCCCGCGCGTGTCGGTCGTGGGCGCGAGCAACCTGATCGTCGTGGTCGATGGGAACGACGTGCTCGTCTGCACGCCCGAAGGCGCGCAACTGGTGGGCAAGCTCGACGGCGCGGTGAACCAGTGAGCAAGCTGCCGATCCGCATGGTCGAAAAGCCCTGGGGCAAGGATGTGCTGCCCGCGCCGTTCCAGGCGCCTAAGGGCCAGCGGATCGGCGAAATCTGGTTCGTTCCCCCGCCCGAAGTGCCCAGCCTTCTGGTCAAGTACATTTTCACCAGCGAAAAGCTGTCGGTCCAGGTCCACCCGACCGACGCGCAGGCCGCCGCCGCGGGGGAAAAGGATCGCGGCAAAGAGGAGTGCTGGCTGGTCATCGATGCCGAACCGGGCGCCACGCTGGGCATCGGATTTCATGCGCCTGTCGATCACGAGACCATGCGCGCTGCCGCACTCGACGGCCGCATCGAGGACATGCTGGTGTGGTATCCGGTCAAGCCGGGGGACTTCTTCTATATTCCCGCCAACACCGTTCACGCCATCGGCGCCGGCGTCAGCCTGATCGAGATCCAGCAGAACAGCGACATCACCTATCGCCTCTATGACTATGGCCGCCCGCGCGAGCTTCATCTCGATGCCGGGATCGCCGTGTCGAAAGGCGAACCGCTCGACCCGGCGCTGCACCGGCACATTCCCGATGCCGGCACGGTGGAACTGGCGAGCGGCACCTATTTCACCGCGCACCGCCTCGATGGCCTGCCCGATGCGGGGCTGCTTGCCGATTATGCCGGCCCCTTGCTGGTGATCCCCCGCCGGGGCAACGTGACATTGGGCGAGGAGGTACTGCGCCCGGGCGATTGCGCGGCGGCACCGGAAATCGACGCGCTCACGTTCGATCCGCAAGGCCAGGCGATTATCGTTCGCCCCGCGGCCTGACGGGGGCCTATGGTGCCCCGCGCAAAGCCCTGGTAAGCCTTTGACGATGAGTGCTTCTTCCATTCCCGAAAGCTGGGCGCCCGCCCTTGATCCGGTGCTGCAAAGCCGGCCGTTGCGCACGCTGGGCGGCTTTCTGAAAGCGGAGGAGGCGGCCGGCAAGGCAATCTATCCGCCGCGCGGCGAACGCCTGACCGCGCTGGAACTGACGCCCCTGCCCGCCGTCAAGGTCGTGATCCTGGGACAGGACCCTTACCACGGCCCGGGCCAGGCCCATGGCTTGGCCTTTTCGGTCAAACGCGGCGTCAGGGTGCCGCCCAGCCTTGCCAATATCTACAAGGAACTGGAAACCGACCTGGGCCTCCCCTGCCCGGCGCATGGCAACCTCACCCATTGGGCGCAGCAGGGCGTGCTGCTGCTCAACAATGTGCTGACCGTGGAAGCGGGCAAAGCCGGCTCGCACCAGGGCAAGGGCTGGGAGGCGTTTACCGACGCTGCGGTCGCCGCCGTCGCGGCGCGGACCGATCCCATCGTCTTCCTGCTATGGGGCAGCCACGCCCAGAAAAAGGCCGCGCACGTGCCGGGCCTGGCCGACGGCACGCATCTGGTGCTCAAAGCCCCGCACCCCAGCCCACTATCGGCGCACAACGGCTTTTTCGGCTGCCGCCATTTCAGCAAGACCAACGCTTTCCTCGAAAGCCACGGCCAGACCCCGATCGATTGGCGGGTGGACCCGGCGTGAGCGACGGGGCCAACGTCGATACGGTCGGTCCTGGTGGTTAGCGGACGGGTGACTTTCAAGTTTACAATCGCGAAGAGCGGACCCTATCTCTAGGCTTCAGCGGGTGGGGGATGCTCGATGAAGAGTGTTTTGAAGTGGGCGTTTGGGCGCAAGATGGCTGATCCCAGCGCAAGTGCAGGCTCGCCGCCTGCCTCAATGGATGCGGGACAGGTATACTCCTTTCGAACTCGGCCCTATACAGAGTTCTCACCTCCTGCGACCGGTCGATTTGCTGCGATCAAGATCCTTGGCATCAATAAAAATTATGTCGCCGTTGCCGTCTTAGATGGCATTTGGTTCAATTCGCCGACTTTTACAGAAGTCCGAACTACATCTATAATCAACGAACATCGCTTCGCGCACACGGGTCGGCCCGCTGTTTTTGGTGTAGTCCGCGATTGGTGGGAACCGGTGAGCGATCTAGATGAATTCAAGTTTGTAGGTACACAGCCCGTATCTCGTACGGAACGATCGTTTTTTGATGCAATTGCGAGGCATGCTCCCGGATCCTGCACTTCCACATTGTTCGCTGCCAATCACGCCGCAGAAGGTGAGTGGCGCTGGTTCAACGACCGGGGAGCTCTTACCGTTGAGGTTGAGAAAGAGAACGCCAAGAATGAAGCCGAGCGGACGGTTAAGGAGGAGCGGTATCGCACCCGGTTAAGCAATCTCACATGGGAGAAGCTTCAATCGGAAACTCCATTCGAGAGATGGTCCTTTTCACCACCATTTCCTCCGGAAGAGTTCACAGTTGCCGCTCGCACTGTGATCCGCAATGCTTACGATGCCCTTAGAGAGCTTGGGCCCAAGCCTCGCAGGGCGGATGTCCGTGCCGTTCTGAAGAATACCGTTATCTGGTTCAACAAAGCGGACGAGAAGGCCGGTGGCGTCATCGAGACCGAAGAGCGCGAGGACATTTGCGCCGTGCTCGAAGAGATGGCCCATGTGGCGCGGCAGAAGGTGCTCGTGGAGGAGATCGACGATTGGCGCGAGTGGTGAAACTCAAGGCGATCCTCCAATAGAAGGGCAGGTTTCGGGTCGTACAGTCCTCTGCCCTATTGGCAGGAACTGGGCGAGTGCCGACGTTCCCGACAGCACTTCTCACCCGGCGCTTTTTGATTGTGGATCGCGCAGAGGCGCGGAGGCGCAGAGGAATTTGATTCTCTGCGCCTCCGCGCCTCTGCGCGAAAAACTCCTTGCTCAGCGGCCGATACCGGTAGCATCGACGACCCATTTCACAACATCGTCACCCTGAACTTGCTTCAGGGTCCAGGCTTCAACCTCTTTCAGACTTCGGCTGGCATAGCCCATCTGCAAGCTGGACCCCGGATCAAGTCCGGGGTGACAAGGAGTTTGATGGCCACGAAAAAGGGCGCCCGTTGCGGGGCGCCCTCGTTCAATCGCAAACCAGGCCAATCGCTCAGCGCGGCAGTTCGGTCGCGCCCATCAAGGCTTCGTCCACGGCGCGGGCGCACTGGCGGCCTTCGCGGATCGCCCAGACGACCAGGCTCTGGCCTCGGCGCATGTCGCCGCAGGCGAACACGCCATCCACGCTGGTCTTGTAGTCCACCGTGTTGCCTTTGACGTTGCCGCGCGGGTCAAGCTCCACGCCGGCCTGTTCGAGCAGGCCCTGCTTGCGCGGGCCGACAAAGCCCATGGCCAGCAGGATAAGATCGGCCTTGAGCACGAATTCGCTGCCCGGCACTTCCTGCATCTTGCCATCGACCCATTCTATGCGCACGCACTCCAGGCCGGTCACGTCGTTTTCGCCGACCACGCGCTTGGTCAGCACGGCGAATTCGCGGGTGACGCCTTCCTCGTGGCTCGACGAAGTGCGCAGCTTGAGCGGCCAGTTCGGCCAGGTCAGCGCCTTGTCTTCCTTTTCGGGCGGACGCGGCATGATTTCAAGCTGGGTCACCGACAGGGCGCCCTGGCGGTTGGACGTGCCCACGCAGTCGGACCCGGTATCGCCGCCACCGATCACCACCACATGCTTGCCCGTGGCGGTAAGCGAACCGCGCGGCGCGGCGCGGATTTCATCGTCCCCGGCCACGCGCTTGTTCTGCTGGGTCAGGAATTCCATGGCAAAGCGCACGCCCGGCAGCTCGAAGCCGGGAATGTTGAGCGGGCGCGGATCTTCCGCCCCGCCGGCCAGAACCACCGCGTCGAAGTTTTCCTTGAGCGAATCGACCGAGACAGTGACGCCCACTTCGACCGAGGTACGGAAATCGACGCCTTCGGCCATCATCTGCACCAGCCGGCGGTTGATCAGGTGCTTTTCCATCTTGAAGTCGGGAATGCCATAGCGGAGCAGGCCGCCGACGCGGTCCGACTTTTCGAATACGGTCACCGAATGGCCGGCGCGCGCCAGTTGCTGCGCCGCAGACATGCCGGCGGGGCCGGAACCCACCACCGCGACCGATTTGCCGGTCTTCCGGGCGGGAATCTGCGGCTCGATCCAGCCTTCCTTCCAGCCCTTGTCGACGATCGCACATTCGATCGATTTGATCGTCACCGGCTGGTCGACGATATTGAGCGTGCAGGCCGCCTCGCAGGGGGCGGGGCAGACGCGGCCGGTGAACTCCGGAAAATTGTTGGTCGAATGCAGGTTGTCCAGCGCCTCGCGCCAGTCGTTTTCATAGACCAGGTGATTCCAGTCGGGGATCTGGTTGTTCACCGGGCAGCCGTTGTGACAATACGGAATGCCGCAATTCATGCAGCGCGAGGCCTGCCCCTTGAGCGAGGCCTCGTCATGCGGAACGATGAATTCGCGATAGTGCTTGAGGCGCTCGGCCGGGGCGTCATAGCCCCGGTCCTTGCGATCGAGTTCGAGAAAGCCGGTTGCCTTACCCATTGCAATCCAATCCTTATTCCGCAGCGACCGAAGCGGCTTCGAGCCGTTCGGCCTCCAGCTGGCGGAGCGCGCGCGCATAGTCGCGCGGCATGATCTTGACGAAACGCGTCACTTCCTCGTCCCAGTTGTCGAGGATCGCGCGGGCGCGCCTGGACCCGGTGTGGAGCAGGTGCCGCTCGATCAGGATGCGCAGGCGATCGGCATCGTGACGCAGCATGTCGCCCATGCCGAAATCGTTGACGTCCACGCCGCGCTGCTGCGGCCGGCCGGCTCCTTCGTCCTCGTCGCGCGCCGCCGAAACCGGCAGCACGTCGACCATGGCGCCATTGACCAGCGACGCGAAGTTGCCTTCGCCGTCATAGACATAGGCCACCCCGCCCGACATCCCTGCGGCAAAGTTGCGCCCGGTCTTGCCCAGCACGACCACGACGCCACCGGTCATGTATTCGCAGCCATGGTCGCCGGTGCCTTCCACCACGGCGAGCGCACCGGAGTTGCGCACGGCAAAGCGTTCGCCGGCAACGCCGTTGAAAAAGGCTTCACCGGCAATCGCGCCATAAAGCACGGTATTGCCAACGATGATGTTCTCGGTCGCCTCGCGGTCCACGTGCGCGGGTTGGCGCACGATCACGCGGCCGCCGGAAAGCCCCTTGCCGACATAGTCGTTGGCATCGCCGACCAGATCGAGCGTGACGCCATGCGCCAGGAACGCACCAAACGATTGGCCCGCCACGCCTTTGAAAGCGATGTGGATCGTGTTATCGGGCAGGCCGCCATGGCCATAGCGCCGCGCCACTTCGCCCGAAAGCATCGCGCCTACGGTACGGTTGACGTTGATCACCGGGCGTTCGATGCGCACAGCCTCGCCCGCTTCCAGCGCGGATGCGGCCGCGGCAATCAGATCGTTGTCGAGCGCGGCATCGAGGCCGTGATCCTGCCGCCCGGTCCAGTTGAGGCTGGTGCCGGGCGCGGGTTCCACCTGGTGCAGCAGGCGCGACAGGTCCACCCCTTCGGCTTTCCAGTGGGCCACCGCCTTGCGCGTGTCGAGCCGGTCCACCCGGCCGACCATTTCGGCCACCGTGCGAAAGCCCATTTCGGCCATGATCGCGCGCAGCTCTTCGGCCACGAAGAAGAAGTAGTTGATCACGTGCTCGGGCTGGCCGGTAAAGCGCGCGCGCAGCACCGGGTCCTGCGTCGCCACGCCCACCGGGCAGGTGTTGAGGTGGCACTTGCGCATCATGATGCAGCCGGCCGCGATCAGCGGTGCCGTCGCAAAGCCGAATTCGTCGGCCCCGAGCAAGGCAGCCACCGCCACGTCACGCCCCGTGCGCAGCCCGCCATCGGCCTGCACGCAGATGCGGCTGCGCAGGTTGTTGAGCAGCAGGGTCTGCTGGGTTTCGGCAAGGCCGATTTCCCAGGGGCTGCCGGCATGGGTCAGCGAGGTGAGCGGCGAAGCGCCGGTGCCGCCTTCATAGCCCGAGATGGTGACATGGTCGGCGCGAGCCTTGGAAACGCCGGCGGCCACCGTGCCCACGCCCACTTCCGACACCAGCTTCACGGAAACGCGCGCCCTGGTGTTCACGTTCTTGAGATCGTGAATGAGCTGGGCGAGGTCTTCGATCGAATAGATGTCATGATGCGGCGGCGGGGAAATCAGGCCGACACCGGGGGTGGAATGGCGGGTCTTGCCGATCACCTTGTCCACCTTGTCACCCGGCAGCTGGCCCCCTTCGCCGGGCTTGGCGCCCTGGGCCATCTTGATCTGGATGTCATCGGCATTGACGAGATATTCGGTGGTCACGCCAAAACGGCCCGAAGCGACCTGCTTGATCGCCGAACGCATCGAATCGCCATTGGGCAGCGGCTTGAAGCGATCCGGCTCCTCGCCCCCTTCCCCGGTGTTGGACTTGCCGCCAATGCGGTTCATCGCGATCGCCAGCGTCGTATGCGCCTCGCGGCTGATCGAGCCGAAGCTCATCGCCCCGGTGGCAAAGCGCTTGACGATCGCGCTCGCCGGTTCGACTTCGTCGATGCTTAACGGCTTGTCGGCCTTCTTGAGGTCCATCAAGCCGCGGATCGTCAGCATGCGCTCGGACTGATCGTTGATCGTCTGGGCAAATTCCCGATACTTCTCGGGGATATTGCCGCGCACGGCATGTTGCAGGCTGGCGATGTTGCCCGCCGTCCACGCATGTTCCTCGCCGCGGAGGCGCAGCTGGTACATGCCGCCGACGTCGAGCATCTTGCGGTAGACCGGGTTGTCGCCATAGGCGAGCGCGTGGCGGCGCACGGTTTCCTCGGCCACTTCCCTTAGGCCCACGCCCTCGATCGAGGTCGCCGTGCCGGTGAAGTACTTGTCGACGAATGCCGAGGACAGCCCGACCGCGTCGAAGATCTGCGCGCCGCAATAGGACTGGTAGGTCGAAATGCCCATCTTGGACATGACCTTGAGAATGCCCTTGCCGATCGCCTTGATATAGTTCTTCTGCACGTCATAGGGCGTGAGCGGCAGGCCCTTGTCGATCCGGATCGCTTCCAGGGTCTCGAACGCCAGATAGGGGTTCACCGCTTCCGCGCCATAGCCGGCCAGCACGCAGAAGTGATGCACTTCGCGCGCTTCGCCGGTTTCCACGACCAGCCCGGTCTGCATGCGCAGGCCCTGGCGCACCAGGTGATGATGAACCGCGGCGGTGGCAAGCAGCGCCGGCATGGCAATGCGCTCGGCGCTCTGCGCACGATCCGACAGGATCAGGATATTCTGATCGGCCAGCACCGCTTCGGTCGCCGCCCAGCACATTTCCTTGATCGCCATGGCGAGGCCATCGGCGCCCGATGCCGCGTCCCAGGTGGTATCGATCGTGGCGGTGCGGAACGCGCCGTCGAGCGCGGCTTCGACCGAGCGGATCTTCGCCACGTCGGCGTTGGTGAGGATCGGCTGGTCCACTTCCAGGCGCTTGTGCGTGCCGGCATCATGCCCCAGCAGATTGGGGCGCGGGCCGATCATCGACACCAGGCTCATCACCAGTTCCTCGCGGATCGGGTCGATCGGCGGGTTCGTGACCTGGGCGAAGTTCTGCTTGAAATAATCGTAAAGCAGGCGCGAGCGCTTCGAAAGCACGGCGATCGGCGTATCGGTGCCCATCGAGCCGATCGGGTCTTCGCCCATCGCGGCCATCGGCTCCAGAAACTTCGTGACGTCTTCCTGGGTATAGCCAAACGCCTGCTGGCGATCGAGCAGGCTGTCGGTCGGCGCAGGCAGCGCCACGACATCGGGCTCCACCACTTCCAGCTCCTTGAGCTTGTACTGCGCCTGGCCCAGCCATTCTTCATAGGGCTCGGCCGACGAAAGCTGCGCCTTCAGCTCGTCGTCCTCGACGATCCGGCTCTGTTCCAGGTCGATCAGCAGCATGCGGCCCGGCTGCAGGCGCCACTTGCGCACGATGTCTTCCTCGCGGAACGGCAGCACGCCGCTTTCCGAGGCCATGCAGACCAGATCGTCGCGCGTGATCGAGAAGCGCGCCGGGCGCAGGCCGTTGCGATCGAGCGTCGCGCCGATCTGGCGCCCGTCGGTAAAGGCAACGGCCGCCGGGCCGTCCCAGGGCTCCATCAGCGCGGCATGGTATTCGTAGAACGCCCGGCGCTTGGGGTCCATCAGCGCATTGCCCGCCCAGGCTTCCGGCATCAGCATCATCATGGCGTGCGCAATGCCATAGCCACCGGCCACGAGCAGTTCGAGCGCATTGTCGAGGCTGGCGGTATCGGACTGGCCATGGGGGATCAACGGCCACATCTTGTCGAGATCGGGGCCGAGCAACTCGGATTCCATCGTGCGGCGGCGCGCGTTCATCCAGTTGACGTTGCCGCGCACAGTGTTGATCTCACCGTTGTGGGCCACGAACCGGAACGGATGGGCCAGCTTCCAGCTGGGAAAAGTGTTGGTCGAAAAGCGCTGGTGGACAAGGCCGAGCGCCGAAACGCAGTCCGGATCGCGCAGATCGTCATAGAAAGAGCCCACCTGCCCGGCGAGCAGCAGCCCCTTGTAGACGATCGTACGCGACGAGAAGCTGGGCATGTAAAGCTCGGTCACGCCCGGCAGGCCGTGCTTTTCGGCCATGGCGGCCAGCGGGTTCTGCGTCTGCTTGCGGATGGCCAGCAGCTTGCGTTCGAAGGCGTCCTGATCGGCGCAGTTCTCCCCGCGCTTGATGAAGCACTGGCGGATGACCGGCATCGATTCGATCACGGTCTTGCCCAGGCCATCGAGCGTGGTCGGCACATCGCGCCAGCCGATCAGTTCCTGCCCTTCCTTGGCAATGAACTTTTCGAAAAATTCGATCACGAATGCGCGCGCGGCATCGTCCTGCGGCAGGAAGCACATGGCCACGGCATAGTCACCAGGTTGGGGCAGTTCCTTGCCTTCCCCCGCCGCCCACTTGCGAAACAGTTGATCCGGCAGCTGTATCAGCAGCCCGGCACCATCGCCCAGCAGCGGATCGGCGCCCACCGCGCCGCGGTGGTCGAGATTGCGCAGAATCTCCAGGGCCTGGCCAATAATCGCGTGGCTTTTGACGCCTTTGATATGGGCGATGAAGCCCATGCCGCATGCGTCATGCTCGTTACGCGGATCATACAGGCCCTGAACCGGCGGAAATCCCATCGCGTTGATCGTCCCTACACCCAAAAAAAGACAGCTCGCACGAATCATGGGCGCCGAAAGACGCCGAAAATTGCGCGAGAATTCCCCATGACTGTTGGAAAGTTATTTTGCAACCGGTGAGAGTCCCCCCAATGGGACAGCATGCCGGGAAATACGGATGCGATGCACAAATGGCGCACCGTCACCGTTCATGCGATCGCGGCCTCAACGGTTGGCCGTCATCCGTTGCAAGGTGGCTAGCGCATCGCGCAAGGCCTGCTGTGCGCTGTCCGCATCGGGCAAAGCATCGGTATCGTTGCTGTCAAATACCTGAAAACGGCTGGGTACCGAAGCGAGATAGGGGCGTTCGAACGGCGCAGCAACCGGCGCGACGCAGTGGTCCTCGCCTCCGCGCGCCGCGCGCGCCTGGCCGGGGAAAATCACAACGGGTTCCACGGCAGCAGCAGTGCCGCTCTCGGCCGGCGCACGCAGAGAATCGGCGCGGCGCACGGCAGTGGCGATGTCGAGCAGCGAGGAATAGCGTTCTTCGAGCAGCGACGGCTCGCCCGCATGCCCTGTTTGGACTGGGCCCAGACGGCGCAGACGCGGCATGGCAAGCACATCGGCTCCATCGGCCAAGGCGGAAGGCCCGGGGCCAGCATCAGGGTCGAGCCCCGACGCACCATCTGCAGCAGGCACGTCCGCCGTCGGAGCGAGGGGAACGCCGGTGGGGTTGGCAGTGGCGGGGCCGGAAGTGGTCGGGCCGGAAGCAGTCGGGCCGGAAGCAGTCGGGCTGGCAGCGGCCTCCTCAATTGCGGCGTCGAGCGCGCGGCGATGGTCGGCAATGGCCAGGGCCAGCCGCTCGACCAGCTGGACGAGGCCGAGCCCGTCAAGATCGGCCTGCGCCACGGGAGAGCGTGCCCGTTCGCCATCGATCTGGCGGGCCATGGCAAACAGCGAGGGCGCAGGCGGCGTCGGGGCCGGTCGCGGCTCGGCCAGGGCGACCGGTTCGCCCTGCACGCCAAAGGCAATCTCGGTCTCGGGAATTTCGGCTTCGGCAATTTCGGTTTTGGCAATTTCGGTTTTGGCGAGGGTTTCCGTCTCAGGTGCAGGATCGGCGATCGTCTCCACCGCAGGCACGGGCTCTGCCACCGCAGGCGGCGAAAAGGCGTCGCGCGTCGTTTCGCCAAGAGCATCGGCCAGGAACGCGGGAGGCACGAACGCCTCGCTTTCGTCTACCGCGTTCTCGTAGATGGCAAAGGGATCGAACGCATCCGCGGTGAAATCCGGATGGTCGCGCACCGCATCGATGGATAAAGCTGGCCGGGGCGCCTCGAACGCATCATTACGGGCGAGCAGCGCCCTACGGCGCGAGGGCATGGCCCCGTCGGCAAGGATCGCCGTTTCCGATTCGTCGATCATGTCCGCGCTCACTACCAAGGGGCGGCGGGGCGGCGCATCGGGGTGGGCATCGCGGGCGCGCACGCGCGGGGCCGGCATCGCAGCCGCATCCGCTTCGAAAGCGTCATGATCCGGTTCGTCCGCGACGATGCGGTGAGGTGCGCCCAGCCGCAGCCCGACGATCAGACCGAGCACGCCGCCCAGCCCCGTCAGCAACAGCGCCACCAAAGCGCGCGCGGTAAAGCCCAGCGGCGGGGCGGCCATCGCGATCACGTGAGGCAGGCCGCTCGCCACGACAGCGCTTTGCAGGATGTCGACGGGAACCGCCAGGCTGCCCATTCCCAGCAAGGCGGCAAACCAGAGCGCGGCAAAGGCCGGAAACAACCGGTGCGCGGTAATCGGCCGTGGCCGGGCCGCTGCCTTGCGCTTGGTTCTGCTCACCTGTGCATACCCCCTTTGGTGGGCCTTTACCCTCAATGTCAGGCGAATCGGCCTGGCGATACCCACTTATCGCGCTCGATCTTCCAACATTTCAGGCCGCCAGGCCAGGCTTGACGATAACCTGGGCTATCAGCCCTTGGTAAACGGGAAGATAACGCGCCGCGTTGCAAGCCCAGTCATGGGCCTGTTCCACGAACGCGCGCGCGACCTCGCGTTGCCGGTCCCATTCCGGCCGGCGGGCGAACAGCGCGACCATCGCCTTGGCAAGCGCCGCCGGATCGCCTGGTCCGAACAGCGTGCCGGTTTCCCCGTCGCGGATCAGTTCGCGATGGCCGCCTACGTCGCTCGCCGCCACCAGCTTGCCCTGGGCCATGGCTTCGAGCGGCTTGAGCGGGGTGACCAGATCGGTCAGCCGCATCGCTTTGCGCGGATAGCAGACCACGTCGGCCAGCGCATAATAGCGATCGACTTCGTGATGCGGCACGCGGCCGACAAAGCGGATGGCTTGTGCCGCCGGGCTGGCCGCCGCCTGGGCGCGCAAGGCCTCTGCCGCGGGGCCGCCGCCGACCAGCAGCAGCCGGGCGCCCGGCACCTGCGCGGTGATCGCAGGCATCGCCGCGATCAGATCGTCCAGCCCTTCATAGGGATAGAAACTGCCCAGAAAGCCGATCACCGGCCCCTCCCCCAGCCCCAACTGTGCGGCAAGAGCGGGATCAGGCGCCGGCGGCGTGCCGAACAGCGCCAGATCGACCCCGTTGGGCATGATCGTGATCTTGCCGGGCGCCACGCCACGCGCCACCAGATCGTCGCGCAGCCCGCGGCAGATCGTCACCACTGCATCGGCGGCGGCTACCACGCGGTTTTCCAGCTGCCGCGTCAGCCGATAACGGGGCGAGCCTTCGCGGCCCGTGCCGTTGCCGACGGCCGCATCCTCCCAGAACGCGCGGATTTCATAGACCACCGGCAGTCCCAGCCGCCTGCCGGCGCGCAAGGCCGCCAGCCCGCACAGCGCCGGGCTGTGGGCATGGAGCACGTCGGGCCGCCATTCCCGCGCCACGGCGACAATGCGATCGGCCAGGGCGCCCGCTTCGCGCCACTCGCGATAGAGCGGCAATCCGCCGCTTTCGCCCGGCGTGCGGTAGAACAACAGGCCGTCATGGGTTTCCGGCCCGGACCCTTGCGGGAGCGCCTCTTGCAGAGTCGCCCCTTGCAAGGGCGCCGCATGGCGTAGGCCCGTTATCCCCCGCACCTCCAGCCCATGCCCTTGCTGTGCCTTGAGAATCGCGCGGGTGCGGAAGGTATAGCCGCTGTGCAGCGGCAAGGCGTGATCGAGAACGTGGAGAATGCGGGCCATGACGGCATTCCTCGCATAACAAGCCTTAACGGCCGGCAAATTCTTCGCTTAACGCAGCGTCAACCGTACGGCACTATCGCCTTGCGGAAACAGGCGCCTTACGGCGTGCCTGAACACATGCGGCGACAAGGCGATGGCGGCGACAAGGCGATGATCGACAAGATAACCATCTTCGTGCCGCACATCCTGATGGCGCTGATGATCTGGAAACTGGTGCGCCGCGCCGATCTGGACGACGATCCGGCCTTGCCCAGCCGCCGTCAGCGCCTGATGGGCCAGCGTCATACGGCTTCGCACGGCGGGCGGCCGGGGCCGGGGCGCGATGCTTGACCTTTTCTTCACCGCCTTCTGCCTCGCGTTCATGGGCGCCGGGCTCAAGCGGCCGTTCCTGTTCGTGCTGGCCTATGCCTATATCGATATCGTTGCCCCGCAGAAGGTCAGCTGGGGCTTTCTCACCCATATCCCGATCTCGCTGATCGCCTTTTCCTGCGCGCTGCTGGGCTGGATCGTTGCCGAGGACAAGAACGGTATCCGCATCAGCCCGCGCCAGTTCGTGCTGCTGCTGCTGCTGGTCTATTGCGGATTGACCACGCGCATGGCCGATTTCCCGGTGGAAGCCGCCGCGAAGTGGGACTGGGTGTGGAAAGCGCTGGTCTTTGCCCTGTTCCTGCCGCTGACCTTGCGCACCCGCCTGCGGATCGAGGCACTCGCTCTGGTCATGGTACTGTCGGTGGGGGTGATCGTGATCGGCGGCGGGATCAAGACTCTGGCGAGCGGCGGCGGCTATGGCGAGCTGCGCCTGCTGGTGAACGACAACACCGGCCTTTACGAAGGATCGATCATCTCCACCGTGGCGATGTGCGTGATTCCGCTGGCGCTATGGCTTGCCAACCATGGCACGATTTTCAAGCCCGACTGGAAAGCCAAGCTTTTTGCCGCCGGCATCTGTTTTGCCTGCCTGCTCATGCCTATCGGCACGCAGGCGCGCACCGGGCTCATCTGTGCAGGCGTGCTGGCGGTGATGATGCTGCGCTCCACCCGGCGGCGCATGCTCTATATCGGCCTGGTCTGCGCCGGGATGGCGGTTGCCGTGCCGCTGCTGCCGTCCAGCTTTACCCAGCGCATGAGCACGATCGGCAATCACCAGGCAGACCAATCGGCCTCCACCCGCGTAGCGGTGTGGAAATGGACCATCGCCTTTGCCCAGACCCACCCGTTCGGCGGAGGCTTCGATGCGTTCCGCCAGAACAGCGTCAGCTACGATACGGTGAAAGCCGATTATGCCGGCGCCAACAACGCTGCGATCGAAACCGAACATATCGAAGAAAAGGGCCGCGCCTATCACTCCGCCTATTTCGAAATGCTGGGCGAGCAAGGCTATCCGGGCCTGGCCATATGGCTGCTGCTGCACATCATGGGCGTGTTCCAGATGGAACTGATCCGGCGGCGCTATCGCCGTGATCCGCCCGAAGGTTTCACCTGGGTTTCGCCGCTTGCCGATGCGCTGCAACAGGCGCAGATCTGCTATCTTGTCGGCTCGACTTTCGTGGGCATCGCTTTCCAGCCGTTCTGCTACATGCTGGTGGGCCTGCAATGCGGTCTGTCGGCCTATATCGGACGGGTGCGGCGGGCGGCGCCGGCACCTTTTCCGCGCCGCGCGCCCGCACCGGCCGCCGTCCAAGCCTGAGCCCAGGCTCCCGCGAACGGGGGCCGGTCAGTTCACCGCGGCAAGCTTGCCGCCGTGCCGCGGCTTGGCGTTGTCCGCATCGTCCCGCGTATTGAACCGGGCCATCCACGCCTCGATCACCGGGGCGATGTTCTTGCGCCAGCGCGAGCCGTTGAAGATACCGTAATGGCCCACTTCCGGCGCCAGCATGTACTGCTTCATCTCGTCGGAAAGGTTCGGCGTGACTTTCAGCGCCGCGCGCGTCTGGCCGATGCCCGAGATATCGTCCTTCTCGCCCTCGATGCACAGGATCGCGGTATCGGTGATTGCCCCCAGGTCGACCAGCTGGCCGCGATGCACGAACTGGCCCTGGGGCAGCGCGTGGCGCTGGAACACCACGTCGACGGTCTGGAGATAGAATTCGGCCGGCAGATCGCAGACCGAACGGTACTCGTCATAAAATTTCTTGGTGGCGTCCGCGCTTTCCTCCGCGCCCTGGACCATGTGCTTGAACAGCTTGTAATGGCTCATCATGTGGCTGCCCAGATTCATCGACATGAAGCTGGTGAGCTGCACGAAGCCGGGATAGACCTGCCGCCCCGCGCCCGGGTAATTCTCGGGCACGGTGGTGATCACGTTGTGCTTGAACCAGACATAGGGCTTGGTCACCGCATGGTCGTTCACCGCTGTCGGGCTTTCGCGCGTGTCGATCGGGCCGCCCATCATGGTCAGGGTCAGCGGTCGGCAGGGATGGTTGCGCGCGCCCATGATCGCGGTGGCCGCAAAGGCCGGCACCGATGGCTGGCACACGGCCATGAGGTGGGCGCCCGGCCCGAGATGCTCGAGAAAGCCGATCACGTAGTCGATGTAGTCGTCAAGATCGAAACGCCCTTCGGACAAGGGCACGTATTTCGCGTCCGCCCAGTCGGTGATGTAGACTTCCGCGCGTTCCAGCAGGCGTTCGACCGTGCCGCGCAACAGCGTGGCATAGTGGCCGCTCATCGGGGCAACCAGCAGCAGGCGCGGGGCGTCGGCCGCAAGACCATCGTGGGTAAAGCGCTTGAGATCGCCGAACGGGCGGTGAACCACGGTGCTTTCGTGCACCGCATGGGTATGGCCGTCCACCTGGATCGTGCGGATGCCGAACGCCGGCTTGCCGCGCGGCGCGGTGGCATGGGCAAAGACGTCCAGCGCCGAAGCCATGGTCTGGTTGGGGCCATAGCCGGCAAAGGGCAGCCGTGGATCGTTCAGCACGTCGGCCATCATCGAGGCCCAGGCGCTGCTCGCGTTCATCAACGAACGCTGGATTTCATAAGCCTTGTACAGCATCGCGATCTTGCCTTTCCATTCGCCGCGCCCGACCGCTGCGGCTCTCGCAGTTTCTGGCGCGGTTTGTGGCGCGTTGCGAAAAAGTCTTGCTCTTTAACCCGATAATGCCTGCGAATCGCTTCACCCGCAATGCAGCACGAAGGGCAGGTTCTAAGGTTAACTGGTCCACTTCAGATGGTAACTTTCCTCTCTGCACGCAACCCCCCTTCCGGTGCGGCCCGCCATCCGCTAGGCCCGCGCCATGGAAGAGGTTTCCCAGGATCGGCCCGCGCCGGACATGCCCGTCACTGCTGATGCCATGCCGGCGCCACTGCGCCTTCCCGCCTCGCGCCGGCTTACGCCACTGCGGATGGTCTGGCGCGAGGTGCTGAAATATCCGTGGCAGGTGACAATTGCCCTTCTGGCCCTGTTCGCCAGCTCATCGGCAACGATTGCCATCCCGGCGCGGTTCAAAACCATTATCGATCAGTCATTTGGTGCTCATGCCCCGCTCGAACTGATCGACCGGTCGTTCCACGTGCTGCTGGTTATCGTGGTGATCCTGGGGTTTGCCACCGCGTTCCGCTTCTACTTCGTTTCATGGCTGGGCGAACGGGTGGTGGCCGATGTCCGCATCAAGGTGCAAACGAATCTGCTGCGGTTGCCGCCTGCCTTTTTCGAGACCAACAGTCCCAAGGAAATCTCTTCGCGCATGACGTCGGATACGGCGGTCATCGAGCAGGTGGTGGGCACGACTGTCTCGATCGCCTTGCGCAATCTGATCACGGCATTGGGCGGGCTGGTCTATCTGTTTTTCCTCGCTCCGCGCCTGACCGCCGGCTTGCTGATCGGCATACCCGTGGTGATTTTCCCCATCGCCTGGTTCGGCAGCCGCCTGCGCAAGGTTTCGCGGGTCAGCCAGGATCGCGTGGCCGATATCGGCGCGATGACCGCCGAGGTGCTGGGCGCGATCCGCATCGTCCAGTCGTTCGGCCAGGAATTGCGTGAACGGGCACGCTTTTCCGCCGCGGTGGAACGCACGTTCGACACCGCGCGCCGCCGCATCACGATCCGCGCGCTCATGACCGCAGTGGTCATTTTTCTGGTCATGGGCGGGATCACGCTCGTGATGTGGGAAGGCGCCAGAGGCGTGGCCAGTGGCACCCTTTCCGAAGGCACGATCGCGGCGTTCGTGATCACCGGCGGGATCGTTGCCGGTTCGTTCGGCGCCTTGACCGAGGTTTACGGCGATCTGCTGCGCGGCGCCGGGGCCGCGGGGCGCCTCAACGAATTGCTGCTCGAATTCCCCGACATTGCCCCCCCGGCGCGGCCCATCGCCCTGCCGCAACCGCCGCGCGGCGCGCTGTCGTTCCAGAACGTCGCGTTCCGCTATCCCAGCCGCCCCGAAATTTCGGCGCTGGCCGATTTTTCGCTGACTGTGGAACCGGGCGAAACCGTGGCGATCGTCGGCCCGTCCGGCGCCGGCAAATCGACCCTGTTCCTGCTGGCCCAGCGGTTCTACGATCCGCAGGGTGGCGTCATCCGCGTCGACGGGGTGCCCCTGCCCCAGGCCGATCCGGCCGAAATCCGCGCGCGCATGGCGCTGGTCCCGCAGGAACCGGTACTGTTTGCCGCCAGCGCCCGCGACAATCTGCGCTACGGCGCATGGGACGCCACCGACCAGGCGATCTGGGCGGCGGCCCGCGCCGCCAATGCCGAGGATTTCCTGCGTGATCTGCCCGAAGGGCTCGATACGTTCCTGGGCGAGAATGGCGCCCGCCTTTCGGGCGGGCAGCGCCAGCGCATGGCGATTGCCCGCGCCTTGCTGCGCGATGCGCCGATCCTGCTGCTGGACGAGGCAACGAGCGCGCTCGACGCGGAAAGCGAGCGCCTGGTGCAGGATGCGCTCGACCGCCTGATGGAAGGCCGCACCACGCTGGTCATCGCACATCGCCTCGCCACCGTGCGCGCGGCAACACGGATCGTGGTGATGGATGGCGGACGTATTGTCGAACAGGGCAATCATGCCAGCCTGATGGTCACCGATGGTCTTTATGCCCGCCTGGCGCGCATGCAGTTCGAAAGCGCCTGAGGCTGTTCGGTACCCGGTGTCGCGTGCGGCAAGACGCGGCCAGGGGTTGCTACCAGTTCGGGAACGTTACCAATTTGCCATCTGGGCACCGCATCGAAACGCTTGAAAGCCGTGCTGCGCTGCGGCAAGTCGGTGATCCATGGACAGCCACATCATTACCGCCGTCGTTCTCGGCATCGTCGAAGGCCTCACCGAGTTCCTTCCTGTTTCTTCCACCGGGCACCTGATTCTCGCCACCGAGCTGCTCGGCTTCAAAGCCGGGGAATGGGAAGTGTTCAACGTGGTGATCCAGCTTCCGGCGATCATGGCGGTGGTGGTGCTTTACTGGCGCACGTTCCTCGAGGTTGCCCGAGGCGCGTTGCGGGCCGAGACCGAAGCGCTGCATTTCGTGCGCAATGTGCTGGTGGCGTTCGTTCCTTCGGCGATCCTTGGCGTGCTGCTCAAGAAAAGGATCGACCTGCTGATGGAAACACCGGCCGTGGTTGCCGTGGCGCTGATCGTGGGCGGGGTGCTGATTCTCCTGATCGAGCGCCTGGCACGCGAGGGGGAATACCAGCCGGTGGGCCGTATGCCTTTGTCCAAGGCGCTGGCGGTGGGGGTGATGCAATGCCTGTCGATGGTGCCGGGCATGTCGCGTTCGGCCTCGACCATCATGGGCGCGCTGACAATGGGCATCAACCGCAAGACGGCGGCCGAATTCAGCTTCTTCCTGGCCGTGCCCACCATGTTCGGCGCCACGGCCAAGCAGCTGTGGGACAATCGCGACGCTTTGGCCAGTGGGGCCAGCAGCGTCGGGTGGGCCGATATCGCCGTGGGCAGCGTGGTGTCCTTCGTCGTTTCGCTCGTGGTGATCAAGGGTTTCGTCACTTATATCGGCCGTCACGGTTTCGCGCCATTTGCCTGGTATCGCATCGTTGTCGGCGCAGGCGCGCTGGTGTGGCTGCTGGGCGCCTGAGCGCGCGTTCGGCTGCTGGTGCACGGCGGCGTGCCAGCTTGCGCCCGGCCCTCTGACCAGCTTTTCGGCAGGGCCGCGGCGCAACGTTCCGTCGCAAAAGCGGAACCAACCCCCCTGTGGCGAATTATCCCCGGCAGACAGCCATTCGTGGCACCAAATCAAAGGGGTTTACCGTCATGGGCCTTATCGTTCTCCTTATCGTCGGCGGCATTCTCGGCTGGCTGGCGAGCATCGTCATGCGCACCGATGCGCAGCAGGGCATTTTCCTCAACATCGTGGTCGGCATCGTCGGCGCGCTGCTGGGCGGCTTTCTGCTTACCCCGCTGGTCGGCGGCGGCAGCATCACCGAAGGCATTTCGGCCGGCAGCCTGATCGTTTCGTTCCTGGGCGCGCTGATCCTGCTGGCGGTCGTTAACCTGGTCCGTCGCGGTTCGGTGCGCTGAGCATCCGTCCGGCGAAACACCACGCATCAAAACAGGGAGAGCCCGTCATGAACTTTACCGCCAGACACGCGCTGCTGCTGCCCGTCCTCGCGCTGGGCCTTGGCCTTGCCGCCTGCAAGAACGAGCAGGAGAACGCTGCCGAGAGGACTGCTGACGCGATTGCCGAATCGTCTGACGCTGCCGCCGACGCTATCGACACGCAGGCTGTCGAAGCCACCGGTGCCGTGGCGGACCAGTTGAACAGCAAGGCTGACGAAGTCCGCGCCCAGGGTAAGGACGAAGCGACCTCGATCAAGGAAACGGCGGAAAAGGCGGGCGACACCAGCCACTGACGCTTTTGGCGATCGCGTCATGCGGGGCGTCGGGCCATTGGCCTGGCGCCCCGTTCGCTTTCGCAAAGGCTTGACTTTCGTAGTGGCCTCCCGCATGGGCGGCCACCTGTCAGGGCGGCGCGCGCCGCCCGTTTCGTTTTGAGCACGCGGCGCGCAGACGCCTAGAAGGAATTCAGGACAAGCCCATGGCAAAGCCCACAACCGTCAAGATCCGCCTGGTTTCGACCGCCGATACCGGCTTCTTCTACGTCACCAAGAAGAACCCGCGCAACACCACGGAAAAGATGTCGTTCCGCAAGTACGACCCAGTGGTGCGCAAGCACGTGGAATTCAAGGAAGCCAAGATCAAGTGATCTGAACGACGCTTCTGCCGTTCCGCAAAGGGCCGGGTAACACCCGGCCCTTTTGCATTGGTGGCCCTGACTGGCTGGTCTGCCTATTGGAACCGGAAGGTTCACAGGCGGTTCAAGGCCGCTGTAGCAAGGAGTGGCGATGAACCGACTGACCAAGATCCTGAGCGCTGGCGCGGCGATGATGCTGTCGCTGTCGCCAGCCCTGTTCCCGGCAATGGCTGCCCCGTCCCCTGCCGCCACTACCCCCACCGATGACGTGGACCGGGCGGTGGCCGCGTTGCGTGCGATATCTTCGATGCGCGCCGATTTCGTGCAGACCGATCGCAACGGGCAGCGTCTTACCGGCACGCTGACGCTGCAGCGGCCCGGCAAGATCCGCTTCCAGTATCAGCCCGGCGTGCCGCTGCTGATCGTGTCGGACGGCGCGGCCCTTACCGTAATCGATTACGAGGTCCGCCAGGTTTCACGCTGGCCCATCCGCAACAGCCCGCTTGGCGCGCTGCTCAACCCCAGCAAGGACGTGGCACGCTATGCCCGGCTGCTGCCGACTATCAATCCCGGCGTGCTGAGCCTGGAAGTGAAGGATCCGCGCCATCCCGAGTATGGCACGCTGACGCTGATCATGGTGCGCAAGCCCGGTGCCCCCGGCGGCCTGGAGCTTGACAGCTGGGTCGCGCTCGATTCGCAGAATCAGCGCACCACCATTCGCCTGTCCAACCAGCAATACGGCATTGCCGTGCCGGCCAGCATGTTTCGCTACAACGATCCGCGCCCCCAGGGCCGCCGTTGACGGGCATTGGTCGCGCTGGATGACCGCTTCGTCACTGCAGTATGCCGGCCCGCGACAATTTGCGAAAAACCCTGGGTCTTCGTTCATGCGGCAGCAAGCGGGCAGCGCCTAGGACGGTTTCAGGCGAGACGGACAGGACGGGTTTCCCCCCTGTTGCCCAGTCTGACCAATCCTCTCGTCAACCGCGTGACGAACGCACATGGAACCCTCGGACTATTGCCCCCGGTCCGAGGGTTTTTCGTATGAAGGCCGTGACAGCAGCGCCGTGCGATCGGCCTTGCTGCACGCGACGCGGCCACGTAAAGCGCGTGACATGGTCTCGATCGCCACCTGGAACATCAATTCCGTTCGCCTGCGCATCGATCAGGTCGTGCGCTTCCTGCAGGCCGAACGGCCCGATGTGCTTTGCCTGCAGGAAATCAAAGTAGCCGAACCGCTGTTCCCGCACGAGATTTTCGAGACGCTCGGCTACACCCACCGGGCCATTCACGGGCAGAAAGGCTATCATGGCGTTGCCACGCTTAGCCGTTTGCCTTTTCGCGAATACAGCCGGCACGATTGGCAGGATAACGGCGAAGCCCGCCACGTGGGCGTGGAGCTGCTCGGCGCGGGCCAGGGCCTGATTCTGGAAAACGTCTATATTCCCGCCGGCGGCGACATTGCCGATCGCACGCTCAATCCTAAGTTCGCGCAGAAGCTCGATTTCCTCGAACGCATGGCGCGATGGGCCGACACGCTCGACCGCCCCACCCTGATCGTCGGCGATTTCAACATCGCGCCGCTGCCGCACGATGTCTATGACCACAAGGCCTTGCTCAAGGTGGTCAGCCACACCCCGATCGAGGTGGAATCGCTGCAACGCTTTGCCGATGCCCATGGCTGGGTCGATCTGGGCCGCCGGCACATTCCCGCGCCGGAACGCAACTATTCGTGGTGGTCGTACCGGTCCTATTGGCGGCAGAAGGATCAGGGGCGGCGGCTCGACCATATGTGGGCCTCGCCCGAACTTGCGCCGCAATCCATCTCCCATCGTTTCGTCGAAGAAACCCGCCGCTGGGAACAGCCTTCCGATCACGTCCCGCTGATCACCGAGTTCGCGCTTTGACAATGCCGGCGGCGGCAACGCGCCGCGTGGCACGCGCGCTCGATGCCTTGCGCCATGGCTGGGCCATTCGCGTCACCGATGCCGATGGCGCATTCGCGCTGCTGCCGGCGGAAACGGGCTTTGCCCAGCCGGGCCTCTTTGCCGCGCAGATGCTGATTTCGGCGGCCCGCGCGGCAACGCTCAAGCTGGCCAACCAGCGCGATGCCGCCCTGCCCCATGCCCCGGTGCTGATCCACGGCCCCGAACCGTTCACTTTGGCGGCGGCACGCAACCTCGCCGATCCCGCGCATGATCTGGCAAGTCCCCTGCGCGGCCCGTTCCGCGCCAGCGCGATCGTTGCGCCACAGGCCGCGCAGGCGGCAATGGAACTGGCCCGCCTGGCCGGCATCCTGCCTGCCTTTCTGGTCGCCAGCGGCGCCGATATCGCCGAAACCGTTGCCGCGGCCGACGTTGCCGCATTTGCCGATCCGCTCAACCTGACGATCCAGGCCCGCGCCCGCCTGCCGGTCGATGCCTGCGAAGAAGCGGAAATCGTCGCTTTCCGCGCGCGCGACGATCTGCGCGAACATGTGGCCCTGATCATCGGGCAGCAGGACAACGGCATTGCGCCTCTCGTCCGGCTGCACAGCGAATGCCTGACGGGCGACATTCTCGGCAGTCTCAAGTGCGATTGCGGCCCCCAGTTGCAAGCGGCCCTGGCGCGCATGGCGGCAGAAGCGGCACGGGGGGGCTGGGGCGTGCTGCTTTATCTGCGGCAGGAAGGGCGCGGCATCGGGCTGATCAACAAGTTGCGCGCCTATCAGTTGCAGGATCAGGGCTTTGATACGGTCGACGCCAACGAGCGTCTGGGCCTGCCCGCCGAAGCGCGCGATTTCCCCGTGGCGGCCCGGATGCTGGACCTGATCGGCGCGCGGCAGATTCGGCTGATGACCAACAATCCCGCCAAAGTCGCCGCACTGGCCGCCTTGGGCATCATCGTGCTGGAACGGGTCGCCCACCAATTGCCGGCAAACCCCCACAATGCCCGCTATCTGGAAACCAAGCGCGATCGCACGGGCCACTTGCTGAAATAGCGCCAGCTTTGCCTGAGCCGGCCGGCGCCGTGGCACGGCACCCGGGCATCAGCGCCGTTCGAACCGGGCAATGCCCGGACCAAGCGCGTTCGCCCCCAGGTTGATCCTGTCGCCCGACCAGTCGGCCACGAACACCGTCTGGCGCGAAAGGCCGGGTGCCAGGCGGGCCGTGTTGCCGGCGATCGTCAGCCCATCGGCGCTATGCTTGTGGCCTTCGGCAGCATTGGCAATGAACGTGCTGTAGTTTTCCTTGTCGGCCCCTTGCACGAACCAGTTGCCGGAAATCACCCCGGTTGCGCCGATCGACAGGTCGATCATGTAATTGGTGGTGCGGCCGCGGCTGTCGTCGAAACTCGAATCGGTCACTTCGATCCGCGCCGCGTGGCTTTTCACATAATGCCCGCCTGTGCCCTGTTCGAACCGGCTGCGGCGGATTACCACTGTGGCCTCGTCGCCGAAATAGACCGAATGCGCGCAGGACAGGCCCCGGTCGCAGCGGCCCAGCCGGGTAAAGGTCGATTGCTCGATCAGCACGTGTCCCGACGGATAGTTGGCCGAAAGGATGCCCTGCTCGCTATCGCGAAACCAGGCTTCGCGTACGGTCAGGTCACCGCGTTCCAGGCGTATGCCAGCCCCGTTCGCATCGAACGCACGCATGTTCTGGAATACCAGGCCTTCCACGCGCATCGATTGCCCGCGCATGACGAGCGCGGCTTTCTCTTCGCACACTTTGCCATCGAAGATCGACTGGCCGGGAACGGCGGCCACATAGGTCACGTTGCCATAGGGCTGCACCCCGCAATCGCGCCAGGTTCCGGGCGCCACGCGGATCGTGCCATCCCCTTGCCCCAGGGCATTGATGGCATCCTGCAGGCGATCGAAGCCCTGGCCGGTTTCCACCACGGTGAACGGCGCGGAAGCCCTGGCCGTCGGCGCATTCTGCGCGAGCAGCGCGCCCGCGGGGATTGCCGCCAGCACGGCCATGCACAGCAGCATCAGGCGCCCCCGCACGATGCGGTGCCGGCTCAGCCGTGTTTCCATCTCGGTCAACATGACATCCACGCTCGGTTCCCCATCCAATCGAGGCAACCTAACGAAAAATGGTTGACGGGCTCTTTAGGTTCCATAGCCAACCGGATTCCCCATTACGCGTTCTGCCCATGGCTGTGGATAACCGCCAGGAAGCGCGCGCCATAGGCATCGCGCTTGCGTGTGCCAACGCCGCTGATAGCCGCGAGGTCGGTCAGCGACCGGGGCCGGATCGCGGCCATTTCGCGCAGCACCGCATCGTGGAACACGACATAGGGGGGCACATTGGCCTGCTGGGCGATTTCGCGGCGCAGCGCGCGCAGCGCGTCGAACAGCGGGTCGCCCACCGGGTTGAGCGCGGCGGCATTGCCGCTTTTGCCCCGGCGGCGCCCGCCACGTTCCTGCGCCGGCGGCAGGACAACCTGCACGCCCGCCTGGCCTTTGAGAATGGCTTTGGCATCGCCGCCCAGGGCCAGCCCGCCATGTTCGGTCGGCACCAAGCTGCCGCGCGCCAACAGTGCCCGCGCCAGGGCCTTGAGCAGCGGCGCCTGGTCTGTCGGCACGATCCCGAACACCGAAAGCGCATCATGGCCCCGGGCGACGACACGCTCGTCAGCCACGCCCGTCAGCACTTTTTCCAGATGCGCCAGGCCATAGCTCTGCCCGGTGCGATAGACCGCCGAAAGCAGCTTCTGCGCCAGTTCGGTGGCGTCGGTCCGGCCGGGCGGATCGAGGCAATTGTCGCAGTTGCCGCACGCTGCGGGGGGATCTTCGCCAAAATGGCGCAGCAGCACGGCACGGCGGCAGGCGGCGGTCTCGACAAGGCCCGCCAGCGCTTCTAGCCGGGCGCGCTCGCCCTGGCGGCGGGCTTCCTCCACTTCGGCAAGGCGGTGGCGCGCGCGGGCGAAATCATCGGCGCCCCACAGCAGCAGCGCCACCGCCGGATCGCCATCGCGGCCGGCGCGGCCGGTTTCCTGATAATAGCCTTCGATCGATTTGGGCAGGCCGGCATGGGCCACAAACCGCACGTCGGGCTTGTCGATGCCCATGCCGAAGGCCACCGTGGCGACGATGACCATGTCCTCGCTGGCAACGAAGGCTTCCTGGTTGGCCGCGCGCACTTCGGCCGGCAGCCCGGCGTGATAGGGCAAAACGCGCCGTCCGCCGGCGCCCAGTTGCGCGGCAAGCTTTTCCACCTGGGCGCGGGTGGGCGCATAGACCACGCCGGGGCCGGGATTCTCCGCGACGAACCGGCTCAGTTGGCGCAAGGGATTGTCGCGCGGGGCAATGCGGTACTGGATATTGGGTCGATCGAATCCGGCGACGATCAATCCGTCGCGGGCAATGCCCAACTGCTCCAGAATATCGGCGCGCGTGTGGCGGTCGGCCGTGGCCGTCAAGGCCAGGCGCGGCACCTGCGCAAAGGCATCCATCAGCGGGCGCAACAGGCGATAGTCGGGACGGAAATCATGGCCCCACTCCGAAACGCAGTGCGCCTCGTCGATAGCGAAAAGCGCCAGCGGAGCCTTGGCCAGCAATTCGCGGAAATGGGGCTGGCTCGCCCGTTCCGGCGCCACGTATAGCAGATCGAGATCACCGTTGCGAAACCGCTCGATCGTGCGGTCACGGTCGGTATCGACGCTGGTCAGCGCGGCCGCGCGGATGCCGTTGGCGGTCGCGCTGCGCAGTTGATCGTGCATCAGGGCGATAAGCGGCGAAACCACCACGCAAGTGCCCGGCAGCATTACCGCCGGCAATTGATACGTCAGCGATTTGCCGGCACCGGTAGGCATCACCGCCAGCGTGGACAGGCCCGCGAGCACACGGCCGACCACCTGGTCCTGAACCCCGCGAAAACCGGAAAACCCGAAAACCTGCGCCAGGCGGCGGCGCGCCGGCTCCAGGTCAGGCATTAGCGGCGCAGGCGATTCAGGCAGAACGGCGGTCACTCGCCGCCTATGGCAGATCGGCCCCGCGCCCGCCACCCCGGCAAGCGTGCCGGCCGCAGATCGTCAAGCCTCTGCCATTGCCAGCTTTTTCAGCCGGGGGCGGACGATCGGCATGGTCAGCATCGTGCTCATCACCGCCATCAGCAGCAGCGCGGTAAACGCTTCGGCAGTGATGATCTGCTTGTCGAGCAGCACGTTGACGAAAATGATCATGATCAGCGCCTTGGTTTGCAGCATCCAGCCGATGACGCCGGCTTCGCCCCGCTTCCAGCCCAGCAGCCGCCCGGCCAGGTGGACGCCGATCAGCTTGCCGGCCACCGAAGCCGCCAGCAGCAGCAGCGCCGCACCTGCCACGGCAGGCAGGCCCAGGCCCCCTACCTGGCCCCATTGCGTACGCAGGCCGGTGGACAGGAAGAACACCGGCATGACCGCCAGCAGCAGGAAATGGCGGAACGCGTCGCGCCGCCCCTGTTCGAACCAGCGCGCTTCGAGCACGGCCCCGGCCAGGAACGCGCCGACCATGAAATGCAGGCCCGACCAATCCGCGGCAAAGCCGACCGCCGCCAACCAGATCAGCGCGAGATGCCAGCGGTCGTCTTCCCGCACGCGCGCCATCAGGCGGCGACAGGCCCAGGCAGCAAGGCAGAAGCCCAGCAGGAACAGGCCCTGGCGCCCGATCCGCTGCCAGTCGAGCAGGATCAGCGACAGAACGCCCCAGATCGCCACGTCGTCGATACTGGCATAGCGCAGCAGGCGCTGGCCCAGCGGCGCGCGGAAAATTCCCAGCTTTTCCATCAGGAGAACAAGGATCGGCAGCGCGGTGACGGCGCAGGCCATGCCGATGCCGGCAATGCCCTGGCCCAAACTGCCTTTCGCGCCAAGCCATCCGGGGGCGGAAAGCAACGCGGCCGCCGCCAGCGCGCCCAGCAAAAGCGGCGCCAGCAGCGCGCAGGAAGCGGTGATCAGCGTTTCGCGGGCATTGCCCCAGGCGTCGGCCAGGTCGAGTTCAACGCCGGCGATGAAGACGAACAAGCTCACCGCCCACCAGGCAACGCCATTGAGCGCGGCGATCACCTGGGGATTGAACACGAAGCTGTAATAGGCCGGATAGGCCGCGCCGAGCACCCCCGGCCCGAGCAGGATGCCGCCAACGATCTGCACCACCACCAGCGGCGCATGATCGTCGCGATCGAGCAATCGCCAGACCAGCCACGGCACCGCCAGAATGATCGTCAAGGCAATCAGGAAGATTTCGCTGGTGCCCATGGCCATGCCCATCGCCGATCCTTACTCCCCATTAGCGCGATGCGCTCTTGCCGCGCGACAAGACCCGCGCCATCTCCTGTACATCCATCTCTTGCGTGGATCGTGTTTGCGCACAAGGAGTGGCGGTCATGGCATTTGATCTGCGAAACGCGCTGTTGCGCAAGGCGGAATACGAATCCGCCCGGCTGACGGCATTCGAATTCACGGAAATGGCTCAGGCGCTCAAGGCCCTTGCCGGCGCAAGCGGCCTCCACCCGCGCCCGGTGCTCGATCGCATGGTGGACCAAGGTCTTGCCGCGGCGCTAACCATGATCGCGGTGCAGGCGGGCCAAGCCGAAAGCGCGGTGGAAGCACGGTTTATCGAGGCCCGGGCACGGGCGCGGCAGCGCCTGATCGCGCTTCATGGCGATCCGTCGCCGGTCCGTCTCGCGTAAGGTTGCTCCGCAAAATGCCTATGACCGGCCTTAAAACCGTTTGCGCTGTCTCCCTGCTAGGCTGCGCATGGCAACAACGGCAGGAACGAGGGCATGATTGTGCAGCAGGGCTTTTGCCCATCGGCGGAACCGCGCGCGGCCCGCGAACACCTGCTGGAATTCATCGACATGGCCACGGCGATCGGCGATCTGGCCATCCAGCTCGGCATTCCCCCCGAAGTGGCGGTCGATCGCCTGGCCGAACGCGGGCTGCATGCCGCGCTTTCGATCCTGACCCAGCAGGCCGCCCTGCCCCAGCCTGGTTTGCGCCAGCCTGCTTTACATCAGCCCGCTTTGCATCAACCATTGTGACACAGCCGGGGTCAGCACCGCCGCGGCGCTGCGAAAGGACCCCGGCATGACCGACCGCATCGAAAGCGACAGCATCGGCACGATCGCCGTGCCCGGCACGGCCTATTGGGGTGCGCAGACCCAGCGCTCGATCGAGAATTTCCCGTTCGCCGCGCAAGAGCGCATGCCGATCGGCGTGATCCACGCGCTAGCGCTGATCAAACACGCCGCCGCCACCGTCAACCGTGCCCACGGCCTTGACGGGACGCTGGCCGACGCCATCGAACACGCCGCGGCCGAAGTGGCGGCCGGCCAGCACGACGACCAGTTCCCGCTGGTGATCTGGCAGACCGGCAGCGGCACGCAGACCAACATGAACGTCAATGAAGTGATCGCCGGCCGTGCCAACGAAGCCCTGGCCGGCACCCGCGGCGGCAAGAGCCCGGTCCATCCCAACGACCACGTCAACCGGGGGCAGTCGTCGAACGACAGCTTTCCCACCGCGCTTCACGTGGCGGCGGTGATCGCGTTCAACCGCGATCTGCTGCCGGCGCTCGATCTGCTGACCGACACGCTCGATTCGGCCGCGCGCGACTGGGCCGGCATCGTCAAGATCGGCCGCACCCACCTGCAGGATGCCACGCCCTTGACACTGGGCCAGGAATTTTCCGGCTATGTCCAGCAGCTGCGCGACGCCCGCATGCGCCTGGGCCAGGCCGAGCAGCACCTCTTGCGCCTGGCCCAGGGCGGCACGGCGGTCGGCACCGGCCTCAATGCGCCCGAAGGCTTTGCCGAAGCGATGGCGGCCGAGCTGACCAGCCTGACGGGCCATGCGTTCTCCCCAGCACCCAACCGGTTCGAAGCGCTGGCCAGCAACGATGCGCTGGTGCAGTTTTCGGCAACGCTGGCAACGCTGGCCGTGGCATTGACCAAGATCGCCAACGATATCCGCTTGCTCGGTTCCGGCCCCCGCTCGGGCCTGGGCGAGATCGACCTGCCGGCCAACGAACCGGGCAGCTCGATCATGCCGGGCAAAGTCAATCCCACGCAGTGCGAGATGCTGACGATGGTGGCGGCCCAGGTGATCGGCAACCATCAGGCCGTGACGGTGGGCGGCCTGCAGGGGCACCTGGAGCTCAACGTGTTCAAGCCGATGGTCGGGGCTGCGGTGCTGCGCAGCGTCCACCTTCTGGCCGTGGGCATGGAAAGCTTTGCCCTGCGCTGCGTGGCCGGCATCGCGCCCAACACCCGGCGCATTGCCGAACTGGTCGATCGCTCGCTGATGCTGGTCACCGCCCTGGCGCCCGAAATCGGCTATGACAACGCCGCCGCAATTGCCAAGCATGCCCATGCCGCGGGCCTTACCCTGCGCGAAGCGGGGCTCGCCCTGGGCCTGGTCGACGAAGCGACCTTCGATCGCCTGGTGCGGCCGCAGGACATGGTGTGACCAGCGGCCACCCCCGTCACCCCGCGCCTGATTCGGGGGTGACGGAGAACATGTTTCGCTAATCCAGCCGCACTTTGCCGCGCCCGGCCTTGACCGCGCCCCTGATCTTCTTGCCTTGCAGACGCTCGGCCTTGCCCACGCGGTTGAGCCGCGATTTCGCGCGCTTTTCGGGCAGGCGGCAAGCCTCGCGCAGCAATTCGGCGAGGCGGGCGCGAGCGTCTTCGCGGTTGGCCTCCTGCGTGCGGAAACGGCGCGCGGTCAGCACGATCTCGCCTTTGGCGGTGAACTTGCTGCCCGCCAGCGCCTTGAGGCGGTGAAACACCGCCGGCGCCAGGCGCAGGGCAAACACGTCGATGCGCAGTTGCACGGCCGTCGCCACTTTGTTGACGTTCTGCCCGCCCGGCCCGGCCGCGGCGATAAAGCTTTCCTCCACCAGGCTCAGGGCCCGGGCCACGATAGCCTCGGGCGAATCGTTCATGGCACAAAGCCCAGCCCGGCAATATCGGCCGGCACCGGCGCTTCGGCGATGACCGGCGCCTTGCCCTGGCGCGGCACGACCAGGCGCAGGGCATGGAGCAGCGTGCGCGGCGCGCCTTTGCCGTCGCCATAGACCGGATCGCCCAGCAACGGCGCGCCCAGACCGGCCAAAGCATGGACGCGCACCTGGTGCGTGCGTCCGGTTTCCAGTCGGAATTCCACCAGCGTCCGTCCGGGAAGGCGCGCCAGCACGCGCCAGTGCGTCACCGCCGGCTTGCCTTTTTTGGCCGGGATCATGCGCCAGCCGGCCGCCGCGCTGGAAATCTTCGCCAGGTTCAGCGCGATGGTTCCGGCCGTGCCGTCCACCTCGCCGGCCACCACGCCCCAATAGACCTTTTCCACCTCG
Source organism: Novosphingobium sp. DS6-6 (assembly GCF_057784975.1). NCBI lineage: Bacteria > Pseudomonadati > Pseudomonadota > Alphaproteobacteria > Sphingomonadales > Sphingomonadaceae > Novosphingobium > Novosphingobium sp. DS6-6. Next base: position 57,254 of record NZ_JBYNTS010000003.1, on the reverse strand, counting down.
CGCGCTTCAAAGGCGGCGGCAAAGCGTTTCAGCGCCTTGGGATTGCGCGCCAGCAGCAGGCAGCCCGAGGTATCGCGATCCAGCCGGTGCACGGGCACGGGCGGGCGCTGGAAGCCCAGCTTCAGATCGTCGAGCCGGTCTTCGAGCGAAAGGCCGCCCGCGCGCGGCCGGTCGAGCGGCAAGCCGGCAAGCTTGTTGATAACCAGCGCTTCGCCGTCTTCGAACAGGATGGGCAGATCTAGCATGCCGATCCCTTGCGCGCGAAATCGGCGCGCGGCAAGCGGCCCATTGCTTTACAGCAGCGCAGCCGCGATCCGCCGCAAGGCTTCGTCCAGCATGGCATCGTCTGCCGCGAACGAGACGCGAAAGCCCGGCCCGCCGCCAAATGCGGACGCCGCCACCACCGCCACGCCATGTTCCAGCAGATGCAGGGCCAGGGCCTCGTCATTGCCGAAGCGGCCCATCAGCGGCGCGGCATCGATCATGCAATAGAATGCGCCATCGGGCACGGGCGTGGAAAGGCCGGGGATGGCATTGATCGCCGCCACCACGGTGTCGCGTCGCGCGCGAAACCGATCGCGCCAGCCGGCCAGGAAGTCTTGCGGCCCGGCCAGCGCGGCAGTGGCGGCGGCCTGGGCGATGGCGCAGGGATTGCCCGAATTGTGCGATTGCAGCTTGGCCATCGCCTCGATCAGCCATGCCGGCCCGGCCGAAACGCCGATGCGGAAACCGGTCATCGCATGGCTTTTGGACACCCCCGACACGGTGAGGATGCGCTCGGCAAGATCGGGGCATTCCACGCCGAGCGTGGCATGGCGCCCCTCGCCATAGCGCAGCGGGGCATAGATATCGTCCGACAGCACGAGCACGCGCGGAAAGCGGCGCAGCACCGCGCCCAGCGCGCGCAGTTCCGCCGGCGGATAGGTGGCCCCCGTGGGGTTGCCGGGGCTGTTGAGCAGCAGCCAGCGCGTGGCCGGGGTGATCGCCGCTTCCAGTTGCGCCGGGGTGATGCGAAAGCCCCCTTTGGCCGTGGTCGGCAGAGCGACAACGTCGGCCCCGGCGAAGCGCACGATTTCGGGATAGCTGACCCACCAGGGCGAAGGGATCAATACGGCATCGCCCGGATCGAGCGTTGCCAGCAGTGCTTCGAAAATGGCCTGCTTGCCGCCCGCGGTCACGATTACCTGCGCCGGCGGCACCGCGATGCCCAGATCGCGGCGGAAATGGAGAGCGGCCGCCTCGCGCAGCGCCTGCGTCCCTGCCACCGCGGTATAGCGCGTCTGCCCCGCATCGAGTGCCGCCTTGGCCGCGGCAATCACGTGGGGCGGCGTGGCAAAATCGGGTTCGCCCACCGAGAGCGAGATGATGTCGCACCCGGCCGCACGCAACGCGATGGCGCGATCGGTCATCGCGTTGGTGGGCGACGGGGCAATGCGGCGCAAGGCGGCGCTGACGGTCTGGCTGTCGGCCATGGTTCAGCCCGGCCCGGGCCGGCTGTCGAGCAGGCGCGCGGGGCTGAGCCCGCGCACGGCATTGCCGATGAAAAAGCCGTGCGTCAGGTCTTCAAGGCGGATTTCGCCTTCGATGGCCCGGCCTTCGTCGAGCAATTGCGCGCGCAGTACGCCGGGCAGCAGCCCCAGGTCCGCGCGGGGCGTCACCAGCAGGCCATCGCGCTCCACGAACAGGCTGGTAAAGCACCCTTCGGTCAGCAGCCCGTCGTCGCGGCGCAACAGGGCCTCTTGCGCACCGGCCCGGCACGCCGCAGCAAGGCCCGCCTCGTAAAATCCGCGATCGCTGCTCTTGTGGCGCAGCCGCCAGTCGCCTTCGGCCACGGGCAGCGGCAGCACGGCGCAGGCCACGGGCGTCGCAAACGGCGCGGGCAGTGGCGCTGCTTCCAGCGCATGGGCACCGCTCTTGGCCAGCACCAGCCGCACTTTGGCCGGCGCGTCGAGATCGAAACACAGCGCATGAATGGCATTGCGCAAGGCGTGGCGATCAAAGGCAAAGCCCAGCGCCAGCGCGCTTTGCTTCATCCGTTCGAGATGCCGCTCGAGCAGGGCTATGCCCGTCGCCGGATTGAACGCCATGGTTTCGATCAGATCGGCACTGCCGGCGTTCAGGCGCAAGAAATCCCCCTTTACCAAGCATTCGCGCCATTCGCCCAGCATCGCCGAATCCGCGACCACGGCCGAACCGACCCCCATGGTCGCCCGCCCCCCGGCCGCGCCGGGATGATCTGGCACCAGGCGCACAGTGCGGATTGCCACATTGAACGCGGCGCTTCCAGCCCTTGGCACATCGGCGCGCTGGCCCTGGGTGTCGGCATCTGCATCGTCCCCCGGCACGTCGATATGGCCGATCGATCCGCAATAGAGCCCGCGCGCATCGCGCTCGGTCATGTCGATCCATTCCATGGCGCGGATCTTGGGCGCGCCGGTGATCGATCCGCAGGGAAAGATCGCGCGCAGCACATCGGCCACACTTGCGCCTGGCCGCGTCTGCGCGGTCACCGTGGTCACCATCTGGTGTACGGTCGGATAGGTCTCCACCGCAAAGGGATCGTGCACTTTCACCGTGCCCGGCACCGCCACGCGCGAGAGATCGTTGCGCATCAGATCGACGATCATCAGGTTTTCGGCACGATCCTTGGCATTGGCGGCAAGTGCGGTCTTGCGCGCGGCATCCTGCTGCGGGGTCTGCCCGCGCGCGGCGGTGCCTTTCATCGGGCGCACCGTCACCCGGTCGCCGCGCCATTCGAAGAACAGCTCGGGCGAGACCGACAGATGCCAGTGCGATCCGTCCCACAGCACCGCGCCATGGCCGGCACGGGCGTTGCCGCGCAGCATGGCATAGATCGCCAGGGGATCGCCCTGCCACGATCCGGCCAGCCGAAGCGTGAGATTGGCCTGATAGATATCGCCGTCGCGGATCGCCTCCTGTACGCGGGCAAAAGCGCGGGCATAGGCACCCGGGCCTTGCGCGGGGCCAAGCGGACCCAGCCGCGCGCCACCGCCGCCCGCTTCGCGCGCAAGCCAGGCTGCAACATCGCCGCTGTCGAGGCGCGTCATCCGGGCAAAGCGGGCAAACCATACGAGCGGCCCGCCCGCGCCGCTGCGCGCCGCCGCGCGGGGCATCAGCCGCGGCTCGAGTGCCAGCCCCGCTTCATAGGCGAGCGCGCCCGCCCACCACCCCGGGACCGATCCGATCCGCGCCAGGGCGGGCGCAACCTCGTCGGGGCGGCGCGCCACCACGATTTCCTGCGGCGCCTCATACAGCCGGGCCGGGCCGGCAGCACTTTCGCGGGCATCGTCAAGCAGCAGGAAAGGCGCAGCGCTCATCGCGCGGCCATAGCGGCAAGCCGATGCGGATGCAAAAAGCCCTCGCGGGCAATCGCGCCGCCGCCTAGACAGGGCGGCAAGCGAACGAGAAAGAGGGCGATGGACGAGATTTTCCTGGGGCTGGGTGCCAAGGGCGAACGCGAAGTGCTGCTGTTGCACCGGGCCAACCGCCACGGGCTGGTGGCCGGGGCCACCGGGACGGGCAAGACCGTCACTTTGCAGGGCATGGCCGAACAGTTCAGCCGCGCCGGCGTGCCGGTGTTCGTGGCCGACGTGAAAGGCGATCTTGCCGGCATCGCCATGCCGGGCAGCCCCACGTTCAAGCATGCCGCCACCCTCGAACAACGCGCCAGGGACCTGGGGCTGGAGGACTATGCCTATGCCGATAACCCGGCCGTGTTCTGGGACCTTTACGGCGAGCAGGGCCACCCGATTCGCACCACGATCTCGGAAATGGGGCCGCTGCTGCTTGCCCGGTTGATGGGCCTAAACGAAACGCAGGAAGGCGTGCTGACGATCGCGTTCCGCTATGCCGACGACAACGGCCTGCTGCTGGTGGACCTGGCCGATCTTCAGGCCGTGCTGGCCGCCTGCGCCGAAAACGCCGGCCAGCTTGCCACGCGATATGGCAACGTCACCAGGGCCAGCGTCGGCGCGATCCAGCGCCAGTTGCTGGGGCTGGAGAGCCAGGGGGCGGATCGCTTCTTCGGCGAACCGGCCTTTGAGATCCACGATTTCCTCCATCTGGACGAAAACGGGCGTGGCATGGTCAATGTCCTGGCAGCCGACAGACTGATGCAGAGCCCCAAGCTCTATGCCACGTTCCTGCTCTGGCTTCTGTCCGAACTGTTCGAAGCGCTGCCCGAAGTGGGCGATCCGGAAAAGCCCTGCCTGGTGTTCTTCTTTGACGAGGCGCACCTCCTGTTCGACGATGCCCCCGATGCCTTGATGGACAAAGTGGAGCAGGTGGTGCGCCTTGTCCGCTCCAAAGGGGTAGGCGTCTATTTCGTCACCCAGAACCCGATCGACATTCCCGAGAAGGTGGCAGGCCAGTTGGGCAACCGCGTGCAGCACGCCCTGCGCGCTTTCACCCCGCGCGATCAGAAGGCCATCCGCGCCGCAGCCGAAACGTTTCGCATCAATCCCGATCTCGACGTGGCGCAGGCCATTACCGAACTGAAAGTGGGCGAAGCGCTGGTGTCCACGCTCGATGCCGAAGGCGCGCCGGGCGTGGTGGCCCGCACACTGATCGCCCCGCCCCGCTCGCGCCTTGGCCCGGTCAGCCCGGCGGAACGCACCGCGATCCAGGCGGCCAGCCCGTTTGCCGGCAAATACGATACCGCCATGAACCGCGACAGCGCGGCCGAAGTCCTCGCGCGCAAAGCGGCCGACGCGGCTGCAGCGGCGCAGGTGGTGGAGGAAGAGGGAGACGCGGCCCAGCGTGCCCAACCGCGCCGCTCGCCCACGCTATGGGGCCGGGCCGGTAAGGCCGCCGCCGGCGCCGTCGCTTCATCTGCCGGCGCGATGATCGCGGCGCAGATCGCCGGCAGAAACTCGCGCGCCTCGCCCGTCGCCACGGGGGTGACGGCTATGGTCGGCTCGATCGCGACGAGCATCGGCGGGGAAACCCTGGGCCGCTTTGCGCGGGGGTTGCTGGGCGGGCTGCTGCGGTAGCGCGATCATGAAAAGGGGCGCCTTCCACGGCGGAAGGCGCCCCCTTCTTCAAGCCTGCAAAGCAGCGGTCATTCGATCACCGCGCCCCAGTTGCCCCAGACGTAGATCGCCACGAACAGGAACAGCCAGACCACGTCGACGAAGTGCCAATACCAAGCCGCCGCTTCCAGGCCGAAATGCTGGCGCGGCGTGAAATCGCCGCGTTCGGCGCGAATCCAGCACACGATCAGGAAGATCGTGCCGATGATCACGTGAAAGCCGTGGAACCCCGTGGCCATGAAGAACGCCGAGCCATAGGTGTTCTTGCCGAAGGGAAACGGCGCGTGGATATATTCGAAAGCCTGGATCGCCGTGAACAGCAGGCCGAGCAGGATCGTGGCGATAAGCCCCTGCTTGAGGCTCTTGCGGTCACCATGGATCAGCGAATGGTGCGCCCAGGTCAGCGTCGTGCCCGAACACAGCAGGATCAGCGTGTTGAGCAGCGGCAGATCGAACGCGTTGATGACGGCTTCGATCGCCTTGGGCGGCCACACGCCGCCGATCACCTCGGTGTTGACCTTGCTGGGAAACAACGCGAAATCGAAGAAGGCCCAGAACCAGCCGACGAAGAACATCACTTCCGACGCGATGAACAGGATCATGCCATAGCGCTGGTGAAGCTGCACCACCGGGGTATGATCGCCCGCATGGGCTTCCTTGATGATTTTGCCCCACCACGAGAACATGGTGAGCAGCACGCCCAGAAGGCCCAGCAGCATGATCTGCATGCCCCCGGCCATCTTGTGCATGAACAGCACGCCGCCGCTGGTCATCACCAGGGCAGACATCGCGCCCATCAATGGCCAGATATCGGGCGGCAGGATGTGATAATCGTGGTTCTTGGCACCAGCCATGATCGTCTACTTCCCCCAAAGGCTTACCCGGCATCCGCGCGCCTTGCGGCAACGGGACGCCAACGGCATCGTGGCGGCCATGTCTATCGGGCGCGGGTGGCCCGGTCCAGTCAATTTGCGGCCTTGTTGAACGTATAGCTCAGCGTGATTTCGGGCACGTCGCGCGCGTTGGCATCGTCCAGCATCGCCGGGTCGACATAATAGACCACCGGCATGCGCACTTCCTGGCCCGGTTCAAGCTTCTGATAATTGAAGCAGAAACACTGTATCTTGTGGAAATAGGCACCGGTCTGTTCGGGCGTGACGTTGAACACCGCCCGGCCCACGATCGGCTGGTCGGAATTGTTGCGCGCCGTGAAGAAGGCGATCTTGCGCTCGCCGATTCGGCCGTCCTGGGTCACCTGCTCGGGCTTGAAAGTCCAGGGCAGGCCCGGCGCCACGTTGGCATCGAAGCGGATGGTGATCGGGCGCAGGGTGGCCTTGACGGCGGCCGCCTGCTGCGCCGTGGCGCGCTGGGTCGTGCCGGCAAACCCCGTAGCCTGGCAGAACATGCGATAGAGCGGCACCGCGGCATAGCCCAGGCCCAGCATGCCCAGGGCCACGCCGGCCGCGATCAGACCGACCTTGCGATTGGCGCGGGCAATATCGGGAGTGGCCGTCGCCATCGTTCCGGCTCCTTATTCCTGCACCGGCTGCTGCGCGCTGTCGTGCCGGTGCGCCGCCTGAATGCCCAGCTTGGCGATCGTGATGGCAAAGAACAACACGACCAGCGCACCGAGCAGCAGCCCCAGTGCCCGGTTGCGCGCCTTCTGCCGCGCGCGGAAAGCTTGCAGGTCCAACTTGTCCGGCGTTTCGCTCACCGTGTCTCTCCTCTCAGGCCCAGTTGTGAAGGCCGGCAAACCGGTCCAGCACCAGGGCGCCGAACAAGGCAAACAAATAGAGCACGGAATAGGCGAAAAGCTGCCGTTCCGGCTTCATCGCATCGTCCGGCCCGCTTTGCCGGAGGCCCACGCGCAGGGCGAGCAGAACAAAGACCAGCCCCAGCGCGGCGGCCGCCCCACCATAGACTACCCCCGCACCGCCCAGCGCCCACGGCAAAAGGCTGAGTGGCACCAGCAGCACCGTATAGAGCAGGATCTGGCGGCGCGTTGCCTGCTCTCCGGCAACCACCGGCAGCATCGGAATGCCGACCTTGGCGTAATCGGTCTGCACGAAAAGGGCGAGTGACCAGAAGTGCGGCGGGGTCCAGAAAAAGATGATCAGAAACAGAATCACCGGCATCCAGCCGATATGCCCGGTCACCGCCACCCAGCCGATCAGCGGGGGAAACGCGCCGGCGCCGCCACCGATGACGATGTTCTGCGGCGTGCGCGGCTTGAGCCAGACGGTATAGACCCAGGCGTAATAGAAGATCGAAACCGCCAGGATCACGGCGGCGAGCCACCCGATTGCCAGGCCCATCACCACCACCGCACCGCCGGCCAGGGCAAAGCCGAAATCGCGTGCCGATTCGCGGTCCATCCGCCCGGCGGGCAGGGGCCGCTTGGCCGTGCGCTTCATCCCGGCATCGAGATCGGCTTCCCACCACTGGTTGAGCGCGGCGGCCCCGCCCGCCCCCACGGCAATGCACAGGATCGCCGTGAAAGCCAGCACGGGATGAAGCTCGCCAGGCGCGGCGAGCAGGCCGCACAGGCCGGTGAAGATCACCAGCGTCATCACGCGCGGCTTGGTCAGCGCAAAGAAATCGCGCCAATCGGCGGGCATGCGCAGCGGAGTCGTCACAAGGTCCATCGTCAGGGGCCTATAGCAGCCCCTGCCTTGAGGGAAAGCCCAACCGGAGGGCAGCCGTTCACGGCAGGACGCCGATCGAGCCGCCCCGGCACGACGGGCAATGGAACCGCCGGGCCGCCCGATCATTTGCCCCCATGTCCGCGCCCCGAAGTTCTGGGCGCATTGTCCAGGCGGGGCCGTGCGCGCCCTGCCAGATCATTTTTGCAGGAGCGTGTTTCATGGCCACTGCCAGCATCGACAAGCCCGCCACCATCCCGGCCGACGCCGAAGCCGCCTTTACCGATACGGCCACACTGCGGGCGCAGGCGCGGGAGGGGATCGGCGACGGACCTGTCACCCGGTCGTTTCCGCAGGACCGCGACGTCATCATCGCTCATCTCAACAAGGCCCTGGCCACCGAATGGGTCTGCGTGCTGCGTTACATGCGGCATTATTACACCGCCGAAGGCCTGGTGTCCGAGCCCGTAAAGGCCCATTTCCTCGAACATGCCAATGAAGAGCGCGCGCACGCCGACAAGCTGGCCGAGCGCATCGTGCAACTGGGCGGCGAACCCGATCTCGATCCCGCCACGCTCACCGCGCGCAGCCATGCCGAATACCAGGTGGGCAAGACGCTCAAGGACATGGTCAGGGAAGACCTGATTGCCGAGCGCATTGCCGTCGAGGCCTATCGCGAACTCATTGCCTATGTCGGCGATCGTGATCCCACGACGCGCACGTTGCTGGAAGGCATCCTGGCCCAGGAAGAACACCACGCCGATGAATTCCGCGATCTGCTGGAAGGCTGGCAGGGCGAGTAGCTTGAAACGGCAGCGTCCATGACGGCCGCGGCATCGACCGTCATGAAGCTCAGAACGGGAGGGCGCGCCCCGCGCAGATCAGCGCCAGCGCGCATCCCAGCACCGGCAGGCCGGCCAACGCCTGCCGGGCGCGGGCCGGAAGCGCGGAAAGTGCAAGCGAAAGAGGCAGGCTGCAGACCATGGTGCCTGTCTGCGCCCGCAACAGTTAACGGGTCGTAAAGGCTGGTGATCTCGATCGGCGCGCGGCCCCTTGTGCCGGTTACGGCTGAAGCCATTCCCACAGCGCTGCCAGGCATTCGCGGGCCAGCAACTTGCTGCGCTCCGCACTCCAGCCATAGACCGGATCGGGCAAATCGGCATTGTCCTTGAACGGCATTTCCAGTGTCATCGCTACCGCACCAAAGCGCTGTGCCAGCTGGTTGGTCGACATGTTGAGATTGCCCTGCCCGGGCTGGCTTTCGGGATAACCGCGCCGGACCTGGAAATCGGGGCTGCGCCTGTCGAGAATGGCGCGATAACGCCGGTATCCTTCCGATTGCCCGGGCGTAAGGCCGGGAATGCCTTCGAACCCGGCCAGGAACACGGCGGGGATCGCCTCGTCGCCATGCACGTCGATCGCGAAATCAACGCCGGTTGCATCCATCGCATCGCGGATCGCCAGCACTTCGGGCGAACGTTGCGGGCTCGGTTCGTGCCATTCTCGGTTGAGGTTGACGCCTGCCGCGTTGGTGCGCAGGTGGCCGCGCACGCTGCCATCGGGATTGCAGTTGGGCACGATGTGAAACGTGCAGGCCTGGCGGAGCGCGCGGGCATGCGGGTCGGCCGGATCGGTCAGCATGTCGATGGCGCCCTCGATCCACCATTCCGCCATGGTTTCGCCCGGATGCTGCCGGGCATAGAGCCACACCTGGCGCGCGCCCGTGCCCAGCGTCAGGCAATCGATCGGCTGCCCGTCGAGCGACAGGCCCAGGACGCGATGGCTCACCCCCGGGCTCGCCGCGGCTTCGCTTACCAGATCGTTGTGGCATTCGAGCGAATAGGGTGTGAAATACGCAAACCATGCCTGGTCGCCCGCCGGGCGGTAGCGGATATGCAGCGTGCCGCCTTCGCGCGCCCGGTCGAAGTTCGATTCGGCGCGGGTCCATTCCTGGCGGTCTTCCGAAACGCAGGCGGAATAGCCAGGCCAGCCATCCGGATAGGCCGAGGCATTGAGGCCGGTTATCGCCAGGTCAAGCTCGCGCCCCGCGATGCCGCTGACGCGAAAGTAGAACCACTGCGCGAACTCCGACTGGTTGTCGCGGCGGATCGCCAGCGTGGCGCGGGCGCCGTCGATCGACAGAACCTCGATGTTCCCGGCATCGAACGCGGCATTGATCAGGATCGGCGAAACGGAAGCGGGTGAAGATGATGTCATCTGACCGAGATAGTATCGCCCGACTTGCCGGGAAAGCCCTTAAACAGCGCCCGGGCCATGCGCGGCGCCAGAACATCGGCCGAAGCGGCGGACGATCCGGCTTTCTCGCTGTTTTCCGCGCGCCCTTCCCACAGCGGATCGCCACTGGCCCGATCGCGCAGCACCACGCGCAGCCAGGTCGTATCGCGCCGGCGCGGCCCGCCGCCCAAATTGAAACCCAGCCCCATGCCGACGCCGCCACCGCGCCCGCCGGTCGCCCCGCCAAGGCCCAGGCTGACCGGGCCGTTGCCGCCCTGGCGCGTTTCCGTCTCGCGCTGCACGCGCACTTCGGCCACCACGTCGGCCGCGCCGGGCGTCGCCGCGCCAAAACCCATTGCCGCCAGTTCGCGCTGAACCGCCAGCAGCCATGGCTGATCGGCCAGGCTTTGCGGATCGCCTTCGGCGCCGGCGCTGACGGATACCACCGCCACTGCGCCCCGGCCCAGGCGCGTCACCGTATCGGGCTTGGAAAAGCGCGTCACTTCAATGGGCGCGGCAAGGGCTGGCAGCGGTGCGGCGATGATCAGGGCCATGGCAAGGCGGCGCATACCTGTTCCTTTGTTTGCTTGCGATGTGCCCGCCACGCGCGGATCGCTTCAGCTAGATAGGCATGCCAGCAAACGGGCTCAAGGCCGCGCCGCCAGCACGGCACCGGGCCCACCCGCATCGGCCGCGACAACCTGGCCCTCCGGAAATCGGGCGAACAACGCCTTGGCCAGACGCGCGACCATTCTGCCATCGTCCAGGCCGCCCTCCCCCTGGCGCGCCAGGCCTTCGGCATGCCCTTCCCACAACACACGGCCGCTCGGCTTGTCGCGGATGCGCACGTCCATGCGGGTGGAGACGATGGCTTTTGCCGGCTTGGTGAAATCGAGTGCCAGGGCCATCGATACGGCCGAACCGCGGTTGCTGACGGTCGTGCTCATCGCGCCGCTGACAGGCGACCGCTTCGGTTCCTCGGGCACGACCACCTGGTGGCTGATGGCGACTTGCGCGATCTGAGTCACATCGCGCGCCGTCTGCGTGTCGTAACCATGCGCAACCAGTGCATCGATAACCGCGGCTTCATAGATGGGCTGCTTGCCCGGCAGGGGCGTGTCGGCGCCGTTTTCCAGATCGTCGGCCGAAGGATCAAGGCCCGTCATCATGATCCGGCCCTTGCCGAGCAGCGGCAAGGCGTCGGCGCTGCGCCAGGCGCTCACCTCGATCCGGCTCGAAGGTTCGGCCGATGTGCCGCCGCGGGGGCCGGCCTGCCCATCCCAGCCACTCGCCGGCCCACCACCCCAGCCGCCAACGGAGCCCGGGCCGACGCCGTCCCAGCCGCGCCAGGACTGCGCAAGGCCCGCTTGCGGCGCGGCCAATATCGTTGCACCCAATATCGATGCCGCCAGGGTCAGCGGGGCAAAAGCGCGAAAACCATGGCGAAGCATGAAAGAAATCCCCCAGGGTAAGATCGCTGCACTGCCACCCGGCGGCTGTCGCGCGGCTGAACCGCATCACGTCTTTAACGGCCCGGCGCGTCAAACCCTGCAAGCGCGGCGCGGACGGCGGCCTCGTCGGCCCAGAGGCAAATGATTTTGAACCATGCCCGCAATCGGCCATGCTGCTAGTGCGAACAGGCGTCTACAAAGGTGATTCGCAGCAATGTCCCCAGTTCCCGTTCTCGTCACCGGTGGCGCAGGTTATATCGGCAGCCATGCGGTTTTGGCGCTCAAGGATGCCGGCTGGCCGGTGGCGGTGATCGACAATCTCGTCACCGGCTTCCGCTTTGCCGTGCCCGACGACGTGCCGTTCTACCAAGGCGACATTGCCGATGCCGAGCTTCTGGCGCGCATCTTTGCCGAACGGGGCATCGGCGCGATCATGCACTTCGCCGGCTCGATCATCGTGCCGGAATCGGTCGAAAACCCGCTGAAATACTATCATAACAACACCGCCAAGACGCGCAGCCTGATCGCGGCGGCGGTGGCCGGCGGGGTCAGGCATTTCATCTTTTCGTCGACCGCCGCCACATACGGCATTCCCAAGGTTTCCCCCGTCACCGAAGACAGCCCAAGGGAACCGATCAATCCCTATGGCATGTCCAAGCTGATGAGCGAGATCATGCTGGCCGATACCGCACGTGCGCATCCGTTCAATTTCTGCGCGCTGCGCTATTTCAACGTCGCCGGGGCCGATCCGCAGGCGCGCACCGGGCAATCGACCGCCGGGGCGACGCATCTGATCAAGGTCGCGGTCGAAGCCGCGCTGGGCAAGCGCGACAGCGTGGGCGTTTTCGGCACCGATTACGATACGCCCGATGGCACCGGGGTGCGCGACTACATTCACGTGTCCGATCTGGCCGAGGCGCATGTCCTGGCGCTCGCCGCGCTGATCGCGCAGCCCGAGCGCTCGCTGACGATGAATTGCGGCTATGGCCGCGGCTTTTCCGTGCTCGAAGTGCTCGACGCGGTGGACCGCGTGACCAACAGGAAGATCGAGCGGGTTCTGCAGGGCCGCCGCGCCGGCGATCCGGATTCGCTGATTTCGGCCAACGCGCGGATCAAGGCCACCCTGCCCTGGGTGCCGCGCCATGCCGATCTCGACACGATCATCGCCCATGCCCTGGCCTGGGAACGCAAGCTGGGCGAAATCCGGAACGACGGGCGCTGAACCCTGCATGCCGCCGCCTGCGCCTCCAGTTGACTTTCGGAAGGTGGGCCACTAACCGCCCACCTTCAGTTTCGCGCCCGGTCGGATTCGGGCAAAAGGAATAGCCATGAAGATTCGCAACAGCCTGAAGTCGCTCAAGGACCGTCACCGCGACAACCGCGTGATCCGCCGCCGTGGCCGGACTTATGTGATCAACAAGACCCAGCGTCGTTTCAAGGCGCGCCAGGGCTGATCTGCCCGGGCGCCTAACCCCGCCCGGCTTCTTGCCGCGCGGCAAGGCTGCGATGCCGTTTCCAGCCCGCTTCCCGGCCAGGTACCCGCGACGGCGGACTCCTGGGCCGGGGAGCGGGCTGACTCGTTCGAGCGCCGGCGTGCAATGGCTCGGCCCCTGCTCTGATGGTCCTGCGATGAACTCTTCGCCTGTCAAATCAGCCATCGTGCGACCAGCCACCGTCCGGCCAGTCATCGTCGTCTGGGATGTCGGGCGCGTGCTCGTGGAATGGGATCTCGCGCTGCTCTACAGCGAGGCCATTCCCGATCCGCAGGAACGGGCCCGCTTCGTGGCCGATGTGGTAAGCGAGGAATGGCATGCCCAGCACGATGCCGGCGTTTCCTGGGCGGAGATGGTGGCCGCGCGCAGTGCGCAGTTTCCCCAGCATGCCGCGCTGATCGCCCGTTATGCCAGCCACTGGCTGGACAGCCTGCCTGGCCCCGTTGCCGGCACGCATGACCTGGTCCGGCGGCTGGACGCGCGCGCCGTGCCGCAATATGCGATCACCAATTTCGGCACCGATGCCTGGGCGCGCTTTCGCCCGACTTTTCCGGTGCTCGATCATTTCCGCGACATCGTCGTGTCCGGCCACGAAAGGCTGATCAAGCCCGATCCCGCCATTTTCCGGCTCGCCGCCCGCCGGTTCGGCCATGCCCCCGAACAGATGCTGTTCATCGACGACAATGCCGCCAATATCGCCACCGCGCAAAGCCTTGGCTGGCACACGCATCACTTCGCCGGGGGCGCGGCCGCGCTGGAAGCCGATCTGGAGCGCTTCGGCCTGTTGTGATCAACCGTCGAGTTCGGCGGGCGGCGCGGCGGCCTTGGCGCGCTGCACCAGCAGCTTGTCGATCTTGCGCCCGTCCATGTCGACCACTTCGAAGCGCCAGCCCTGCTCGGTGAAATGCTCGCCTTCGATGGGCAGCTTGCGCAGCACGGAAAGGGCAAAACCGGCCGCGGTGGCATAATCGCGATCTTCGGGCAGATCGATGCCCAGCCGGTCGGCCATGGCATCGGCCGGCAGCGCGCCGGCGATCAGCAGCGAGCCATCCTCGCGCTCGGTGATCATCGGCCCGTCCCCTTCGTCGCCATGGGCCACGAAACTGCCGGCAATGGCGGAAAGCAGATCGGCCGGGGTGACGATGCCTTCGAGGTGGCCATATTCGTCGTGCACCAGCGCGAGTGCCACTTCGGCCTGCTGGATCACCCGCAATGCATCCATGGTATCCAGCCGGTCGGGGACGATGCCCGGCTTCTTCATCAAAGTGCCAAGCGCCGGTTCCACCCCGCGCAGCCGCGCTGCCAGCACGTCGCGCACTTTGACCACGCCGACGATGCGATCGACCGAACCGTCGGCTACCAGCAGCAGCGAATGGGGGCTGTCCTCGATCGCCGCGTCGAGCTCGGCAGGCTGGGCATCCTGTTCGATCCAGTGCAGTTCGGTCCGCGGCGTCATCACTTCGCGCACGGGGCGTTCGGCAAGGCGCATCACGCTGGCCATCAACGCGCGCTCTTCCTCCTCGATCACGCCGGAACGGGTCGCTTCGGCAAAAATCATCTGCAGTTCTTCGGCAGTCACTTCCTGATCGCCGCCCTTGCCCAGGCCCAGCACCCGCATGATCATCATCGACGAGCGGTTGAGCGCCCAGACAAACGGTGCGGTCATCCGCGCCATCACCACCATCGGCCGCGCCGCCACCACCGCGATCGGCTCGGCCGCGTTCAGCGCCAGTTGCTTGGGCACCAGTTCGCCCACAACCAGGCTCAGATAGGTCGTCAGCGCGATGACCACGGCAAATCCGGCTTCCCCGGCATAAGCCGGCGGCACGCCCAGCACGGCCAGCCGCTCTCCCACCGGGCCGCCCAGGCTCGATCCCGAATAGGCGCCGGCCACGATGCCGACCAGCGTGATCCCGATCTGCACGGTCGACAAAAATTTTCCGGGATCCGCCGCCAGTTCCAGCGCCACCCGGGCACCACCGCTGCCGCTTTCGGCCAGCACTCTAAGGCGGGCCGGCCGTGCCGATACGATGGCCAGTTCCGACATGGAAAACAGGCCGTTGAGCACGACAAGGCCCAGGATGACGAGCGCTTCTGGCCACGGAAAAGGGGTCACGCCCTGGCCACTAGCAGATTTGCACGGCGCCGCGAAGACTTTGCAACGGCCGCCGGGCGGCCCGGCCATTCGGGAACCATTCAGGCGGGCCTGGTGTATTGGCCGTGTTCGGATTACCGATCGTGTCGGTATGCCCGGCAGTCAACAGCGCCGGCAACGCAGCCGGCGACACGGCCGGGCCGTGAATGCATAAGGGGAATTTGCCATGAAGCTCACTCGGGTGTTCGTCTCCAGCATGTGCGCTGTGTCGCTCGTCAGCCTGTCGGCCTGCGTCACCGATCCCAACACCGGGCAGAAAAAAGTTTCCCGCACGGCCATCGGCGCCGGCGCCGGCACACTGGGCGGCCTGCTGCTGGGCGGCCTGATCGGTGGCGGCACCGGGCGCATCATCGGCGCCGGCATCGGCGGCATCGCCGGGGCGGCCGTGGGCTATACCATGGACAAGCAGATCAAGCAGCTGCGCGAGAACACCGCCGGTTCGGGCGTGGAAGTGACGCCCACCGACAATGGCCAGGCGATCCTGGTCAATCTGCCCAACGGCGTGACGTTCGATACAGACAGCACGCTGATCAAGCCCGCCTTTCGCGATACGCTCGATCGCGTGGCACAGTCGCTGGTGCAATATCCCAACTCGCTGATCGACGTTTACGGGCACACCGATTCGACCGGCTCGGACGGCTATAACATGACGCTCTCGCAGAACCGCGCGCAGGCGGTGTCCGATTATCTCGCCTCGCGCGGGGTGGCCCCGGCACGTATCCGCGCGCAAGGGTTCGGCAAGACCCGCCCGATCGCCTCCAACGCCACCGAGGAAGGCCGCGCCGCCAACCGCCGCGTGGAAATCAAGATCGTGCCGGTGACCCAGGACGACGTGGCCCGCGCCCGCGGCCAGTAATCGCAGCAAGGGCTTTTGCCGGAACGTTCAAAGGGCCCCCCTTGCAAGGGGGGCGCCCTTTCTGCTGTCTGTCGAGACGGTTGACGCAGTGCGGCGCGGGCTGGCATGCCGCGCCCGAACGAGGAGATTATCCGGTCATGTCCACCGTTTCGCAAGTCACCCGCCGCGCGCTTGCCGGGCGCATGGTCAATCCGGTCGGTCTAGGCTGCATGTCGCTCAGCTGGGCTTATGGCGGCCGCCCGAGCGACGGAGAGGGCCTCGCCCTGCTGCACCGCGCGATCGACATCGGCTACGATCATTTCGATACCGCGCGTCTTTATGGCCTTGGCCACAACGAGACGCTGGTGGGCCAAGCGCTCAAGGGCAAGCGCGACAAGGTCTTTCTGGCCAGCAAGATGGGCATTTTCGCCAGTGGCGAGAAGCGCGGCGTCGATTGCCATCCCGCGACGATCCGAGCCGAGCTGGAAACCTCGCTGAAGCTGCTGCAGACCGACCACATCGATCTCTATTACCTGCACCGCCGCGATTTTGCAGTGCCGATCGAGGAGTCGGTCGGGGCCATGGCCGATCTCGTCAGGGAAGGAAAGATCGGCGCCATCGGCCTTTCTGAAATGTCGGCCGAGACGCTGCGGCGTGCCGCGGCCGTTCATCCCATCGCCGCTATGCAGACCGAGTATTCCCCCTGGACGCGGCAGGGCGAGATCGCGGTGATCGAGGCCTGCCGGCAGCTCGGCACCACCTTCGTGGCCTTTTCCCCGGTGGCGCGCGGCGTGCTCGCCAACGGCGTGCGCGATCCCGGGGCGCTGCCCGACGGCGACATCCGCAAGATGATGCCCCGTTTCTCAGGCGAAAACTGGCCGCGCAACCTTGCCCTGGTCGACGGCTTCAACGCGATCGCCGCGCGCGAAGGCGTCACGCCGGCGCAGCTTTCGCTGGCATGGGTGCTGGGCAAGGGCGAGCATATCGTGGCCATTCCCGGCACGGGCAAGATCGCCCACCTGGAAGAAAACATCGCCCGCTGGGACTGGGCCATTCCCGCTGACCTCACGGCCGAAATCGACGCGCTGATCAACCAGCAGACCGTCGCCGGCCATCGCTATGCCGGTGCCATCCTGCACACGATCGATACCGAGGATTTTGCCCCCGCCTGAGGATCCGCGAGGGGCCGGTGAAAGACCGGACGCTCAGCGCCGCGCGGTTCGCGATCGTCCGGGGCTCACCCGCGCGCGCGCTTCGGCATGGATGGCCGGGGCGCTGACCAGCACGCCGAAACTGCGCGGGTCGGGCTTGTTGAACAGCAGGTCCGTGCCACGGGCGTCGGTCACGGTCGCGCCGGCCTCCTGCGCGATCAGGGCGGCTGCGGCAATGTCCCATTCATAGCCCCACCGCCACGTGGCAAGCAGGTCGGCCTCGGCCGCGGCCACCATGGCCATGCGCAGCGCGATCGAATTGGGCTTGGCCACCATGACCAGGTCCATGTCCGCTGCCGGCACATGATCCGTCGGCACCCGCGCGCCGCGCAAGGCGGTGCGCTGGCTGGCCGCCAGCGGCAGGCCGTTGCGGGTCGCGCCCTGTCCGGCCCGCGCCAGCCAGACCTCGCCCCGCGCCGGCGCTGCCAGCATGGCCAGGATCGGGCGCCCCGTCTCCACCAGCGCAACCGACACCGCCCACCCCCGTCGCCCGCGCACGAAATCGCGCGTACCGTCGACGGGATCGACCACCCAGCACAGGCCGCGCGCCAGCCGGGCAGGATCATCGGCGGTTTCCTCCGACAGCCAGCCGGCATCGGGCACCAGGGCACCCAACGCATCGCGCAAATAGGCATCGACCGCAATGTCGGCATCGCACACCAGGTTATCGGGGCTCTTCTCCCACACCTTGGGCTTGTGCCCGTGCCCCGGCCACAGCGCGAGCGCTTCGGCTGCAGCTCTTTCGACGATGGATGCAAAGATGACGGGATCGATCATGCGCCTGTCAGCCTTGGGCGCGTGCCTGCCGATTGGCAAGGGGGGCGCGGCCCGACGGCACCGGCCCGCGTTCCCGCAAGGGCGCGGTTAACCGCCCGCTGAATCTCTTTGCAACTGCGAAGACCTGTGCTTATGGCAGCGCGGAAATCACGGCGCTACGCCATCCCTTCACTCATAGGTAAGCGGGGATCCTGTATGAACGTCCACGAATATCAGGCCAAGGAACTGCTCGCGAAATTTGGGGTCGGCATTCCCGCCGGCATTGCCGCGCTCACCGTCGAAGAAGCGGTGGCGGCCGCCAGGCAACTGCCCGGCCCGCTCTATGTCGTCAAGGCGCAGATCCACGCCGGTGGCCGTGGCAAGGGCAAGTTCAAGGAACTGCCGGCCGATGCCAAGGGCGGCGTGCGCCTGGCCAAAAGCGTCGAGGACGTTGAAACCTTTGCCAAAGAGATGCTCGGCAACACTCTCGTCACTGTGCAGACCGGCGAAGCAGGCAAGCAGGTCAACCGCCTGTATGTGACTGATGGGGTTGATATTGCAAAGGAATATTACCTGTCACTGGTCGTCGACCGTGGTACCGGCCGCGTTGCCCTGATCGTCTCGACCGAAGGCGGGATGGACATCGAGGAAGTCGCCCACGCGACTCCCGAAAAGATCGCCACGATCACGATCGATCCGGCGCAGGGTTTCATGCCGCACCACGGCCGCGCCGTAGGCTTTGCCCTGGGCCTGTCGGGCGACCTCAACAAGCAGGCCGCCAAGATCGCCCAGCAGCTCTACACCGCCTTTGTCGCGCTCGATTGCGACATGCTCGAAATCAACCCGCTGGTCGAAACCAAGCCGGATTCTTCCGGGGCCGCCAAGCTGCTGGTTCTCGATACCAAGATGAGCTTCGATTCCAACGCGCTGTACCGTCACCCGGACGTTGTTGCACTGCGTGATGAAACCGAGGAAGACCCGGCCGAAATCGAAGCCAGCAAGTACGATCTCGCCTATATCAAGCTCGATGGCGATATCGGCTGCATGGTCAACGGCGCGGGCCTCGCCATGGCCACGATGGACATCATCAAGCTGAACGGCATGTTCCCGGCCAACTTCCTCGACGTGGGCGGTGGCGCCAACAAGGAAAAGGTCACGGCCGCGTTCAAGCTGATCCTGTCCGATCCGGCAGTGAAAGGCATTCTGGTCAACATCTTCGGCGGCATCATGAAGTGCGACATCATCGCCGAAGGTATCGTTGCCGCGGCCAAGGAAGTGAACCTTCAGGTTCCGCTCGTCGTGCGCCTCGAAGGCACCAACGTGCAGGCGGGCAAGGACATTCTCGCCAATTCCGGTCTCCCCATCGTTCCGGCCAACGACCTTGGCGATGCTGCCAAGAAGATCGTCGCCGAAGTGCAGAAGGTCGCCTGATCCATGAGCATTCTGGTCAACAAGAACACCAAGGTCATCACCCAGGGCATGACCGGCGCCACCGGCACGTTCCACACGGAACAGGCTTTGGCCTATGGTACGCAGATGGTCGGCGGCGTCACCCCGGGCAAGGGTGGCACCACGCATATCGGCCTGCCCAATTTCAACACCGTGGCCGAAGCCAGGCACGCCACCGGCGCAACCGCCTCGTGCATCTACGTTCCGCCGCCATTTGCCGCGGACTCGATTCTCGAAGCGATCGATGCGCAGATGGAACTGATCGTCTGCATCACCGAAGGCATTCCCGTGCTCGACATGGTCCGCGTGAAGCGGGCGCTGCAGGGCAGCAAGTCGCGCCTGATCGGCCCCAACTGCCCCGGCGTGCTGACGCCCGACGAATGCAAGATCGGCATCATGCCGGGTTCGATCTTCAAGAAGGGCTCGGTCGGAGTGGTCTCGCGCTCGGGCACCCTCACCTATGAAGCTGTGTTCCAGACCTCGAACATCGGCCTGGGGCAGACCACGGCTGTCGGCATCGGCGGCGACCCGGTCAACGGCACCAACTTCATCGACGTGCTCGAGCTGTTCCTCGCCGACGAGGACACCAAGTCGATCATCATGATCGGCGAAATCGGCGGCGACGCGGAAGAACAGGCCGCGCAGTTCCTGATCGACGAAGCCAAGCGCGGCCGCAAGAAGCCGATGGCCGGCTTCATCGCCGGCCGATCGGCGCCTCCGGGCCGCCGCATGGGCCACGCCGGGGCGATCGTCTCGGGCGGCAAGGGCGATGCGGAAAGCAAGATCGCCGCGATGGAAGCCGCGGGCATCCGCGTCTCCCCCTCGCCAAGCCTGCTGGGCGAAACCCTGGCCGAAGTGCTCAAGGGCTGATCGGCTAACCAAGCTAACGAAAAGGCCAAGCTGACGAAAAGGCCGGAAGGGCACACTTCCGGCTTTTTTCGTGTCACGCGCCTTCCTTGTTCAGAACGCCGCGTCGAGCCGCATCGCCAACCCGCCCAGGCTTTCGGCCTCCAGCACCAGTTCGTCGTCGGCAGCGCCTGCCGGCAGGCTTTCCCGGCCAATGATCACCAGCACCGGCACCGCCAGCGGCGTCACTCGCTCCAGCTCGACATGCACGAGTTGCGCCGCCGAACGATCGAGCAGGTCGGCCAGCCGGCCCACGTCGGTCATCCGCGCCCGCGCGTCGGCCCAGGCCGCTTCGATCAGTACGTGATCGGGCTCGTACTTGCACAGCACCTCATAGATCAGATCGGTCGAAAAAGTGACCTGCTTGCCGCTTTTGCGCTTGCCGGGATGCTGCCGCTCCACCAGCCCGGAAATCACCGCCACTTCGCGGAACGCGCGGCGCAACAGGTGCGAATTCTGCACCCATTCGACGAATTCGTGAGTCAGGATATCGGGCGAAAGCAAGGGCGCGGGATCGCGGATCGGGCGCAGGCTCCATACCGCCAGAGCATAATCGTTGGCCACGAAACCAAGCGGCCCCAGCCCGAGCGCGTCCATCCGCCGGGTGATCAGCATGCCCAGCGACTGGTTGGCGTTCCACCCTTCGAACGTGTAGAACACGCTATAGGCGCGGCCCTGGTAGGGAAAGCTTTCCACCAGCAGTTCGCCCGGGGCAGGCAGGCGGCTGCGCCAATCCTGCATTTCCAGCCACTCGCGCACATCGTCGGGAAAGCGCGCCCAGGTGCTGCGGTTGGCCAGCATCGCCTGCACGCGGGTGGAAAGATGGGTGGTAAGTGGCATGCGCGCGCCGCCATAGCTCGGGATCTGCCCGGCTTTTTTCGCCGCCCGCACCACCAGTTCCAGATCGCGGACCCCTTCCACTTCCAGATCCAGCCCGGCAAAGCGGAACGTGTCGCCCGGGCTCAATTGCGCGCCAAAATGCTCTTCCACTTTGCCCAGCGAGCGCCCGTTGCGGAAACGCACTTCGAGCATTTCGGAATCGACGATAATCCCGGCATTCATCCGGTGCCGTGCAGCCTGTTCGGGATGAGCCAGGCGCCAGACGCCGTGGCGATCCCGCACGATGCGGGCAAAGCGGTCATAGGCGCGCAAGCTGTATCCGCCCGTCGCCACGAAATCGAGCACGCGGGCAAACGCGGCTTCGTCCACCCAGGCATAGGGTTGGGTCGATCGCACTTGCGCCAAAAGCGCGGCCTGGTCGAACGGCCCGGCACAGGCGCAGCCCATCACGTGCTGCGCCAGCACGTCGAGCCCGCCCGGGCGGAAATCCTCGCCATCGCGCTGGCCCTCGTTCACCGCGTCGCGCGCGGCCATCGCCTCGACATATTCGAAGCGGTTGCCCGGCACGAGCACGGCGCGGCTGGGCTGATCCAGCCGGTGGTTGGCGCGCCCGATCCGCTGCAACAGGCGCGAAGAGCCTTTCGGCGCGCCCATCTGCACGACCAGATCGATATCGCCCCAGTCCACCCCAAGATCGAGACTGGCCGTACACACCAGCGCCCGCAGTTCCCCCCGCGCCATCGCCGCTTCCACCTTGCGCCGCGCTTCGGCCGAAAGCGAGCCGTGGTGAATGCCGATCGGCAGGTTCCCGTCGTTGGCATCCCACAGCAGCTGAAAGATGTATTCGGCCAGAAAGCGCGTGTTGGTGAACACCAGCGTCACGCGGTTGGCGCGGATCATCTCGATCAGTTGCGGCACGGCCCAGGCAGCGGCATGGCCGCCCCAGGGCACGCGCTCTTCGCGCGGCAGCAGGATTTCGACCTCCGGCGGCGCGCCCGCTTCCCCTTCGACCAGCCGAACGCCGTCGATCTCGCCCCAGGGCGCCAACCAGGCGCGGAAAGCTTCGGGCTCGGCCACCGTAGCCGACAGCGCGGCGCGTTGCAGGCCCGGGCTGATCGCCTGAAGGCGCCCCAGCGCCAAGGCCAGCAGATCTCCCCGCTTGCCCGTGGCAAAGGCGTGAATCTCGTCGATTACCACGCGTTGCAGCCCGCCGAAAATCTCCGCCGCCTCGGGATAGGACAGCAGCAGCGACAGCGATTCAGGCGTGGTCAGCAGAACGTGCGGCGGTTTTGCCCGCTGCCGCGCCTTGCGATCCGAGGGGGTGTCGCCGCTGCGGGTTTCCACGCGCAGGCCAAGGCCCATTTCGGCAACCGGCGTCAGCAGATTGCGCTGCACATCATGGGCCAGCGCTTTCAGCGGCGAGATATAGAGCGTGTGCAATCCCTCGGGCGGCGGCGCCCCATCCAGCCGCGAGGAGCAGAACGCGGCGAGCGTGGGCAGAAAGCCTGCCAGGGTCTTGCCCGCGCCCGTATCGGCCACCAGCAGTGCATGTTGCCCGGCATCGCCAGCCTCGAGCATCGCGGCCTGGTGGCCCCGCACGCGCCAGCCTCGCCCGGCAAACCAGCTTTCGATTTCGGACGGGACCATGGCCATGGCGTGAAGATAGGAAGCCACCGACGCCAGGTCTACACGCGGCATAACGCGCGCGCAGGGCTTAACGGGCGGTAATGGAACGGCCCCCGCGCGCCAGCCCCGACAGCGCCAGTTGCGCGTCGATCTGCGCGACGAGCCGGGCGAGGCCCTCTTCGCTATCGCTTTCCGCCCGCGCCACCAGCGCGGCCTGCGTGTGCGAGGCGCGCAGCAGCCACCAGCCATCGGGCGTGGTCACTCTGACGCCATCGATCGTGACCATATCGGCCGATGCGGCGGCCAGCCTGGCTTTCACTTCGTCCACGGCGGCAAACTTGCGCGCCTCGTCCACCGCAAAGCGCAATTCGGGCGTGGCATGGGTTGCGGGCATGGCGCCGCACAATTCGGTGATCGAGCGGCCGAGCCGCACGGTTGCCGCGATCAGACGGATTGCTGCAAAGATGCCGTCGTCGAAGCCATACCATTCGTCGGCAATAAAGACATGGCCGCTCATTTCGCCTGCCAGCAGCGCGCCGGTTTCGCGCAGACGGGTCTTCATGTGCGAATGGCCCGATTTCCAGATCTGCGCCTCGCCGCCCAGCGCCCGCACGCTGTCGAACAGCGCCCGCCCGGTCTTGATGTCGCCCAGCACCAGCGCGCCGGGGCGGCGCGGCAGCAGATCCTGCGCCAGGATCATCATGATCTGATCGGCCCAGATCACGCGCCCTTGCGCATCGACCGCGCCGATGCGATCGGCATCGCCATCGAACGCCACGCCGAAATCCAGCCCGCCCTCGCGCACCGCGCGGCGCAGATCGGCAAGGTTTTCCTCGACTGTGGGATCGGGGTGATGATTGGGAAAGGTCCCGTCCACTTTCGAGAACAGCAGTTCATGGCGCCCGGGCAGGCGCGCCACCAGCCGCTCGAGCACCGGGCCTGCGGCGCCATTGCCCGCGTCCCAGGCCATGGCCAGATCGGCAAGCGCGCCACGATCGATCCCCTTGAGGCCCTCAAGCAGGCGCTCGACATAGGCATCGATCACCAAGGCACTGCGTATCGTGCCCGTGCCGCTTGCCCAGTCGCCCGCTGCCGCCTGGCGGCCGAGATCCGTGATCGCTTCGCCAAAAAACGGCTGGCCATCCAGCATCAGCTTGAAACCGTTGTGATGGGCCGGGTTGTGGCTGCCGGTGATCTGAATGCCCGCGACGACGCCGGGCAACGTCAAAGCGGCGAAATAGAGCATCGGCGTTGGCCCCAGCCCTGTGCGGATCACATCCACGCCGCTCGACACCAGCCCTTCGACCAGCGCATGTTCGAGAATGGGCGAACTGACCCGTCCATCCATTCCCACCGCCACGGCGCCAGGACCCTGCCGCCCGACGCGCGTGCCAAACGTGCGGCCGATCGCCCGGGCATCCTCGGCGCCCAGGCTTTGCCCGAACACCCCGCGCACATCGTATTCGCGCAATATCGCGGGATCGAAGCTGTGGCTCATGTCCACAGTTCGCCCGTCATCGATCCGTCCGGCATCGATTCTTTCGGCATCGCTTCAACGCCGGTCGACCAGACGGGCCAGCAGGAGATCACGGGCGGCATTGGCTTCGTGCACCGCCTCGTTGCTGCCGCCGCGATCGGGGTGAACCATACCCAGCAGGCGGCGGTGCGCCTCGATGATCTGTTCGCGCCCGGCATCGGCCCCTACGCCAAGAAGATTGCGCGCCCGCGTTTCGGCAAGAGAACGTGCGTCTTGCCCGCCCAGTTTCCAAGGCCCCATTTCCCAGGGCCCCATTTCCCAGGGCCCCATTTCCCAGGGCCCCATTTCCCAGGGCCAGCGCCGCGTCAGCAGCTTGACCGCGACGCACACCAGCGCGGCCAGCAGCAGCAGCTTGATCATGCCACGTCGACCAAAGGCGCGGCCTGGGTGGCGCGGCCGGCCGGCAGCGGAAGATTTAGCCCGGCCACCAGCGTGCGCAGTTCCTGGCGGGCCACCAGGTGGCTGGTGCCCAGTTCGCCCAGATGGCCCTTGTCCAGCAAGGTCAGCCCGCTGGGAAACAGCTCGCGATAGATCACGCGTTCCGACAGGCCGCTGGAAATGCGAAAACCCACGCGCTTCGACAGTTCGTTGAGGGCCTGATCGATGCGCCGCTGGTTGCGCGCTTCCACGTGCTGGGTGCGATTGCGTACCACCACCCAGTCCATCTCGCGCCGGGCATCGCGGATCGTTGCCAAGGCTCGTTTCTTGCGGGCTTCCCAGATCAATTCGGCATAGAACGAAAGCCGCCGCACACGGAAGGTTTCGGCATCGACCTGGCCGATCAGGTCGAAATCGACGAAGCTGTCGTTAAGCGGCGTGACCAGGGTATCGGCCCCGGTCGCCACATGGCGGGCCAGCGGATCGTCGCGCCCCGGCGTATCGAAAATCAGGAAATCGTGATCCTGCGAAAGATCGGCCACCAGGGCATCGAGCGCGTCGGTCGTAGTCTCGTTGAACACCACGTGCGTGGCATTGGGCAGCGGGATCTGGCGCCGGCGCGCGGTCTCGTCGCGATTCTGGAGGTAGCGGTGCAGCGTGGCCTGGCGATTGTCGAGATCGATCGCGGCCACCCGCGCTCCTTGATAGGCCATGGCGACGGCCACGTGCACGGCCGTGGTGGATTTTCCGGTGCCGCCCTTTTCGTTGGCAAAGACGACGCGATGGGGACCTGTGGACACGCGGCTTTCTCTCTCGATTTCCGGCCATCGGCCGAGCGCTTGAAGGCCCGGCAAGGCACGGTTAGGAACGGATTCACCCGTGCGGCCGGTTGCCGTTCCGGCTTAAAGGAGTGGCCCCCGACGTGCAAACCATCAATGGCCCGGAACATCGGCCGGAAGCACAAGCGGCGTGGAAAATGGGGGAAAACGTTTTCCGCCCTGCCCGGCCGCTGGCGGGGCGGGCAGGGCGTTGATCCGCGCCGCACGCCTCGGCCTGGCGCTGGTGCTGCTGTGCTCGGCACCAGTGGCACGAGGGCGGAGCATGGCCGATGCCGCGCTCGACGCGGCGCTGGCGCGCCTGCCGGGCGGTGCGCGCATCGGGCTGCTGGTGATCGACGAAAACGGCGCCATCGTGGCCCGGCGCGATGCCGACGCACGCATGGTGCCAGCCTCGACCACCAAGCTGTTCACCACCGCGGCGGCGCTCGCGCTGTTGCCAGCCACCGATCAGCCGGATAGCGTCGGTGGCGCCAGCGTCAGCCTGGAAGGCCCGGCCGCGCTTCCCGACGTGGTGCTGCGCGGCCATGGCGATGCGCGCCTCTCGGCCGCGCGCGATTGCGCGGTGGATTGCCTTGCCACGCTGGCCGATGCCGTCGCGGCGCATGCGCGGCGGATCGGCAGCGTGATCGGCGACGACAGCGCCATGGCCGACGAGCGCTGGCCTTCGGGCATGAGCTGGGACAACATGACGACGGTTTCGGGCACGGCCGTTTCCGCGCTGACGCTGGACGACAATGTAGCGGCCGTTGAGATCATGGGCCGTGGCGAAGGAATGCCGGCAAGGATCGCGGCACCGCCCGGCATTGCTGTGACCGGGACGGTCACGAGCGCAGGATCGGGCCCGGCGGCGATCACCCGCACGGCCCTGCCCGCAAGCGATGCCTGGCAGTTGGGCGGCGTCGTTGCGGCAGGTGCCACCTGGCAGGTGCCGCTTGCCGTGGCCGATCCCGCAGCGCGTGCTGCGGCTGTTTTTCGCGATCTGCTGACGGCACGCGGCGTGACCGTACAAGGCGCGGCGCAGGCCCGCCATCGCAGCAATGCGGCACCTTTGCCCGAAGCCGTGCCGCTGGCCCGCCTCGTGCCGCCGCCGCTGGCCGATGACGTGGCGCTGATGTTGCGCGAGAGCCAGAACCTTCATGCCGAACTGCTGCTGCGGCGGCTGACACCCGCCGGAACGGTGGCCCAGGGCATTGCCGCCCGCGCCGCGGTACTTGCCCCGCTTGGCCTGCCCCCCGGCAGCGTCAGCCTATATGACGGATCGGGCATGTCGACCTACAACCGGGTCACCCCCCGCGCGCTGGTGGCGCTGCTGCGCTGGGGGCAGGCACAGCCATGGGGGCCATTGTGGATTGCCGGTTTCCCGGTGGCCGGGCAGACCGGCACCTTGCGAAACCGCCTGCGCGGAACAGTGCTGGAAGGGCAACTGCGGGCCAAGACCGGTACGCTGATGGGCACCCAGGCGCTTGCCGGCTTTTTTCCAGCGAAGGACGGGCGCAAGCTGACTTTCGCCGTGCTGGTCAACGATCTGCCCGAGGGGGCCAGCGCCGGTGGGGTTGTCGATGCGCTGCTGCTGGCCCTGGCGGCGCGGGATTGACCAGGCTTCGCACCGGCGCCTAAAGCCTGGGGGATGGCCAGCCTCACGCTCAATGCGCAGCCGCTCGATATCCGCCTGCCCGATGACACGCCGCTGCTCTGGGCGCTGCGCGATGCAGTCAATCTCACCGGCACCAAATATGGCTGCGGTACGGGCGAATGCGGGGCCTGCACGGTGATTGTCGATGGCCAGGCCCTGCCCAGCTGCACGCTTTTGCTGGGCGAAGCCGAAGGGCGCAGCGTGACGACGATCGAAGGCCTTTCGCCCGATCGCAATCACCCGGTGCAACAGGCGTTTGCCGTCGAGCAGGCGATCCAGTGCGGGTTCTGCACGCCGGGGCTGGTCATGGCGGCGGCCGCGCTGCTGGCCCGTAATGCCGATCCGACCGAAGCCGACATTGCCGCCGCGCTGCCCCATGTCTGCCGCTGCGGCGTGCAGCCGCGGCTGGTGCGGGCGGTGCAGCGGGCGGGTCGCATTCTGCGCGGCGAAGAACGCCCGGTACGCCTGCCGGTGCCGCGCACCGCCACAACCGGCGGTTTCTGACACCTCATGCCGAGATACGATTAAAGGGAGCGGATCGCTCCGCCCCCTTTATCGTGGTTCCCGGCGTGGCCGCCGGTGATACGGGCTTGAAAGCCTTACTCCGCCTTGCCGAAAGTGGCGTAGTTTTCGTTACCGACGAAGCCGAACTTGGTCACCTTGGCCGCGGTGATGTCCTTCAGCAGTCGGTTGGCCGTTTCATAGCTGGCATAGGCTTCCGGCTGGAATTGCAGTTCCGGTTCCGGGTTATAGGCCTTGGTTGCCTGAAGCAGCGAGATCAGATTGCCTTCGGTAATGGGCGAACCATTCCAGAGGATCTGATTGGCCTGAGTCAGGATCAGCTTGTTCTTCACGGGGTCGATCACCGGCTGGTTCGTAGGCGGGGTCGCCTGCGGCAGGTTCACGTTGACCGAGTGCGTGGCCACGGGGATGGTGATGATGAACATGATGAGGAGCACGAGCATGACGTCGATCAACGGCGTCGTGTTCATTTCCATCATCGGCGAGCCATCGTCCTTGCCGCCGCTCATTGCCATGGGGTGTTACTCCTGTTCGCCATGTGCGCCGCGAGGGGCGCGTCCAGGACGATCGCCACGGTATCAGCCGTTGGGATCGACCGGAGTGGAAATGAAGCCGACCTTGGGATAGCCCGCGGACTGCACGTTGTAGATCGCCCCGGCAATGCACTTCCACGGCACGTTGACGTCGCCACGGATATGCACTTCGGGGATCTTTTCCGGATCCATGTTCGCCGCGCCGCCTTCACGCTTCACGATCGCGTCGAGGCGCTCGAAAGCCTGCTTGTACAGCTCGGTATTGTCCACCGGTGCCACGTTGTTGAAATAGACGCGGCATTCGCCGTTGCGGCTCGAGCCCTGATAGCCCGGTTCGCGCGGGCTGCGGCCGTTCTCGTCGGTCGTGACCACGGCGAGCAGCAGGTTTTCGACCTTGTCCTGGGTTTCTTCCGAGGGAAGGACAGGGACCTTGAGCTTCTCGATGGTCTGGATCGCGACCGGGACCGCGATGAGGAAGATGATCAGCAGCACCAGCATCACGTCCACGAGCGGCGTGGTGTTGATGTCCGACATCGGGCGTTCTTCTCCGCCAGCGCCGCCTACAGACATTGCCATTGGTTACATCCTATCCGATTGAAGCCGCGGGAGGGGCCAGGGTACGGGTTGAAAAGCGACCCTGGCCATGACCCGCGTTCTGCGGACAAGACCGGCAGCGGGATGCCGCCGGCCCTTGTGGTGACAGCTTACTTCTTGACCGGAGCGGCAGCCGGCGTGGCCGGCTTGGCGGCCGGAGCCGGGCCGACGGCAGGCTTGACAGCGCCCTTCGACGTGATGTTGGCCAGAACATCGGTCGAAAAGCCCTGGAGCAGTTCGGCGATCTTCTTGTTGCGCGACTGCAGCCAGTTGTAGGCAAGCACTGCCGGCACGGCCACGAGCAGACCGAGCGCGGTCATGATCAGAGCCTCGCCGACCGGGCCGGCGACCTTGTCGATCGAGGCCGAACCGGCCAGACCGATAGCGATCAGCGCGCGGTAGATGCCGACCACGGTCCCGAACAGACCGATGAACGGCGCGGTGGCGCCCACGGTGGCGAGGAACGGCAGGCCGCCGGCAAGCTTGGCATTGATGCCAGCTTCCGAACGGGCGAGCGAACCGTGCAGCCAGTCATGGGCTTCGAGCGCGTCGGTCATCTTGGCGTGCTGGTCTTCGGCGGCGATGCCGTCATCGACGATCTGGCGCCAGGCGCTGTTCTTTTCCAGCTTGGCAGCGCCTTCGCGCAGCGTCGGCGCGCGCCAGAAGTTGGCCAGGGTCTTGTGCTGGTTCATGATCTTCGACTGTTCGAAGAGCTTCGTGAACAGGATGAAGAACGAGCCGAACGACATGATGCCCAGGATGGTCACCGTGGCGTACGAAATGAAACCGCCGGCCTGCAGGGCTTCCACGAAGCCGAACTTGTTCTGCGGCGCGGCATTGGCCGCAGCAGCGGCAAGCGTCTGGATAAACATTCGGGTCTTCCTCTCAAGAATTCGATAGCAAGTGCAAATTGCTGTGCGCAAGAAAGCTGTAAGGGGACGTTGGCTGGTCCCGCCGGACGACGAATACTAGTCCTTCGGGATCTGCCAGCGCACCGAACTGCTGTAGGTGCTGCCAACTGGCTGGCCATTCTGCGTGCCCGGCTTGAACCGCGCACGGCGCATCAGGTTCTGACAGGTTGCGCTGTCAAGTTCCTGGTTGCCCGAAGAACGCGTCACGGAGCAGTTGGTCGGCCGGCCGCTGGCGTCGTATTCCAGACGGAAGCCGACAGTGCCGGTGGCACCTTCACGCAATGCACGCGACGGATAATCGTTGGGCGTCACCCAATCGCTGGGATTGCCACGCGGAATGCCGGGAACCGGCGGTGGCGGAGGCGGAGGCGGCGGGGGTGCGGGCGGCGCAGGCGGCAGCACGACGGCGACCGGCGGCGGCGCGACAGGGGGCGGCGTCGTCACCGTCTGAATCGGCGGAGGAGCCAGATTCAGATTGATCGGCGGCGGCGGCGCAACGATCGGCGGCGGCGGCGTATCGGGCTGCTTTGGGGGCGGCGGCGGCGGCTCCTTCGGCTTTTCTTCCTCGATCTTTACCGCGGTGGTCACTTCCTTGATCTTCTTGAACGCCGAGTAGGCAAGGCCGGTGACCAGCGCATACCCCACGACGACATGAAGAACAGCAACGATGATGAGCGCGGTGATCTTGTTACCGCTCATCTGTTGGTCAGCGTATGCCATTCAGCTCCATTACTCCTGAATGTCCCGGCCAAGCCCGACACATCGCCCCATGAGACAACGCCTATCGTGCCCAGAAAGGACCGACGCCCGGAATCACCGTTCCGGCCGACGAGACAATCCAGCGATTTCTTCCACCCTGCCGACAACCCGGACCGCCGACATCGGACGCAGAGGGCCCGGCGGCGGCAAAATTCGGGCTTGGTTTTTTCTTTGCCCGAACGTCCGGGAGCTTTAACGCCGAACCCCTGAGGGCGCAATTGCTTTATCGGTTAAGCCAAAATTCAGCGATGCATCCCGCAATCGCAAGGAAATCTTAGGAATTTTGCGGCGCAGCGCCGCCCGGAAGGAGGAATATGCCCAAATCCGCGCATCCTGTGCGAAAATTTGTCGCAAGCTTGATACTGTTCGCGAGCATCCCAGCGCCGTTGCAGGCCAGGCCTGAGGAGGCAATGATTCGCCCGCTCGACGGCCCGGCGCCAAGCTATGCCGATCTCGTCGATCTGGCGCAGCCGGCCACCATCGCCGCAAAAGCCGTGATCACAGCTGTTTCCACCATCCGGCCGGAGCTGGCAGCCGGGGCAGCGCCGGGCAAAGTGCGGGTCTATATCGAAGCGCGGACCACGGGGCTGCTGGTCGGGCCCGACATCGGCGAAAACCTGCGATTCCTCGCGGACGTGCCACGCGATGCGCGAGGCAAAGTGCCCAAGCTGCGCAAGCTGCCCGTGCTGCTGCTGGCCGATCCGGTCGAGCGGCGCCCGGGCGAAATCACGCTGGTGGCCCCCGATGCGATGCTGGCCTGGACGCCGGAGCTCGAAGCGCGGCTGCGCCCGATCCTGACGGAACTGGTCGGGGCCGGTCCGCCCCCCGTGATCACCGGGGTGCGCGAGACGCTGCACGTGCCGGGCAACCTTGCCGGCGAAGGCGAGACCCAGGTCTTCCTGGCGACGCAGGACGGCAAGCCCGCCGCGCTTTCGATCCTGCGCCGCCCCGGGCAGCCCACCGTCTGGGGGGCGAGCTTTTCCGAGATCGTCGACCAGTCGGCCCAGCCGCCCCAGCCCGAAACGCTCGCCTGGTATCGGCTGGCATGCGCCCTGCCCCCCGCTCTGCCGCCGCGCAGCGTGATCAGCGGCACGGCCGAGGACCGGCGGATCGCGAACGAGGACTATGCCCAGGTGGTGCGGGAACTGGGACCATGCACGCGCAACCGTCCCCCGCAGTGATGCAGAGGCGTTGCGCGATGCCGGCATATTGCAGGGGCCTCTCCTTCTTGAACTGGCGGTTTCTGCTTCCAGCCGTGGCGTTGCGGAATTAGTCCACGCCGCCTAAGGCACCGGCCAGACCTGAACAGAATGGGAAGATCATGAGCGAACCCTTGCGCATCGCGCTGGCCGGGCTGGGCACCGTTGGCTGTGGCGTGATCCGGCTGATCGAAACCAACGCCGATCTGATTGCCCGCCGTGCCGAAAAGCGGATCGAGATCGTGGCGGTGGCCGCGCGTGATCGCAGCAAGGATCGCGGGGTGGACCTGTCCCGCTATGCCTGGGAAGACGACATGACGGCCATGGCCGCCCGGCCCGACGTGGATGTGGTGGTCGAACTCGTGGGCGGATCGGATGGTCCCGCGCTCACCCTCGCGCGCAATACTCTGGCAGCGGGGAAGGATCTGGTCACGGCCAACAAGGCGATGATCGCCCATCATGGCCTGGAACTGGCCGTGCTGGCCGAAACGGCCGATGCCGCGCTCAAGTTCGAAGCGGCGGTGGCCGGCGGCATTCCCGTGATCAAGGGCCTGAAGGAAGGCGTTGCCGCCAACGAGATCAAGCGTGTCTATGGCATCCTCAACGGCACGTGCAACTATATCCTTTCGACGATGGAAGACACCGGCCGCGATTTTGCCGACGTCCTCGCCGAAGCGCAGGCCAAGGGCTATGCCGAAGCCGATCCCACGTTCGACATCGACGGGATCGATGCGGCGCACAAGCTGGCCATCCTTTCGAGCGTGGCGTTCGGCACCAAAGTCGATTTCAGAAGCGTCGCCACCACCGGCATCCGCCGCATCGCCGCCGCCGACATCGCCCAGGCCGATGCCCTGGGCTATTACATCCGCCTGATCGGCATGGCCGATACCGAACTCGACGCGGCGGGCCAGCGCCGCCTGATGCAGCGCGTGCAGCCGCATCTGGTCCATCGCGACCACCCGCTGGCCCATGTCGACGGCGCGACCAATGCCGTCGTCGCCGAGGGCAATTTCGTGGGTCGCCTGCTGTTCCAGGGCGCGGGCGCCGGCGATGGTCCCACCGCCAGCGCGGTGGTGGCCGATCTGATCGACATCGCGCGCGGCGACATCGGCGCGCCGTTCTCGATCCCCGTGGCCGAACTGGGGGAAGCACCGCCGGCGCTGACGGGGCAACGCATCGGCAGCGCCTATATCCGCTTCAACGTGGCCGATCGTCCCGGCGCGCTGGCAGAAATCACTGCGGCCATGCGCGATGCCGGGGTTTCCATCGAAAGCCTGATTCAGAAAGGCACGCCCGGCGCCGCCGCGGGCGAGGCCGATACCGTGCTGGTCCACATGGTGACGCACGAAGGGCCGGAAAGCGCCATCGCCCAGGCGCTGACTTTGCTCGATGGCTCTCCCTGCCTGGCCGAACCGCCGGTCGTCCTGCCGATCCTCGAGGAATAGGGCGCCCGCATCAGGGTGCGCGGATTTCACCCTTGGCGATGCGATCGGCGTCAGAACCGGGCGGCGGCGGGGGCAGTGCCTTGATATCGAAATAATACATCGCCGCCGGCACGCTGCCAAAGCCCAGGCAGGCGCCATTGCCCTTGCACGGCGCCAGGCCGGAAACGTTGGGCGCCCGCGGCAGGCCATCGTCGGTGGAAAGCGCCGTGTCGGTCTGATCACGCATCGGCAGGCGCTCTTTTTCGCGCGATTCGGCATCGCGGCACACCACGATGGCGCCATCGGCGGAACGCCCGGGCCGGCAGCGCGTCGCCCGGCTGCCGGTAACGATCCGCTGCGCCAGATTGCCGTCGAAATCGTTGAGCGTCGGCAGGCCCGGCCCCGCCACTGGCGGCACGGTTACCGCTTCCGCCGGATCGACCGGGGAAGCGGCGGTTGCATTCTGGGCCAGGGCGGCCGCACTCGGCAGGCCAAGCGACAGCAGCAGCGTTGCAAGGACGATCGGGACGGACACTTTCGACAAAACGCGACCTCCGGTCCAGAGTCCGCCCTCAGACATGGTCTGATCGGCCGCGGCATGGTTAACCGCAAGGGCCGCCGCTGTAGAGGCCCTGCGCCTCGGCTTCAACGCACTTTGTGTCTTGGCGTGGCATCGCCAGGCGAAAGCGAGTGGCCCCGCCTTGGCCCGCCTGCGCCAGCCACATGCCGTCAAAGCCTGGCGTTGACTGTGAAGATCGCCGTGCGCCCGGGCGCCTGGCCCGCAAAGTGCGAATTGTAGGCCCGGTCGAAATAGCGCTTGTCGAACACGTTGTTGATGTTGGCCTGGAGCGAGAAGCGCGGCGTCACCTGCCAGATGGCATTGGCATCGAAGCGCCAGAAGCCCGGCACATAGCGCGCCAGCGTGTTGGTCACCACGCCGTTGCCGGTAACGCCCGCGCCATAGCCGCCATAGACCTTGCTCATGTAAAGCGCGTTGGCGCCCAGCGAGAGGCGCTGCGTGGCCTTATAAGTGGTAGTGGCGGTAAAGCTGTGATCGGGCGTATTGGGAAAGCGCTGCCCGGTGCTGGGGGACGGCACGAAATAGGCAACTCCGTTCACGGTCACCGACGTGAAGCCGCCATCGAGAATGGTCGAATCCATGTAGGTGTAGCCGCCAAAGACGCTCCAGCGCTCGGTGACATTGCCGCTGGCGGACAATTCGATGCCCCTGATGCGCCGCTTGCCGACGAAGATCACCGTGCCGTTGGCATCGTTGGCGCGGGCATTGGTGGTTTCGGTCTGGAACGCGGCGAGCGACAGCGACAGCCCTTCGCCCAGCACGTTCCACTTGGTGCCCACTTCATAACTGCGGGTGCGTTCCACCTTGAGCGAATCGGTAAGCGCCTGGCTCGTCGTGATCAGCGCATTGCTGTCGCTGCCATTGCCCAGATAGGATCCCGGCGGGGTAGCGGCGGTGGAAGCCGATGCATAGAGGCTGCCGTTTGGCGCCGGCTTCCATGTCAGGCCGGCCTGCCAGGTCACCAGGTTGTCGGTCCGGCTGTACCACGCCCGCCCGCTTTCGTCGGCAGCCGTCGCGGCAAGCCCGGGACTGACCCGCGTGACATAGCGATCGTAGCGCAGCCCCAGGTTGAGCAGCAGCGCTTCCGAAAAGCGCACCGTGTCGAACACCGAGACCGCCTGGGTATTGGCGCGCGACTTGTTCCACGTCCGTTCCGCCGACAGGGCGATCGGGGCGACGACGCCCGATCCGTCTGCCGTATAGCTCACCCACGGGTCATAAGGATTCGGATTGGCCAGCGTGGTGCAGTTGTAGGCGGCGATGGAAGCCGCGCCGCAGCGCCCGCCCGGCAGGTTTATGCCCGTGGCGATGGCCGTCCCGGTGCTGGGATTGGCCTGATAGGCGCCGACATCGGCCGTCTCGCGGCTCACTTCGGCGGTGATCGCAAAGCTGTTCTTGATCCCACCCAGCGCGAAATCGCCGAAGAAATCGGTCTGGTTGAAGAACCCGGTGGTGCGGCTGTAGCGCGTGTTGGCGCGCCGCCAGACCAGCCCGTTGATCACGTTGCCGCGGCTGTCATCGGGCTGGGTCAGGACATAGCCCTGGCTCGATACGCCATAGCGCGTCGTGTTGCGCAAAGTCAGGCCATTGCCGAAGCGATGTTCGAACCGGGCCGTGCCGGTATTGACCAGGGTCCTGCGGAAATCGCGATTCGCCAGGCCGTAAAAGGCATTGCGCGGCGTATCGGCAACCGTGGTTTCGCTGTAGCCGGCCGGCGCGTTGGCCACCGTGTTGCGATAAGGAATGCCCGTATCCGGCAGTTCGTCGCTGTCGAGGTGATAATAGTCCAGCGTCAGGCTGGTCGGGCCGGAAAGCCCGAATTTGACCGACGGCGCCACGCCCCAGCGGTCCTGCCAGATCGCATCGCGGCCGGCCACCTGCTGATCGTGATAAACGGCCGCCAGACGCAGGCCGACATTGCCGATCGGCTGGTTCACGTCGAGCAGCACGCGGCGATATGCGGCGGTTCCGGTGGCGAGCGAGGCAGTGGCAAAACGATCGCCGGTGGGCAGCTTGGAAATCATGTTGATCGCGCCGCCGACACTGCCCCGGCCGTTCATCGTGCTGTCCGATCCCTTGACCACTTCGATGCGGTCAATCGCGAAGACTTCGCGCGACTGGGCGCCGGTATCGCGCACGCCATCGAGAAACAGGCTGTTCTGCGCGTCGGCTCCGCGAATGAAAGGGCGGTCCCCCTGCGGGTTGCCGCCTTCGCCTGCCCCGAGCGTGATCCCTGGCACGAAGCGTAGTGCGTCGGCCAGGCTGGCCGTGGCATTGTCGAGCAGGACCTGGTTTGGGATGACCGTGATCGTCCGCGGCGTATCGAGCAAGGGCGCGGTATACTTGGGTGATGCGGCGCGCTCGGTCTTGTAGCTACCTTCGACGATCACCGTGTCGGTCACCGTGACCGCGCCCAGAACCGGCGGCGTGCCCGCACCCGTATCCTGGGCCACCGCGGACCCGGCGCCAACAAACAGGCTAACGCACCCCAAGGCCAGAAAACCCGCCGCATTGGCAGCGGCGTTGCGATCGGAACAATCCCTCACTCGTCAATCCTTCTGCATAGGCATCCGGCCGTGATGGCCGGGCAGCCGGTGCGGCCCCGGCGGTGGATACGCGCATACCGTTCCGCCGATGACCTCTGGCTTGGAACGAGCGCTTAATGCGAATCGCTATCATTCGCAATGCTATTGATAATGATTCTCCGACACGTCGTGACGTCATGGTTCAAGCGTTGAAAAACGCCGGGCCGGTATTAGGCGGAGGGGGAGGGGTAGAACCCGCTTGACGCTGCGGGCCATTCCATTCCGCTCGACAGATTTGGCTCTGAACGCTATGCGAATGACTCTCA
This sequence comes from Novosphingobium sp. DS6-6, assembly GCF_057784975.1. Lineage (NCBI taxonomy): Bacteria > Pseudomonadati > Pseudomonadota > Alphaproteobacteria > Sphingomonadales > Sphingomonadaceae > Novosphingobium > Novosphingobium sp. DS6-6. The sequence goes on along the minus strand of NZ_JBYNTS010000003.1, from coordinate 20,844 downwards.
ATAACCCGTTCGTAAGATCGAGACCCAATTCGTGAGCAGCCAGGCCAGTTTGATTGCCATACCCGCCGATGCCCCTCGATCGGCCCCAAATCCGTTACGCGGCGAAATCGTGCCCTTGCGCGCCAGCGCCTGGCAGCCTTCGCGCTATCAACCCGGACGCAGGCTACAGGGCCCGGCACTGTTCGGCGCGGGGGTGGCGGTCGGCGGCATTCTGGCCGCTTTCCTGTCGCTGGGCGTCATCGGGGCCAAGCCCCGTCACCAGTCGCTGACAGCGGTGCGCCTGACCACCGACCTTGCCGTGCCGCCGCCGCCCTCCGCACGGCCGCATCCGCCGTCGCCCGCGCCGCACAGCGCGCCGGCCATGGCCCCGCCGCCGCCGATCGCCTTGCCGGTACAGCCCGCAACGATCGCTACGGCAACGACGCCGGCCCCGGTCCCGACGCCCATTACCGCGCCCGCCCCGGTTGTTGCCGCCCCGCCGGCGCCCGCCGCTGCGGCCCCGGCGACGACGGCGGTCGCACGGGTCCGCGATCTTTCCGTCAATCTCGTGGAAGCGACGCCGCCACGCTATCCGATCGATTCCAGGCGCGCGCGCGAGCAGGGCACCGTTGTCCTTTCGGTCACGGTCGGGCTGGACGGCCGGGTCGCCGAGATCGGCGTGTCGCGGTCCAGCGGGTTCGACCGGCTCGACCGCGCCGCGCTGAGTGCCGTCAGGCACTGGCGCTGGACGCCCACCCGCCAGAATGGGCAGACCGTGATGGTCCAGGGGCTGGTCTCCATTCCCTTCGTGCTGCAAGGCTGAAGCGGCCGCCATGATGCTGCACATCCCCGGCGTGCTGTCGCCGGAAGACGTGGCGCAGGCCCGTACCGCCCTGGCCCAGGCCGAATGGGAAGACGGCCGCGCGACGGCCGGGCATCTTGCCGCCCAGGCAAAAGCCAACCGTCAGTTGCCGCTGGCCAGCCCGGTGGGCACGGCCCTGGGGCAGCGCATTCTCGAGCGCCTGGGCCAGACCCCGTTGTTCATTGCCGCCGCTCTGCCGCTGCGCGTCCTGCCGCCACGGTTCAACCGCTATGATCCCGGCGGCGCCTATGGCAGCCATATCGACAACGCGCTGTTCCGCATGCCCGGCAGCGATATCTATCTGCGCAGCGACCTTGCCAGCACGCTGTTTTTGGCCGACCCGCACGAATACGACGGCGGCGAACTGGTGGTGGAAGACAGCTATGGCGCCCACCGCATCAAACTGCCCGCCGGTGACATGGTGCTTTATCCCGGCACCAGCCATCACCACGTCACCCCGGTAACACGCGGCACGCGGCTGGCTGCGTTCTTCTGGACGCAAAGCCTGGTACCCGCAGAGACCGACCGGCGCAGCCTGTTCGAAATGGACCAGGCGATTCAAGCGCTTGCCGCGCAGCAGCCCGATCATCCGGCGATCGCGGCGCTGACCGGGGTCTATCACAACCTGCTGCGCCGCTGGTCGCAGCCGTGATCGCGGCACAACCCCTGCCCGGCGACATCGCCACGCTGGCCGATTATGAACGACACGCGGCGACGCGGGTGACGCCCGAAACCTGGGCCCATATCCAGCAGGGCGCCACGCCGGGCAACCGCGCGGCCTTTGCGCGCTGGGGCCTTGTTCCGCGCATGCTGCGCAGCCTGGCCGGCGGCAGCACTGCCCTGACGCTGTTTGGCCAGGCCCATGCCGCGCCCATCCTGCTCGGTCCGGTCGCCTATCACAGCCTCGTCCACCCGCAGGGGGAAGTGGCCACCGCGCAGGCCGCCGCCGCGCTGGATACCACACTGGTTGCCAGCACGCTGTCGAGCGTGACGCTGGAGACGATTGTGCAGACCCTGCGCGAGGCGGCAGGGCAATTGCAGCACCCGATGCCGCCGCCGGCTTGGTTCCAGCTCTATCCCCAGCCCGATCCTGCCGCTTCGCTGGCGCTCGTGCGGCGGGCGGAAGCTGCGGGGTATGGCGTGCTGGTCCTGACTGTCGACGCGGCGATCAAGCGGGCGGAATTCGCCCTGCCCGCCGGGGTCGTGGCGGCCAATCTTGCCGGCATGGCGCCGCTGCTGCACCAGGCGGGCGCGCAGGGCGGGCATCTGGTGTTCGGCAGTGCGCTTGCCGGTCAGGCGCCGACATGGGAAACGCTGGCCTGGCTGCGGCGCGAGACCGCTTTGCCGTTGGTCGTCAAAGGCCTGCTTCATCCCGAAGACGCCCTGCGCGCGCGCGATGCCGGCGCCGACGGCATTATCGTATCAAACCACGCCGGCCGTGTGCTGGATGGCGTTGCCCCCGCGCTGGTGCTGCTGCCGGCTGTCCGGGCCGCGCTGGGCCCGGATTACCCGCTGCTGCTGGATGGCGGCGTCCGCAGCGGCGCCGATGCGCTCAAGGCCATGGCCCTGGGCGCCCAGGCCGTGCTGATCGGCGCGCCGCAACTCCATGCCCTTGCCGTGGGCGGCGTGGCCGGCCTTGCCCATATGCTGCACATCCTGCGCACCGAGCTCGAACTGGCCATGGCCCAATGCGGCTGCGCCAGCGTGGCGCAGATCGGGCGCGATCTGGTCGTCTCGCTCTAGGCGGCGCTGCCCGGCTGGCCTTCGCCGCCAATCGCGCTATAGCGCGGGCCATGACCGTGGTTACCCGCTTTGCCCCTTCGCCCACCGGCCGCCTGCATGTCGGCAATATCCGCACTGCGCTGCATAACTGGCTGCTGGCGCAAAAGCACGGCGGCCGCTTCCTGCTGCGCATCGACGATACCGATGCCGAGCGCAGCCGCGAGGAATACGTGGCGGCAATCCGTGCCGACCTTGCCTGGCTTGGCCTGCACCCCGAACGGGAGGAACGGCAATCGGCCCGCGCCGCGATCTACGAGGCCGCGTTCGCGCAGCTTGTCGCCGAGGGGCGGCTATACCGCTGCTATGAAACCGCTCACGAACTCGATCTCAAGCGCAAGATCCTGCTCGGGCGCGGGCTGCCGCCGCTCTATGACCGCGCCGCCCTGGCGCTGTCCGAAGCCGACCATGCCGCGCGCGCTGCTGCCGGCGAAGCGCCGCATTGGCGGTTCAAGCTCGATCACGAGAGGCCGATCACCTGGAACGACGGCATTCGCGGGCCGCAGCACTTCGATCCCCGCCAGATGTCCGACCCGGTGGTGCGCCGCGCCGACGGCTCGTGGCTCTACATGCTGCCAAGCGCCATCGACGATAGCGAGATGGGCGTGACCGACGTGCTGCGCGGCGAAGACCATGTTTCGAACACCGCGACGCAGGTGCAGATGTTCGAGGCGCTGGGCGCCAACCCGCCGCGGTTTGCCCACGAAGCGCTGCTGACCGGCAGCGAAGGCAAGCTGTCCAAGCGCCTGGGATCGCTGGGCGTCGCCGATCTGCGCGACGCGGGGATCGAGCCCGAAGCGCTGGTGGCTTTGCTTGCACGGCTCGGCACTTCGGATCCGGTCGATCCCGCGCTTTCGACCGGCGAACTGGCCGCGCATTTCGATCTCGCCCATTTCGGCCGGGCGCCGGCGCGGTTTGACGAGGCGGAATTGCAGCGGGTCAACGCCGCAGTGATCCATCGCCTGCCTTTTGCCCGGGTGGCCGATCGCCTGCCAGAGGGGATGGGCGAAGCCGCCTGGAATGCGATTCGCCCCAATCTGGCCCATGTCGCCGAGGCGGGCGATTGGTGGCAGGTGATCCAGGGACCGATCGCCACCCCGGATTTCGATGCGGAAACCCGCGCGTTCCTGGCCCAGGCGGCACAGGTGGCGCAAAACCTCGATTGGGCCGATCCCTGGCCGGCGCTGACCGGCGCGCTCAAGGACAGTACGGCGCGCAAGGGCAAGGCCCTGTTCCTGCCGCTGCGCCAGGCGCTGACCGGCATGGACCACGGGCCTGACATGAAAGCGCTGCTGCCGCTGATCGCGCAGGACGAAGCGGTGCGCCGGCTGGCGGCGTGACCCCTCAATCGTCGTCGCTGTCGCCATCGGCCTGGACAGTTATTGTGATCCGGTCCTGCCCTTCAGGTGCCGGCGCGACGAGGCCGTAAGGCGCATAGTATCCGTCGATCCTGGGCTGAAGCGTCCGTACAGCCATGATATCGGCCTTGCCTTGGGCCATATCGCCGCTGGCAAGGCGCGCCAGGCCCCGCACGAAAAGCGCCGCGGCCATTCTGGGCGCGTTGGCAAGGGCTGCGGTTTCGTCAGCGATCGCGGCGGCGAAGTTCTGGCGGCGGAACTGCACCAGGGCCCGCGTGTCGAGAAAGCCCGGAAGCGGGCCGCTCTTGCGAATCGCGATTTCCACGTCTCGGAGCGCGCGATCGAGATCGGCATTGGCCAGCGCGCGGTTCCAGCTGCGGGCATTGAGCAGGCGCGGATAATTGGCATCCTCGCGGTGCAGCGCGATCACCGGATCGATCAGCGCCAGCCCGCGTTCGGCCGCGCCCAGCCGCTCGTAAAGCGTCATGACGGGCATGACGTCGAGCGACCCCGTGGGAAGATGGGCGGCCGCGGCATCGGTATCGGCGCGCGCGCCGGCCTTGTCGCCCTTGGCCAGCCTGATCTGCGCACGGCGGGTCAACAGGCGGTGATCGTTCGGCGTGATTGCCAGCGCGGCGTCGATGTCGTTCGCCGCCAGGTCCAGCCGGCCCTTGCGCGTATAGGCCTGTGCCCGGTGAAGCAGCAGGTCCGCGCTGGTGGGCGCAAGCGCGATGGCGGCCGTGAAATCGGTAATGGCGCCGTCCACGTCGCCGCGCGTCAGCCGCCCGGAGGCCCGCCCCGCAATCGCGTCGGCCGTCGCGGGATCGGCGGTCTTCTCTTCCGCGCCCATGTTTTCCGCGCGGGTCGGCAGGCGGCCCAGTTCGCCTTCCATCGAGGCCGAAAAGACCGGGCCGCCGTTGTAAGTGAGATAGAGCCTGCGCTGCGGGCGGGACACGATGACATGGTGCGACAGCAGGAAGTCCATGCCCAGCACCATGTCGGTCTCGTCCTTGTCGCCGGCACTGTCGATCACGCGGATCGGGCTGTTGCGGATGTCTTCGCCGCCGATCGAGATCGTGCTGGTGCGGGCGATCCAGCTGTCGCGACGCTTGGTCCCGATGCCGCCGATCTTGACCGAGCTGACCACGTCGGGCGCGTTCAGATCGATGCCGGCCCGCTGTGCCGCCTCGCGCCAGATGATCGACGTGGTGGCGCCGGTATCGAGCAGCGCCCGCAACGCGCGCCCGTTGACCGTCACTTCGACATAGATGTGGTGATCCTCCGGCCCCTTGCCGTTCAGCAGACGCGCTTCGCCCACCGACATGCCCTTGCTCCAATAGGCCATGCTGGTGTGGTCACAGCCTTTTTCGGTGAAGATATTGACCACGCCTTTGGCCAGGTCGAACTCCGTATCCCATAAGCCCAGCAGGTTCGCCCCAAGGAAGCCGTTGCCAGGGTCGGTGCCGCCAACCACGAACTGCACGTTGCGCAAGGTCGTCCCGGCAATGGCGAATTCGCGTACTTCGGCAAGGGCCGGCGTAACGCTCCCGCCGATGCCTTTCATCATGAAACCGAAAGGCAGCGGTTTGAGGCTCAGTCCCAGCTCGGCCGCCTTGGCCTCGGACATGAAGTTGAAGAACGCGCCGCTGTCGAGCCACACACGCGACCGCTTGCCGTTGAAGCTGACCGGAACGCTGGCGCGCAGACCTTCCATCAGCACGGGAAGCCTGGCGACCACCTCGACCTTGCATTTGCCTGCCGGCTCCGCCCGCGCAGGCTGGGCCAGGATTGCCAGCGCCATGGCGATCGGGGTCATCGTCATGCAGATACGGAACGGGACGGTCATGAGCGCGGTCTGCCTTCTCGACGTGACACCAAGGTTGCCGGCCCTGCGTTTGCGCGCGACCGATCAGGCCGCCTGCGCCTGCGGATCGACAGAGACGCGGTTGCGGCCGTCGCGCTTGGCGGCATAAAGCGCGGCATCGGCCGATTTGAGCAGAGCCGCGCCGTCCCGATCCATGCCGGCTTTCCAGCTGGCCAGCCCGAACGACATCGTCACCGATCCCAAGGTCCGATCGTCGTGCCGCACGGTCAACAGGCCCACCGCCTGCCGCACTTCCTCCACGCGGGCGCGCAGTACCTCGACAGAGGTGGCGGGGGCGATGATCACGAACTCCTCCCCCCCGAAACGGCAGACCACATCGCCTTCGCGAAACCGGCGGCGCAGTTCGGCCGCCACCATCTGCAAGACCCTGTCGCCCGCATCGTGGCCGAAATCGTCGTTGAAGCGCTTGAAATGGTCGACATCGCACATCACCACGGTCAGCGGTGCGCCCGAACGCGCGGCGCGGGCCATTTCCAGCGCCAGCGTTTCTTCGAGATAGCGCCGGTTGAACAGGCCGGTCAGCGGATCGCGGATGGTCTGTTCGCGCAGGCCGCGCTGCAGGCGGTGGTTGACGAGTGCCGAGGCGATGTTTTCGCTCAGCACCGCCAGGCGAAAGCGGTTTTCGGTGCCGATCATGCCCCTGAGATAAAGCACCCCGATCACTTCGCCCCCGGCGAGCAAGGGCTCGCAGTGATAGTGATCGGCCTGCGTGCCGACATGGGCGCAGACGACGTCGGATCCTGCCTCGTCCACGAAATGGCTTTGCCCCCGGCGCAGCGCCCAGCAGTCTTCGGGCGCAAAGCCCGCGCGCGCTACGTCCAGCCCGCCCCAGGTGACCGTGGGCACCAGCAGGTTGCGTGAATTGTTGTGCACGAACAAGGCGCCGGGGATCTGCGGCAAGACGCGCGGCACGAACAGGCCGATGATCGTGGTCAGTTCATCGTCGGTGCGCGCGGCCTGCATGCGGTGGGCCATGCCGCCCAGGATCTCGATCACCTCGCCCCGTTCGCGCAGGGTATCGGCATTGTGGCTGAGCGCGGCATTGGCGGCTTTGAGACGTTCGCCAGCCTCGGCCTGGCTGGCCACCGCGCGCTGCAACTCGTCGGCCATGGCATTGTACCCGCTGGCCAGCCGCTCGAACTCGGTCGAGCCCATCTGCCCGGTGATGCGCGCCTGGCGCTGACCCGCACCCAGTTCGCCCATTACCGCCAGCATATCCCCCACAGGGCGGCCGATGCGCCGGACCAGCGATCGCGCGACCAAAGCGACCATCATAAGCGTCAGCGGCGTCCCCAGAATGACCAGCCAGCGGATCGCGCGCAGCAGGCTTTCCACCGCATCCATCCGCGCGACCGCCAGCGCGCGTTCGTCGAGCAGCAGATCGCCGACCTTGGCTTCCACCAGTTGCATCTGCGCCAGGCCGCGCCCGCTGGCGATGGAGGCCCGGGCCTGATCGAAAGCACCGTCCTGCGCCAGGCGCGCCGCCGCGCCCAGCTGGCTGGCGCGCACGTCGACCAGGCCCTGCAACTGCCGGGCGCGTTCGTGCTGCGCCGGATTATCGGCGGTAAGCGCCACGAGTTCGGCAGCATCGCACCGGGCGGTATCGAGCGCGGGCGCCACGGCGCGGGAAAAATCGGAATTGCCTGTCAGCGTGAAACCGCGCTGGCCCGACTCGGCCGTGCGCAGGCTGCTCAAGGCATGGTTGGCCGTGCGCAACACGCGCGAGGAATGGTCGAGCCAGCCGAGATTGCCGTGCATCTGCATCGTCACGGCAAGCAAGGCGCAGGCCATGACCGCGATAAGCCCCGCCAGTGCCGCACACAGCAGCACGATGCGATGAGACAACGATCCGACCAAGGCAGTGCCCCTTCCCGATACCGCCTTTTACCACATTGTGCAGTAAAGACAATTTATTCAGGTGGGCGTTACTTTTGACATTCCGGGCAAAAGAAAGTGGAGCGGCCGCCCTGCACCACCCGGGCTACCCCGTGCCCGCAGGCGCAGGGATCGCCTTCGCGGCCATAGACCCGCCAGTCCTTGGCGAAATAGCCCAGTTCGCCATCGGGCCGGGCATAGTCGCGCAGCGTGGAACCGCCGGCCGCGATCGATTCTTCCAGCACGGCGCGGATTTCCGGCACCAGCCGGCGCAGCGCGGGCAGCGAAACGGAGCCCGCCGGGCGTGCCGGATGGATGCGCGCCCGGTGCAATGCCTCGCAGACATAGATGTTGCCGAGCCCCGCGACGACGCGCTGGTCGAGCAGCATGAGCTTGATCGCCGCCACCCGCCCCTTGAAGGCCTGTGCCAGATGCGCGGCGCTCAAGTCCGGGCCCAGCGGTTCAGGCCCCAGCGCGGCAAAGGCCGGCCAGGCATCGAGCGCCGCGTCATCGACCAGATCGACCGCGCCGAAGCGGCGCGGATCGTTGAGCGCGATGACATGGCCATGCCCGGTTTCCAGTACCAGGTGATCGTGCCGGCCGATGTCGCCGGGATCGATTCGCCAGCGCCCCGACATGCCCAGGTGAAACACCATGGTGCGCACGCGATCGGTGTGGACCAGCCCGTATTTGGCGCGGCGCGAAAGACCGGTGACCCGGGCGCCGGTCAAGGCCTGGGCGAGGTCTGGCGGAAAAGGGCGCCGCAGATCGGCGCGGCGTGTGGTCACGCGGGAAATGGTCTGGCCCGCAAGAACGCTCGCCAGGCCGCGCACGGTGGTTTCAACTTCCGGCAGTTCGGGCATAGTGACGCCCTGCTATCATGCTTTGCGCCTGCGGCAATTCCTCATTAAAGCCCTGATCCATGACCAGCCCGGAAAGCGTGTCCTTCGGTTACGAGGACGTCACCCCAGAAGAAAAGACCGCCCGCGTGGGCGCCGTGTTTTCCAACGTCGCCAGGAAGTACGACGTGATGAACGATGCCATGTCGGCGGGCATGCACCGCCTGTGGAAGGATCGCTTCGTCGCCCGGGTCAAACCGCGCGCGGGCGAACAGATCCTCGACATGGCCGGCGGCACCGGCGACATCGCGTTCCGCATGGCGCGCGAAGGCGCCGCGATCACCGTGTCCGACATCAACCAGGACATGCTGGACGTGGGCATCGAGCGCGCGATGCAGCGCGGCATCGACGGCCTGGTATGGTCGTGCCAGAATGCCGAGGACCTGACATTCGGCGATCGCTTTTTCGATGCCTATACGATCGCGTTCGGCATCCGCAACGTGACGCGGATCGACCGCGCCCTGGCCGAAGCCCATCGCGTGCTCAAATTCGGCGGGCGGTTCTTCTGCCTGGAATTCTCGACGACGCAGTGGCCCGGCTTTGCCGAGCTTTATGACGCCTACTCGCACAAGCTGGTGCCGCGAATCGGCAAGGCCATTGCCGGCGACGCCGATTCCTATCGCTATCTGGTGGAATCGATCCGCCGCTTTCCCGGGATGGACGATTTCGAAGACATGATCAAAGCGGCCGGTTTCCGCCACACCAAAGTCGAGCCGATCCTGGGTGGCCTGGTCGCCATTCATTCCGGCTGGAAGGTCTGAAAGAGCGGCGATTGCCTTGACCCGTCCCGTCACCCATATCCGCCGCCTGCTTGGCTGGGGCCGCACCCTGGCACGCCATGGTGCGCTGCGCCTGCTGGAAGAAAGCCCCAACACGCCCGCGCAGGTCCGCCGGCTGTGCCGCATGGCCCGCCTGGGCACCCGCCAGCCTGTCGTGCCCGACTATGCCGGCGCTTTCCGGGCGATCGGCCCGGCCGCGATCAAGCTGGGACAGACTCTCGCCACCCGGCCCGATCTGGTGGGCGAGGAAGCCGCACGCAATCTGCTGGCCTTGCAGGACAAGCTGCCGCCCGTGGATTTCGCGTTGATCCGGCGCGAGATCGAAACCAGCTTCGAACGGCCGCTGGAAAGCCTGTTCGCACGCTTTGATCCCGAGCCGGTGGGCGCCGCCTCGATCGCGCAGGTGCATCAGGCCTGGACGATCGAAGGCCGCAAGGTGGCCGTGAAAGTGCTGCGCCCCGGCGTGCGTGAAAAGCTGGCGCGCGATATCGAAACCTATGAGTGGGCTGCTGCTCACCTCGAAGCGCTGGGCGGGGAAGCCGGCCGCCTGCGCCCCCGCCTGGTGATTGCCAATTTCAAGCGATGGACCGCGCGGGAAATCGATCTGCGGCGCGAGGCGGCCAGCGCCTCGGAACTGGCCGATGCCATGCACGCCTTTCCCGGCTATCGCGTGCCCGGCATCGACTGGGACCGCACCAACGGCCGGGTAATGACGCTCGACTGGATCGACGGGATCAAGATCAGCAATCTGGCCGCGATCGACGCGGCCGGGCACGATCGCAAGGAGATGGCGGCCCGGCTGGTGCTGGCATTCCTGACCCAGGCGATCAGCGGCGGCTATTTCCATGCCGACATGCACCAGGGCAATCTGTTCGTCGAGGCCGACGGCACGATCACCGCGATCGATTTCGGCATCATGGGGCGGATCGACCGGCAGGCGCGGCAGTGGCTGGCCGAAATTCTCTATGGCCTCACCACCGGCGATTACAAGCGCGTGGCCGAAATCCATTTCGAAGCGCGCTACGTGCCGACCTATCATTCGGTCGACGAATTCGCCACGGCCCTGCGCGCGGTGGGCGAGCCGATGCGCGGACGCCCGGTGAAGGACCTTTCGGTGGGGCAGATGCTCGACGGGCTGTTTGCCATTACCCGCGATTTCGACATGCAGACCCAGCCGCATCTGCTGCTGCTGCAAAAGACGATGGTGATGGTCGAAGGGATCGCGCGGCAGCTCGATCCCGATATCAACATGTGGGAAACGGCGGCGCCGTTCGTGCGCAACTGGATCCGCGACGAGCTGGGACCGGAAGCCGCCATCGCCCAGCGCCTGCAGGACGATGCCGCCACGCTGCTGCGCGTGCCCGCGCTGATCCGCCGGATCGAGGAACGCTTTCCGCCCAAGGGTGGCGCGCCCGAAGCGCCGCCTCTGCCGCACGTGGACCTGATGTGGGAGCGCAAACGCCGCGATCCGGCCGCACGTGACGCCGGCTGGGGCGGGCTGCTGATCGCCGCGGCACTTGGCGCAGCCGCCGTGCTGGGCATCCAGGCGCTGGGCATCCAGGCGCTGGGCGATCATCGCCCTCCGCCCGATCGCGACTGGCCCCGCCATCCGTGAACCAGCCCGCCCGTCCTGCTCCGCGCCCCGGCCTGCGGCTGGCCAAGCGCCATTTCAACGCGCTTGATCTTTCGCGCGTCGCCGCCGCGTTTTTCGTGCTGTTCTGGCATTACCAGCACTTCTTCGTGCCGCCGGTCGGCTATGGCTTTCAGGTTGACCGCGCGGCGGTCCTCCCGCTCTATCGTCCGCTGCGCTGGCTGTTCGATTACGGACACATGGCGGTCCAGTATTTCTGGGCGGTTTCGGGCTTCGTCTTTGCCCATGTCTATCTGGCCGACACCACGGCTATGCGCCGTTTCTGGCTTGCGCGGGTGGCGCGGCTATGGCCGCTGCATCTGTTGACGCTGGTGATCGTCGCGGGCCTGCAGGCCACCTATACCCGCATCAACGGCACGGCGTTCATCTATCATCAGCAGGACTTGAAGCATTTCCTGCTGTCGATACCGCTGGCGCACTATTGGGGCTGGCAGCGCAACCAGTCGTTCAACGGGCCGAGCTGGTCGCTTTCCACCGAAATCCTTGCTTATGCCGCGTTCTGGGTGCTGCTGCCGGCACTGCGCCGTGCGCCCCTGCTGGTTGCCCTGCCGGTGGCCGTGGGCGTGTTGCGCCTGTTCTTCCTGGGCTGGCCCAACGAACCGGTGCTGACCTGCATCGGCTATTTCTTCCTGGGCGTGGCGATCTATGCCGCCGCGCTCAAGGGCTGGATGCCGCTGCCGGTGCTGGTGGGCGGCGCGTTGGCCTGCGCCTTGGCGGGGTGGCTGCTTACCACGCGCTATCATGCCGAAGATGCCACGATCCTGGCCGGCACCTTTGCCGTGTTCCTTGCCGCGCTGGCGGTGGACATGGCCGACAGGGCCAATGCCCTGGCGTTCGGCCGGCAATGGGGGGAGGCGTCCTATGGCATCTATCTGTGGCATTTTCCCATGCAGGTGGCGCTGGTCCTGCTGATCGATGCCACGCTCGGCAGCCGCGCCATCGCGCGCGAACCGGCGTTCCTGATCTTCTTCCTGGCAGCGGCCGTGGCTGCCGGCTTTGCTTCGCATCGTTGGATCGAGCGCCCGGCGCAACGCGCCATCCTGCGCCTGGCCGCGCGCATCGGAGCCGGCCTGCGCGCCGCGCCGGAGGAACGATCCGATCGCGCTTTCTGACAACGACCGATACGAGAACTTGCGCCCGTCCCGCCAAGGCGGCACAACCTGCGGATCATGCAAGCCCAGCGCATTCTCCTTATCGTCGGCGGCGGCATCGCTGCCTACAAGGCCTGCGAGCTGATCCGCCTGATCCGCAAGGGCGGGGGCGATGTCACCTGCGTTCTCACCGAAGGCGGCGCCCATTTCGTGACGGCGATGACTCTTGCCGCGCTCAGCGAAAATCCCGTGCATACCACGCTGTGGGATCTGAAAAACGAGGTGGAAATGGGCCATATCCAGCTGTCCCGCCAGGCCGACCTGGTGGTCGTGTGCCCGGCCACGGCCGATCTGCTGGCGCGCATGGCCGCCGGCATTGCCGATGATCTGGCAACCACGCTGCTGCTGGCGACGGACAAGCCGGTCATCGCCGTTCCCGCGATGAACGTGCGGATGTGGCAGCACGCGGCAACGGTGCGCAATGTCGCCAGCCTGCGCGCCTCGGGCGTTACCGTGCTGGAGCCCGACGCGGGGCCGATGGCCTGCGGCGAATTCGGCCCCGGGCGCCTGCCCGAACCCGCGGCGATCTGGGCCGCCATCCAGCCGCACGGTACCGCCGCCGCGCCAAAGATGCGGGTGCCGGGCGCGCTGGCGGGGCGCCATGTCCTCATCACCGCGGGGCCCACCCACGAACCGATCGATCCGGTGCGCTATATCGCCAATCGGTCCAGCGGCCGTCAGGGCTTTGCCATTGCCGCAGCTGCGGCCCGGGCCGGCGCGCGGGTGACGCTGGTGGCCGGGCCGGTGGCGCTGGCCACCCCGCCCGGCGTCACGCGGGTGGACGTGGAAACCGCGCGCCAGATGGCAGCGGCCGTAGACGCTGCCTTGCCGGCCGATGTCGCCGTGATGGTGGCGGCCGTGGCCGACTGGCGCACGGCCGACGCACCGGAGCACAAGCTCAAGAAGGATGGCAGCGGCACGCCGCCGGCGCTGGCTCTGGTGGAAAATCCCGATATTCTCGCCGGGCTGTGCCGCGACCCGCGCCGCCCGGCGCTGGTCGTCGGCTTTGCCGCGGAAACCGATGACGTGATCGCCCATGCCACGGCCAAGCGCGCGCGCAAAGGGGCGGACTGGATCGTCGCCAACGACGTTTCGGGCGATGTCATGGGCGGGGCCGCCAATACCGTGCACATCATCGATGCCGCTGGCGTGGAAAGCCTGCCCGAGTTGCCCAAGGACCAGGTGGCAGAAGCCCTTGTCGCCCGCATCGCGCAAACGCTTGCCAGGGAAACCACAGCATGACCGGCCATCCCACGCCCTACCACGCCGCCCCGGTGCCGATCCTGTTCAAGCGCCTGCCGCACGGCCAGGGCCTGCCTCTGCCCGCCTATGCCACCGACGGGGCCGCGGGCATGGACGTGGTTGCGGCCGAAGACCTGGACCTGGCGCCCGGTGCGCGCCATGCCGTCGCCACCGGCCTGGCGCTGGCCATTCCGCCGGGTTTCGAAATCCAGGTGCGGCCGCGCTCGGGCCTGGCGCTCAAGCACGGGATTTCGGTGCCCAATGCGCCCGGCACGATCGACAGCGACTATCGCGGCGAACTGAAAGTCATCCTGATCAACCATGGCGCCGACAGCTTTTCGATCCGCCGCGGCGACCGCGTGGCGCAGCTGGTGATTGCACCGGTGGTGCGCGGCAGCTGGCTGGAAGTCGACGCGCTGGACGACACCGCACGCGGGCAAGGGGGGTTTGGCTCGACCGGCGGCGTTGTTGCCCTCGGCAACTGATCATGCCCATGAACCTGCCCGATTTCCGCCTCGAAACCTATTTCTCGCACTGGGAATTCGCGGCGCGCCATCACCTCACCGCGTCCGACGCGCAAAGCATGACGGTGCGGGCGCTGCTCGACATGGCCGACCCCGCCGATGCCGCCGCGTTCGACACGCACTGGCTGGGCTATACGCAAACGTTCGGGGCGCCCGTCCTGCGCGCCGAAATCGCCCGGACTTATGATGCCATGGCGCCGGACAACGTGCTGTGCTTTGCCGGTGCGGAAGAAGGCATCTATGTGGCCAACCACGTGCTGCTGGGGGCAGACGATCATGCCATCGTGATCACGCCCAACTACCAGGCGGCCGAAGCCGTGCCGCTGTCGCTCTGTGCGGTTACCGGCGTGCCGCTCGATCCCGCCAATGGCTGGCGCCTCGATCTCGATCGCATTGCCGATGCCCTGCGCCCCAACACGCGGCTGATTTCGATCAACTTCCCGCACAATCCCACTGGCTGCATCCCCGATCGCGCCACGCTCGACGGGTTGGTGGCCCTGTGCCGCCGACACGGCATCTGGCTGTTCAGCGACGAGGTCTATCGTCTGCTTGGCCCCGATCCGGCACGGCACCTGCCGCAAGTCGCGGATATCTATGAACGCGGGGTTTCGCTCAACGTGCTGTCCAAGGCCTATGGTTTGCCTGGCCTGCGCATCGGCTGGATCGCCTGCCAGGACGCCGATCTGCTCGCGCGCATGGAGCGGATGAAGCATTACCTGTCAATCTGCAATGCAGCGCCGAGCGAGGCTCTGGCCGTGATCGCCCTGCGCGCCGGCGATCGCATCGTGGCCCGCAACAATGCGCTGGTGCGCGCCAATCTTGCCGTGCTCGATGCCTTCTTTGCCGATTACCCCCACCTGTTCACATGGACGCGCCCGGACGGGGGCTGCGTCGGCTATCCGCGCTGGCACGGGCCGGGCACCGTCGATGCGTTCTGCGAGGATCTGGTGACGAAGGCCGGCGTGCTGCTGCTGCCTTCGGGCATCTATCGTTCCGCGCTGGGGCCGGTGCCGACCGACCGTTTCCGCATCGGCTTCGGCCGTGCCGACGTCCCCGCCGGCATTGCCGCGTTCCGCACCTATCTGGATGAACGCGGTTTCTGAACCGATCGGCCAGGATGGCGCAAAACTGGACGGCCTCCGCCACGCATCCCCTGTTCGATTTCCAAGAACTGCGATAGGCCGTTCCCGGGGAGCGACAGGTGGGGCGCACCAGGCATGTTCGACGCGGGATTGATCGGGGGTATCTATGAAGCGGCGGCTCTGCCCGAACGCTGGCCCGTGGTCTTGCAGGACCTGGCCGAGCGCGTGGGCGCCCTGGGCAGCAATCTGATCCGGTTCGGGCCGGAAGGCGTGGCGATCGTCTCAACCGAAAGCGTGCGCCGCCTGACCGACGAATTTGAACAGCGCGGCTATCAGGCACAGAACACCCGCATCGACCGGCTCTTGGAACGCTGCGACTATCCCGGATTCCTGACCGACAGTGACATGCACAGTGCGCATGAGTTGGCGACATTGCCGATCTACCGCGAGTTTCTCGTGCCCCATGGTGCCGACGCGGGCGCGGCCACGGTGATCCAGGGGGCGGGCGACGACGGGCTGATCCTGGCGATCGAGGGCTTTTCCGGGCATGCCGCCTCGCGCGCGGCGGCGCGCCAGCTCGATACACTGCGCCCGCATCTGGCGCGCGCCCTGGCCTTGAGCGCGCAATTGCGCATGCAGCGCGTGATGGCCGCGGTCAGCGCGCTGGAACTGATCAGCGTGGCGGCGGCGGTGATCGATCCGGCAGGGCGGATCGAAGCGATGAACGGCCTGCTGGCCAAGGCCATGGATCGCATCGTGACGCAACGCGCGGGCCTGTTGCGCGCGGTGGATGCCCGGTGCGACGTGCTGCTGCGCCAGGCACTGGCCCGCTTGCGCCACGATGGCAGCGGCTGCTCGCTGCCTTTGCGCGATGCCACCGGCGCCGCGCTCCATGCCCTGCATATCGTGCCCATGCGGGGCCTGGCGCGCGATGCCTTTGCCAGCGCCGGGGCCGTGGCGATCCTTGCGGGGGCGGGAAATCCCAGCCTGCCCGGTGCCGATCTGATCCGCGCACTGTTCGATCTGACCCCGGCCGAAGCCCGCGTCGCGCGGGCCGTGGCGCAGGGGCTGTCACCGGCCGAAATCGCCGCGCGCCACAGCGCTTCCCCGGCCACGGTGCGCACGCAGCTCAAGCATATCTTTGCCAAGACCGGCGTGACGCGCCAGACCGAACTTGTGGTCCTGCTCGCCTCGCTGGGCGGCGGGGCGGCTCTGCCGCCTGCCTGAGAGCGCTTGGCCCCGGGGGGAAAAGCTGCTTTGATCGCCGGCTAGAGATCAAGCCGGAAATAGGCGCTGTCGCACCATCCGATATGCGTCTGCATCGTATCCCGCGCAAATCCGGCATGTGTGAAACCGCATTTTTCCAGCAGCTTGCGCGATCGATGATTGCGGGGGTCGATATCGGCCAGCAGATGATCGCACGCGCGCGCTTCTTTCATGTGCGCGATGAAGCCGCGCAGCGCCTCTTCCGCGATGCCCTGCCCCCAGTATGCGCGGTTCAAGGCAAAGCCGATTTCGGGCACTTTCCAGCAGCCCAGCTTGCCGACGATCCGGCCATCGTATTCGATGAAATAATCGAACCGACTGCCGGCCGGATCATCGAGGATCGGCTGAAGCCAGGCCGCCGTTTCCGCAAGGCTGCGATGCGCCGCCGCTGACCAGTAGGTCAGCGCGTCTTCGTCGCAGAAAATGCGGTGAATGTCTGCCACATCCGCAGCGCGGGCGTGGCGAAGCGCGAGGCGTTGGGTAACGATCATATCTGCACCCTGGCACACCCCCGCGTCTGTGACAGAAAAAGGGGCCGCCTTTCGGGCAGCCCCTTTTCCACGAACGTTCGGCCAGTCGCGCTTAGCGCTTGGAGAACTGGAAGCTGCGGCGGGCCTTGGCGCGTCCATACTTCTTGCGCTCCACCACGCGGCTGTCGCGGGTGAGGAAGCCGGCGGCCTTCACCGCGCCGCGCAGGGCGGGTTCGAATTTCGAAAGCGCCTGGGCGATGCCGTGCTTCACGGCGCCGGCCTGGCCCGACAGACCGCCACCCTTGACCGTGGCGACAATGTCGTACTGGCCTTCGCGGCCGGCCACCTGGAACGGCTGGTTGATCACCAGGCGCAGGGTCGGGCGGGCGAAGTACACTTCCTGATCGCGGCCGTTGACCACGATCTTGCCGCTGCCGGGCTTGAGCCACACGCGAGCGACGGCGTCCTTGCGGCGGCCGGTGGCATAGGCGCGGCCATAAGCATCGACTTCGCGATCGCGCAGCGGGGCCGGCGGAGCGGCAGGGGCAACCGGCGCATCGCCTTCAACGGCGGGTGCAGCGGCAGCGGGAGCGGCGGACGTCAGGCTCTTGAGGTCGGCCAGGCTCGAGACGGTGTCGTTATCGGCCATGATCAGGCACCCACCTTGTTCTTGCGGTTCATCGAGGCGACGTCGAGCGCCACCGGCTGAGTGCCACCGTGCGGATGCTCGGTGCCGGCATAGAGATGCAGGGCGCGCATCTGGGCGCGACCGAGCGGACCGCGCGGGATCATGCGCTCGACCGCCTTTTCCAGCACGCGTTCGGGGAAGCGACCGCCCAGAACCTTGTCTGCGGTCACTTCCTTGATGCCGCCGGCATAGCCGGTGTGCTTGTAATAGGTCTTGGCCTTGAGCTTGTTGCCGGTGAGGCGCACCTTGTCGGCATTGATCACGACAACGTGATCGCCACAATCGACGTGGGGGGTGAAGCTGGGCTTGTGCTTGCCGCGCAGATGGTTGGCGATGACGACGGCCAGACGGCCGACCACCAGGCCTTCGGCATCGATCAGATGCCATTTCTTTTCCACCTCGGCCGGCTTGATCGACCGGGTGACCTTGCTGAGAGCCTTCATGGCTGGTTCGGTTCCCTGATGATGGGTTTACCCCATCACGCGCCGACGTGGCGCAAAACGGGGTGAAGAACCGCGCCTTTGTTGCAAATCACCCCGAGAGTCAAGCAAACCGCGCCTTTGCGGAGAGGTAAAATGATACCGCTCTATCTCGTGAGGCGCATTGCGGGTCCGTTCGCGTTCGTCAGGCGGCCTGGCCCCGGCGGCCCAGGGCATGGGCGCCCCATACCGTACAGATCAGCAGAACCGCGCCGCCCAGTTGGTGCAGCACGGCCAGCCAGAGCGACACGCCGCTATAGACCGTGGCGATGCCCAGCAGAATCTGCGTGCCGAAAGCGGCATGGATGGCAATCGAAACGGGCCGTTGCCCGGCGCGGCGCAGCGTGCGCGCCATGACCACCAGAACCGCGGCCACTGCCCAGGCCCACCAGCGGTGCAGGAAATGCACGAGATAGGGATCGCTGGTCAGCGTGGCCATGGCGCCCCGCGCCCAGGCGACGCCTTCGGGATAGAAGCTGCCCTGCATCAGTGGCCAGGCATCCCATGAAAACCAGCCTGCCCCGGCCACGACCCCGGCGCGAAGCCCCGCCAGGAAAGCGCCATAGACCAGTTGCAGCGCCAGCATGGCAAGGGCCAGGGCGCCGAGGCCGGTCAGGCGCGCACGAGCCTGCCCCCGGGACAGCGCACGCAGATCCAGCATGGTCCACACGATCCCGGCCAGCGTGAACAGCGCCACGGCCAGATGCGTGGCCAGGCGATAGTGGCTTACTTTCACGTCGTGGACGATACCGGATTTGACCATCCACCATCCCACCGCACCCTGCAAGGCGCCCAGCGCCAGAAGCGCCAGCAGGCGCGGCTTGTATCCGGCGGGGATCTGCCCGCGCAGCCAGAACCAGGCGAGCGGCGCCGCAAAGGCCACGCCGATCGTGCGGGCCAGCAGGCGGTGAACCCATTCCCAGAAGAAGATGAACTTGTACGTCGCCAGCGTCATCCCCGCCGGGCCGTTGACCAGGGTATATTGCGGCGTCTGGCGATAGGCATCGAACTGCGCCTGCCATTGGGCCTGCGTCAACGGCGGCAGCGTTCCCGAAACGACGTTCCATTCGGTAATCGAAACGCCCGATTCGGTCAGCCGGGTAATGCCGCCCACCACCACGATCGCCACGATCATGACCGCCACGACCATCAACCAGCGGACAAGTGCGCGCGGAGCAGGTTTGAGTGCCGTCATGCCCCGGCCTCATGCGTCCACGCGGGCGGCGGTGCAAGTGGCAATTGGAGCGGACGGCCTTGAGGGGCATACCGGCGCAAAGCGCTTGAACGATGTTACAACGTTACATATATGCCGGACCCATGAACCAGGCCCTTCTTCTCCTGCGCAGCCGGCTCGACCGTTTCGGCGTGCTGCTATCGGGTCTGTGCATGATCCATTGCCTGGCCGGGCTTTTCCTGGTCGGCATTTTGGGTTTGGGGGGCGGCGTGCTGCTCGATCCCGCAGTGCATCGTATCGGTCTGGTCCTGGCAATCGCGGTGGGCGCGGCAACGATCGGGCTGGGCGCGCTGCGCCATGGCCATCGCCTGCCGCTGGGGCTGGGCGCTGCCGGGCTGGCGCTGATGAGCGCGGCGGTGCTGGTGGACCATGGCCCGGCCGAATCGGTACTGACGATCGGCGGCGTGCTGATGGTCGCCACCGCGCATGTCGTCAACATCCGCCGCAACGCCTGCTGAAGCCTTGCGCTGAAGTCTTGCATGGCGCGCCTCCCGCGTTAAAGCACGGGCCATGGCCACCAACCTGCATACGCCGCCCACCCTTGCGATAACGCTCAATGGCGAGCCGCGCCGCGTCGCGCCTGGCACCATTGCCGATCTGGTGCGCGCGCTGGAACTCGATCCCGCGAAAGTCGCGGTGGAACGCAATGGCGATATCGTGCCGCGCTCCACCTTGGGCACCATAGCACTGGGCGAGGGAGACGTGCTGGAGATCGTCCATTTCGTCGGCGGCGGAGAAGCCGACGTGGCCGCGGGCGACGACACCTGGACGGTTGCCGGCCGCACGTTCCGTTCGCGCCTGATCGTGGGCACGGGCAAGTACAAGGACTTTGCCCAGAATGCCGCCGCCCTTGCCGCATCGGGCGCGGAAATCGTGACGGTGGCCGTGCGCCGGGTGAACGTGTCGGACCCCAAGGCGCCGATGCTGACCGACTACATCGATCCCCGGAAAGTCACCTACCTGCCCAACACCGCCGGCTGCTTCACGGCCGAAGAGGCCATTCGCACGCTGCGCCTGGCGCGAGAGGCGGGCGGCTGGGACCTGGTCAAGCTGGAAGTTCTGGGCGAAGCGCGCACGCTCTATCCCGACATGCGCGAGACCCTGCGCGCCACCGAAGTGCTGGCACGCGAGGGCTTTTTGCCGATGGTCTATTGCGCCGACGATCCGATCGCCGCGCGGCAGCTTGAAGAAGCCGGCGCCGTGGCGATCATGCCGCTGGGCGCGCCGATCGGTTCGGGCCTGGGCATCCAGAACAAGGTGATGATCCGCCTGATCGTGGAAGGCGCAAAGGTGCCGGTGCTGGTCGATGCCGGCGTGGGCACGGCGAGCGATGCCGCCGTCGCCATGGAATTGGGCTGCGACGGGGTGCTGATGAACACCGCCATTGCCGAAGCGAAAGACCCGATCCGCATGGCCCGGGCGATGAAAGCGGCGGTGGAAGCCGGGCGCGATGCCTATCTGGCCGGGCGCATGGCCACGCGCCGCTATGCCGATCCGTCGAGCCCATTGGCTGGCCTGATCTAGAGCAGATTCCGATCACTCTGGCTCATAACCTGCTGCGATAAAGTAATTTGTGCATTCGTGGGGTGTGAAGCGTGGCAGCGCATCGCGAATGGCATCCCAGAGTTCGGGGACAGTCCG